>DATEPF010000308.1:0-7539 GCA_035273325.1 Pyrinomonadaceae bacterium | reverse complement strand
GCTTGAAGGCGAAGCGCGCTCCCGGACAGAAAACAAAAACACCATCGTGGCACGGACGGGATTTGTGTTTGGTCCCCGCGGCAACAATTTTCTGAGCAAGATCGTCGAGCGCGCCGGTTCGGGCCACACTATTAGTGCGATTAATGATGCGTATGGAACTCCAACTTATGCGCGCGACCTAGCGGTGCGGCTACGTGAACTGGGCCAACAAAATCATCCCGGCATCTATCACGTGGTTAACGCTGGGGATGGAGTCACCTTTGAAGAGTTCGCAAAAGAGGCACTGAAGATCGCCGGGTACCGTGACGTTGAAATTGTCTCCGTCAGCATGGATGAGTTGAAGCGTCCGGCGGCACGCCCCCGAAATTCAAGGCTGCGCTGTATTTTGTCACCGGAAATCGGCCTGCCGGCGATGCGAGACTGGCGGGTCGGTCTTCGCGACTTTGTCGAACGTGAGACGAACCGTTCCCTGGCCGTTTAGGACGAACGAGTCCTGGACCGGTTAAAGGTCGTTGTCGACCAGGTTTGCGTTTCGTCGGCGTTTGCCAGACTCACTGTGTCTGTTATTATTCTCCCTTCTCGGAGTCTTATAAGTTTGAAGGTTTAGAAAAAATATGATGTCGCAAGATAATCGCCTCCTGCCCTTGTCCGGGGTTGAACGCGGCCTCGACCGCCCGCTTTCGGATTTGGTAGCCCCGAAGTCATATGGAAAACCGTATGGCAGTTCCTCTGAATCCGCTGGTATTCGTGATTACCTGTTTGTTGTTCTAAAGCGAAAGTGGCTGATCCTTAGTTTGGTTGTGGTGGTCACTTCACTGGTGACGATTCAAGCGTTTCGAGCACCTTCAATCTACGCGGGCGAGACTACAATTCGCATTGAGCAAAAGGCCCCGAACGTTCTTCAAACAGACAAGATTGTGATTCAGGGTACGAGCGATCCTAAGTTCTGGGGTACGCAGTTGAAGTTGCTCGAAAACCCGGAACTTGCGCGACAGGTGGCGTTGACGCTCGACTTGCAAAACAACCCGGCGTTTTTTGGCGGTCACACACAGGGCGGTGTTTTTACGTCGTTGCGCAGAATTTTTTCCAGTCCGCGTAAGGTTGCTGCCCCGCCGGCGGAATCTCACGAAGGCCTGAAAGTAGTCGGACTTAGCCAGGTGTCCACCGAGGCATTAACACCTGAGCAACTGGCGAAATTAGAGCCGTACGAAGATGCAATCATCGGCGGCGAAGAAATTGAACCGGTGCAGGGCACAAACCTCGTAAAGATCAAGTTCATTCATTCTGATCCGGTAATCGCTCAGAAGGTGGCAAACACGCTCGCGGAAGTATTCGTTAACAACAACCTCGAGCGAGCAACGGAACACTCCTCCGATGCGGAAGATTTACTTGCGGGCGAAATTGCGAAACTCCAAACCAAGATCCAGCACCAACAGGAAGTACGTTTCAATTACGCCAAGAACAAAGATCTTTCTTTGGACACCAAAGGCGGTGGCAGCGTTGAAGCTTCGCGATTGATGACTCTTAGTGGTCAATTACTCGAAGCCGAGAATGAAAGAAAGAATCTGCAGTCGCAGTTGGGAGCGGCGCGCAAGGAGAAAGATCCTTTCTCGATACCGGACGTTAATACATCCAGCCGAGTTGAGAAACTCAGAGAAAAGATCTCCGAGCTCAACCAAAAACGCGAAGCGCTGCTAATTATTTACACTCCGGAATGGCCCGAAGTAAAAAAGATTGATGCTCAATTACTAGGGTTGGAAGCAGAGTTAGAAAAAGCCCCGTCTGAAATTGTCACGTCCATTCAACGGCGTTATGAAGCTTCGGCCGCGAGAGAAGGCCTGCTGCGCCGATCGTATGAGCAGCAAAAGAGCACCAGCACGGAAAAGACTCGCAATCAGATTGATCTGATGGCGATGACGCAGCAGTTGGAAACTGACACACAGTATTTGAACACGTTGCTTCAACGGCAAAGAGAGCTACAGGTAAGCAGCGGCGGCAGAACAAATGACGTCAGTGTGGCTACCTACAGCCGGCTGCCGAAGTCGCCTATTGGCCCACAGCGCATGCGAAATGTTCTCGTTGCGTTTCTCTTGTCGTTAGGCGCCGGCATCGGTCTGGCCTTCCTACTTGATTTCCTCGACGACACCCTGAAATCCGTTGACGACGTCGATCGTTACTTGCATTTGCCGGCTCTCGCCTTGATACCCGCGAGCCGCGATCGCGGCCGCTTGCTTGGCGTTCCCGGACAGTCTCGCGGTGCGCCGGTGGACGCTACCGCACTGGCAATGATTACAGACGTCCGTTCACCGATCGCTGAGTCGTATCGGCACTTGCGTACGTCGCTGTTGTTGTCGTCAGCAGGCCAGCCGCCCAAGACGATTCTGGTGACGTCAAGTCAACCTTCAGAAGGCAAGACCACTACTGCCGTCAACACCGCATTCATGCTGGCGCAAACCGGCGCGGAGATATTGATTGTCGACTGTGACTTGAGACGTCCCCGACTTCACGCACACTTCGAGGCGCCGAACACCCGGGGTCTAACCAACTGGTTGTCAGGGGAAACCGATCTCGATGCCATGGTCCAGAGCTATGACAAACAACCAAACCTTAAGTTTCTGACTTCCGGTCCGGTTCCGCCGAACCCGGCGGAACTGCTCGGTTCCGACCAAATGCGTAAGCTGCTGGCGAAAGCGGGCGAGCGCTATGCGCACATTGTGCTTGATTCTCCGCCGGCCATTTCATTTACCGACGCGTCAATACTGTCAACGATGGTCGATGGCGTGGTGCTGGTGGTCCATGGCGGCCGGAGTTCAAGAGCTGTGGTGAGACGTGCAAAGCAGCAGTTGCTTGACGTTGGCGCGCACATCTTTGGTGTAGTGGTAAATAATGTGAAGGTTGAGAGCCACGACTACTACTATTCGGGCTACTACTCGAGCTACTACTCTGACGATAAGCCGGAAGACGCTGAGGGTGACACTGCCGAAGCGCGGTAACCGTTGAGGTTCGAGCCGATCTACAAAGAGTCTGGCCTCCATCCGGGATGGCCAGACTCGGTTTTGTTTACAATCGAAAAATCTGCCGCATTAATGCGCATTCCGGTTTACCGATAACCCCACCACCGAACCAGTTTCGTAATGTTACAGCGTCGTCTTATCCGGCTAATGATCGGCACCTTTTGAAGGATGCAACCGTTATGAAGCCACTTTCAGTCTCGCTTGTAATTCCGGTGCGTGACGAGGAGGCGACGGTGGAGCGGCTACTCGCTAGTATCCGTGCGCAGACCCGGCCGGCGGATGAAGTTGTTTTTGTTGATGGTGGCAGCGAGGACAAAACGGTCGCGCTATTGAGAGAGGCTTCACTAACTCAGACTCCGATTCAGGTGATCGAAGCTGGTCCAGCCAGCCCGGGAAAGGGCCGTAACATTGGCATCTCCGCAGCGACACACGAATGGGTAGCTCTAACGGACGCCGGAATTAAGTTGGATTCCCGTTGGTTGGAGGAGTTGTTGAAAGTCGTTCAGCAGGACCCCCAGGTCGATGTGGTCTACGGCAACTACGAGCCCTTGATTGTCAGTTTTTTTGAGCGCAACGCGGCACTGGTTTACGTTGCACCTAAGCAGGAGCGTGCCGGGCAAAGGATGCGGGGCCCCTCCATCGCTTCATGTCTGTTGCGGCGGAGTGTTTGGCAAACGGTGGGTTTCGAGGATCTGAGAGCGGCCGAAGATCTCATTTTTATAGAACAGGTTGAACAACGCGGTTTCAAAATCGGTTGGGCCCCGGCAGCTACGGTCTGGTGGCAGTTGCGACCTTCGCTATTGTCGACGTTTCGTAAGTTTGCTCTGTACTCACGTCATAACGTGCTGGCAGGCCGGCAGCGGTACTGGCATTACGGCATTGCACGACAATATGTCCTGGCGTTGATAGTTATGATCCTGGCGTTGGCCAGCGGAATTTGGTGGTTTTTGCTGGCTATACCAGCGGGCCTGTTTCTGCGGATATTCAAGAATGTTTGGCGCCGTCGCGAAACACTGAGTTTTTTAGAGCTGCTTAATCCGTTGCGTTGGATTCATTTGTTGATCATTACTTTGGCCATTGATCTCGCCACATTTGTTGGTTGGATCCAGGCCTACTTCCACACCGCTGAGCCTATTCGATCCGCACGCTGATTAACGTATCCTTGATGACCTTTCCAGATGCGCAGAACAGATCGCTCGAGGGCCGACGGGTGCTGTTCATTTCATATAACGGGATGCTTGAACCACTGGGCCAGAGCCAGGTGCTTCCCTATCTGCGTGAGCTTGCGAAGAAGGGCGTGATTTTTACGCTTCTGAGTTTTGAACGCGATCAGGCGTTTGCAGGTGATGGTCCAGGAAGATGTGCCGCTTTAAAAACGCAGCTGGCTGAACAAAACATTGATTGGCACTGGCTTCGTTATCATCAAACCCCTTCGATTCCGGCAACCACTTATGATGTTCTGAGAGGGATCGCATATGCGAAACGGTTGGTGAAGAAGAACCGTATCGAGATGGTCCATGCCCGCAGCCATATACCTGCCACGATCGCGCTCGCACTGAAGAAGCAGTTGGGCGTCAAGTTCATCTTTGATATCCGTGGACTGATGGCGGAAGAATATGTTGACGCGAACCACTGGAAACAAGACAGTTTACCTTTTCGAATAACGAAAACGATGGAACGCCGTGCCCTTGCTGCTGCTGACGGCGTGGTTACTTTGACGGAGAAGATCTGGCCCATTATTACGCAATGGGAAGGACTGCGCGGACGCGCGATATCGCATGAAGTAGTTCCGTGTTGCGCGGACCTGAAGACCTTTAGCTTCAGTGCATCAGAACGGAAGAAGCGCCGTGCCGAACTTGGATTAGAGGATCGACTGACAATTGTTTATTCCGGTTCGATCGATGGATGGTATCTAACCGACGAGATGGCCGATTTCTTCGCGCAAGTTTTACGCGAGCAACCGTCGACCCATTTTCTTTGGCTCACGCCCTTCAAGCACGACCGCATACGCAGTTTGATGAACGATCGCGGAATCAGCGGAGAGAATTACACCGTGAAGGCCGCGGCCCCTGCCGAAGTTTCGTCGTACTTGTCGGCGGGCGACATTGGCCTCGCGTTTATTCGGCCATGCTTTTCGAAACAAGCGTCATCGCCAACTAAGAATGCCGAGTACCTGGGGTGCGGATTACCTCTGATCATCAATGCCGGCGTCGGCGATTCAGATGCTCTCGTCAGTAATGGTGAGATAGGCGCCTTGGTGGAAGAGCTGACGGATGCCAGCTATTCGAAGGCCCTGACCGCTGTTCGGAAGTTATTAGCTAATCGTGACGCGCTGCATCTCGCGGCTCGCGACACCGCGGAAAAATTCTTTGACGTGGGCCGCGTGGGAGTTGAAAGATACGCGCGCCTCTATGAACGCGTGCTTGCGGCGTAGCTCGGGGTCCCGATGAAAGTTTTGGCGTTTGCGTCTTATCCAGTTGAAGCAGCAGCCACGCGTTATCGCTTGCATCAGTTTATTGGACCACTTGCCGAGCGTGGCATCGAACTTAAGTTGAGTCCTTTTCTCGACTCGGAACTGTTCGCAAGTTTTTATCAATCGAGCGCCGCTGCCCAAACGGCGATTAAGTTATTGACCGCTAGTGTCAAGCGTTTGGGAGACTCATTTGACGCGCGCCACGCCGACGTTATTCTCATCCAACGTGAGGCAATGATCTTTGGTCCGCCGGTAATAGAGTGGCTCGCTATGCGTTTTAGCGGACGTCCAATGGTGCTTGACTTGGACGACCCTACATACGTCCCCTATACTAGTCCGACATATGGGAACGTCGGCAAACTGTTGAAATGGTTCAGGAAAACGGACGATCTAATCCGCTGGGCGAGTGTTGTCACGTGTGGAAACCGGGCTATCGCGGAATATGTGAATAGCAAGGGAACGAAGGCGGTCGTAATTCCCACAGTGGTTGATACGGACGTCTTTCATCCGGTCGCGGCCGAGAACGAACAGGTGGTGTTGGGTTGGGTTGGTACCCACTCCACCTTTCCTTATTTGGAATCGATTTTTCCGGTATTGCAGGATTTAGCTCGCGCCCACGAATTTCGACTGAAGATCGTTGGCGCCGGCAAAAGTGAAATAGAAATTCCGGGCGTGAAGATTGAAAATTTGGAATGGGAACTGAGTCGAGAAGTGGCGGACTTTCAGTCGTTTGACATTGGACTTTACCCAATTGATGCTTCGCTCTACGCCGACACCTGGGCCGCAGGGAAATCAGGTTTCAAGGCGATTGAATACATGAGTGTCGGCATTCCTTATGTGGCCACACCGGTAGGTGTGCTGGGAGAGATCGGCGAGCACGGAACGACACATTTCAACGCCGGGACCCCGGACGAGTGGCGAGACTCATTGAGCCAATTGATTGTCGACCGTGAACGACGTCGAGCGATGGGAATCGCAGGACGGCAACACGTTCTTGACCATTACACGCTCGCCGCGCAAGCGGACAAATTGGCGGATGTTCTTAGACAAGCGGTAAAAGGATCGTTGGCGGTTTAAGCATCGAATGCGCAAGACCAGCAAATTCAGGCTTGCAATGCTGGCCCTGATTGCCTTGCTTCCCTCATTCCTGAAGCGCCCCTGCTACCGGCTGTTTTATGGCTATCGGATTGGAAAGCGGGTGCGCATCGGTGTGAGCATCATCGATGCCCAGGAATGTGAGATCGCAGACGATGTTCTGATAGGACATCTAAACCTCGTTTTGGGCGTGAAAAAGATTTCGATGGGTGATCATGTGAAGATTGGTCACTTGAATATCATTCGAGGCGGTGATGAAGTGCGATTGGGTCGTTATTCAGAAATAATTCGCACCAATCAAATCAACTCAATACCGGATCCCGATGTCGTTAATCCCACTGATCCGCGGTTCACGCTCGGCCCCGGAAGCATCATCACGACGGGACACAAAGTAGATTTTACCGATCGCGTAGAGATTGGCAGGCGCTCCATAATCGGTGGCCGGAATTCGTCTTTGTGGACGCACAACCGGCAGCGGACGCGCCCTATTGATATAGGTTCATTTACCTATGTCGGATCAGAGATTCGGATCGCCCCGGGTGGTTCGTTGCCTTCCCGGTGCATTGTTGGAATTGGTTCAGTAGTTACCGGCGCATTGACTGAGGAGAACCGTTTGATTGCGGGTGTTCCTGCGAAGGCGATTAAGGAACTGAGTGACGAAGACAAATTTTTGATTGAGCGCAAGACAAGGTTAGATCTACCGGACGACGTTTAAACATGAACGCAGCATTATCATTTTTATATTTCGGTCTCTGCATCTTCATCGTTGTCGTCGTGCCCACGCTGGTCGCACCTTTTACTGAGGAGTACGGCGTTGTTAGCAGGTTCGACACTTCCAAGGCTGTCTTGTTATGCACTGCTGTGGCGCTGCTGGTCGGCTTGATTGTCTACAAGCAGGAACGTCACGGTGCTTTTCTGTTGCGACTTTTTATGGGCGCTCTCGTTGTGCGGATGCTG
>DATEPF010000307.1:0-2952 GCA_035273325.1 Pyrinomonadaceae bacterium | reverse complement strand
ATAAACCGGTTCAAGCTTCGAATTAAGACTGGCCGCATCAAAGTAATGGGCAATCGGCTCGTTGAGTAGATCGTATCCGATGATTATGGGTTCGTTTTGATAACGTGCGGCAATTTTACGCCATATGTTTACTGTCAACTGCTGGCTTTCAGCGCTTTCAAAAAGGAATGGATAACCCCAACTATCATCGATGTTATCGCCAGTCTGGCCGCCCGGTGCGGCATGCATATCGAGAATTACGTATAGGTATTCGCTTTTGCACCACGCGACGACATCGTCCAGAAGCCGGTATCCTGCGCCTTCCAACCTCCGAGGTTCCGTTTCGGTTACAAACAATCGATAACTGAAAGGAACGCGCACCGAGTTGAAACCGGATTGCCTTATAAACTTGATGTCTTCCCGCGTTATGTAATTCTGTTGATACGTTTTCCAAAAACGTCTTCCTTCCTCTTCACCAACCAGTTGATTTATTACAGTCTCGATCCGCCGCGGAGAATTAGCAGTCTTAAACTTAAACATGTAGCCTTCAGGTAATAGCCAGTTACCAAGATTAATGCCTTTCAGCAGAAGCGGTTTGCCATCTGGTGAGACTACATCTTTGCCACGCGTGGTGACGAACCTCGACTGACCATAACCGGCGGTCGAACCTGCCAGGTTCACCAGAAGAATTACGCACAAGAGCGTCAGCTTATTTCCGCACCACGTCATGGGGTCCGATCTCTCCTCTTTTGCAGTTCTTACCAGGGGTGACAAATTGGGCGCGCATGGTATGTGAGTTCGCCAGGCACGCGCAAGACGTCTCGATGTGCGTTGGTGTGCAGGCTTTGCAGTTCACTTTCGTATTGTTCGTGTTGATTCGTGGATCGATTTTCGCCGTCGTATTAGGGACGATCCACGAATTACACGAACAGCCGTGAAAGTTCGTGTTAAGATCCGCTCCATTCCTTTGGCCAACTTCAGTCCAACGACTTCATCCAGTCTCCGCAATGGCTTTGAGCTGTTTCTGATTAGCCTACTTATTTTGTTTCTTGAACTGGCTGCCATTCGTTGGTTTCCTGCTCACGTTCTTTACCTGACTTTTTTCACCAACGTCGTGCTGCTTGCATCTTTCCTGGGCATGTCTGTCGGCTGTGTGGCGGCCCGCCATCGTCGCAATTATTTGATCTGGACGCCGTTCTTGCTCGTTGTTGCGCTGGCGGCGGCTCATGCGGTTGAGATAAGCAGCAGCACTTTCGGGAAATTTGTTGATGTGGGGAACCAAGCCTCGCCTCAGCAGGTCTATTTCGGCGCTGAATATCACAGTCAGGATCTTTCTCGATACGCGATACCGGTTGAAGTTCTCTGCGGGTTCTTCTTTATCGTCATTGCACTGGCTTTTGTCGGACCGGGACAGAAGCTGGGTCGTGCGCTTCAGCGGTGGCCCAATCGTGTGCAAGCCTACACGCTCAACATCGTAGGGAGCATTGCCGGAATCGTGCTGTTTGCGGTGTGTTCATGGCTGGAGATTCCCGCGTTCTGGTGGTTTCTTCTGGTGTCGATCGGACTCGGTTACTTCTATTTCATCTCACCGGGGGATCGTTTTCCCAAACAGCTGGTCGGCCGACGCTTTCTAACGGCCGCTTTTCTCTTACTGACAGTTTGGCTTGCATCGTTTACGCCCCTTAGTCATCAACGTACGGACGGGCCGGTAATGCAGCAGTTCTGGTCACCGTATTACCGCATTGATTTTAAGCCAGCTGATCTGTCGCTTTCAGTAAACCTCATTTATCACCAGCATATGGTTTCGCGAAGTGAAAACTTCCCGGCGTATGCCCTGCCACACCTGCTGAATCGAGATGCGGGAAGGCCGCCTTTTGGTGACGTACTCATTATCGGCGCCGGCTCCGGTAACGACGTGAGTCGAGCTTTACAGTGGGGTGCAAGACATGTCGATGCAGTTGAGATTGATCCCGCGATCTATCGCCTGGGAAGAACTTTTCATCCTGACCAACCTTATCGTGACGAGCGTGTCACCATTCATCTTGATGATGGACGCAACTTCCTTCGCTCCCCTGAACGCAAATACGATTTGATCGTGTATGCGCTGGTCGACTCATTAGTGCTGCACAGCGGTTACAGCAATATCCGTCTGGAAAGTTTTCTCTTCACCCGGCAGGCGTTTGAAGACGTGCGCCGTCAACTCAAACCAAACGGTACCTTCGTTATTTACAACTACTTCCGTCAGGGTTGGCTCGCCGCGCGCCTCCAAAAAGGGTTGGACGAAGCGTTTGGCGCCGGCAATTCATTGGCGCTGACTTTGCCCTACCGACAGCTGATTGAGCCGGAGAAAGCGACGTTTGGAGACTTCACAATCTTCTTCGCCGGCGACACCAGCGAATTAAGGAATAGCTTTGCTCGCCAGCCTGTCTATTGGTTGCGTCTCGATCAACCACCGGGGCCGTCAACTCCCAACGGCTTCGAGGTCGGACCGGAAATGGCGTCGTCCGTTGAACGGGCAAAGGCGAACGATCAGGCGCCAACATCTCAGTGGCAGCGGTTTGGGTTAGCGACGGTATTGCCTCCCCAGGGTGAACTGCGAAGCGCAACTGACGACTGGCCCTTCTTGTATTTGCGCGAGCCAATGATTCCGACCTTGAGCTTGCGTGGAATGCTGATTATGGGTGGGCTGGGACTGCTACTGATTTTTCTATTTCTACCTCGAGAGAAAAAACGCACTCCGGCGGTATCGAGTGTGAGGCGCACGAATTTCGTGACTCCACTCAACGTTCAGCTTTTCTTTCTGGGCGCAGGATTCATGTTGGTTGAAACGAAGGCAGTTGTGACCATGGCGTTGTTGTTCGGCAGCACCTGGGTAGTGAACTCAGTAGTTTTCCTGGCCGTCCTCATGATGATACTGGTGGCGAATCTTTGGACAATTCGCGCCAGGCCTGAGCGCTTATGGCCATACTATTT
>DATEPF010000306.1:0-12291 GCA_035273325.1 Pyrinomonadaceae bacterium | reverse complement strand
GTTGGGGTGCCGAGGCCTATGAGGTGGTGAAAGGCTGTGGTTCGATCGTCGATTCTTCCGTGCCTTTTGATCTGGCAATCACACGAGTGCTCGCGCCGCTGATGGTGGGTAGAAGTGTGATTTTGGTTACCGAAGACTGCTACATAAACTGTTAGGAATCAGCCACAGATGAACGCGGATAAACGCGGATCGGAAAAAGAGATACGACGAGTAAGAGCAGACTAATTAGACTCTGTTTATTACTTTTAGGTTTTATCCGCGTTTATCCGCGTGCATCTGCGGCTGGTTCGCTTTCGGCCTCTTCTTTCTTCCTGCGCCACATCCCGGCAATCTGGTTCGCTTCCGCCTGCGTCATGTTGTCGTAGATATCCGCACTGTTCTTTATCTCTCCGTCTTCCAGTTCGACAACCTCCCAATCCGGCGCTTCCGGATCAGTACCTGCTCGACCCGGTTTCACGCGTACCTCATAAGAGATTTGTGGCGTCTGTTGTTGATCGTTCATCGTGTTTCCTGGTCACGAATTTAGAGCCCGCGAAATTTACCACATGTTTCGTGTGTTTCGTGGATCGTGTTTACTGTTGGTTAAAGCGACCCAGCAAATACGCGAAACACACGCACAATTGCGCAGAGTCTGATAGATTTTGCGGGCGCTGCCTAACAAAATCTTGTAAGCATTTTGGTGACCAACCCCAACGTGCGCACGATAGAAGAGACTTTTCCACGCCTTGCAGTCGCCGCTGCCAAAGCGCTCATGTAAATTTGTTTAAAATCTCATTCGCCGGAGTCAGCTGAAGTTGCGCCTCTTAAACATCGCGGCTGCAAAAACAAAAGGGAGGATTGATGTTTACCTTTTTCTGGTGCTCGTCGCAGGGCTGCTTTTGGCCCTGCCCCCAATCCTCAACAATCAGGGCATAATCTTGTAATGTGGAATCGTTTTGACTCCGCTCGCGTAACTTTGCTGGTGACCGTCGCGTTCATCAGCCTGTTTCTTTTCGGAAGATTTTATCAGTCCGACTTTGAACCTTCATCGTTTGTGGTCGCAGGTGATTATTTTTGCAATCCGCAGGTGGTCCATCCCAGTCTAAAGGTCGAGCCGAATAGCGCGGGCTTTGACGGCCAGTTTTACTATCGCTTCGCCTTGAATCCTTTTACGTCCCAGCGCATCGAGCGCGGTATTGAAATAGATTCTCCGGCGTTGCGCCATCAGAGAATCCTTTATCCTGTGCTCGGTTGGATATTATCGGCGGGAAACCCTGCACTTGTGCCGCTGGTGATGATTTTAATTAACTTCGTCGCTTTATGTGCGATGGGTTGGATGGGCGGAATTTACGCACAAACGTTGCGGCAACACGCGCTCTGGGGTGTGTTTCTGCCGTTGTATCCCGGGTTTCTCTTTACGCTGTCGCGTAATCTGGTCGAAATATTAGAGATTTCGCTGTTGCTCGGAAGCCTTCTGCTTGTTCGCCGCAACAAGCCGCTCGCTGCCACGCTCTTGCTTGTTCTCGCCGTTCTGACAAAGGAAACGGCGCTGCTGGTCGCGATGGCGGCCGCGATTGTTTACCTATTCGAATGGCTGAAAGGTAGCGCGACGGAGAAGATAAAATGGCATTATTTTGTTGCCCCCTTCATAGTTTTCGCGCTTTGGCAGGTAACGCTTTTTTTTAATTGGGGCGAGTTCCCCATTCGCGCATCAGGAAATGCCAATTTTGGTGTGCCACTTTATGGCCCCGTCAACTTTTTTCTAGATATCGCCTCTTTAGACAATTTTGCGGAGTGGAAGGCCTTCATCGAAACCATCTTTCTCGCCGTTTTCTGTTTTGCCGTAATCTATTCTCTGCGCCCAAGCATCGCGTCAAAACACGAGAAGGTGTGCTGGTTGTTATTCACCCTTCTTGCTGTATCTCTGACCCGCGCTGTATGGAGTGAAGATTGGACGTTTCTTCGCGCCTCTTCACATGCTTACACGCTCGGAGCGATCGTCCTTATCGCCAGTGACTCTAAAATCAAAAAAGTGATCTTCGGTTTAGCGCTTGTTATTTGGCTTTATCTATTTAGGTGGTTATGCGGAGGGCTGCTGTAGGGGCTCACCGGATGAGGAACAAAAGGATCGTGTTTAGCGCGGCAACCAATACCTTCCACGAATTACACGAAACACACGAAAAGTGCGGCCGAGTGTGATAGATTTTGCGGGCTTTCCCGAAGCCAAATCTTCCAAGCAGTGGATGACGAACCCCCAATATGTGCACCGATAGAAGAGACTTTCTACGCCTGTCAGCCGGTATTGCCGGCGCCACACTCCTGAACAGTTCAGAAATCTTCGCCAGCTCTGAACCACTCCCACAACAGCAAAGCACGCCGGAGCCGGTCAGAAAACTCAAAGCGATGACGGATGGTGTCGCGCGGATTACGTTGGAAGAACGTAAGGAACGTATTGCGAAAGCGCGGCGCCTCATGCGCGCGAACCGCATTGACGCAATCTATATCGAACCCGGCTCGACCATGTTTTATTTCACCGGGGTGCGTTGGGGGCTGAGCGAGCGCATGTTTGGTTTGGTGATTCCGCAACGCGGCGAGATTGCGTGGATCTGTCCGAAGTTTGAGGAGGAAAAGGCGCGGGAACTGATCAAGATTGGTGAAGACATACGCACCTGGGAAGAAGATGAAAGTCCTTATCGCAGAACCGCCGAAGTCCTTCGCGACCGCGGGATTCGCACCGGTCGAGTGGGCATCGAGGAGCGGGTCAGGTTCTTTTTGTTCGATGGCATACAGCAATTGGCGCCCGCGGTGAAGTTTGTTAGCGCAGACCCCGTGACTGCGGGATGTCGAATGTACAAATCGCCGGCCGAGATTGCGTTGTTACAGCGTTCGAATGAAATTGCGATTGTCGCGTACAAGGCCACACACGAAAGCATGCATGAGGGAATGACGCAGACCGAATTTGCCGGCAACTGCAGTGCAGCTTTCCGCGCGCTCGGCGTAGATGGAGGCTGCTTTGTCAGCTTCGGAAAGTACACGGCGTTCCCGCACGGCAGCAGCACTCCGCAACAACTCAAGGAAGGCGACGTGGTTTTGATGGACGGCGGCTGCACGCTCGACGGTTACCAGTCAGACGTGACGCGTACTTTTGTTTTCGGCAAACCAACTCAAAGGCAACGTGATATCTGGAATCTGGAACGGCGGGCACAAGACGCGGGATTCGCAGCAGCGCAGGTTGGTGTGGCGTGCGAGGCGGTAGATGCAGCGGCGCGGAAAGTAATTACCGACGCGGGATTCGGACCGGATTACAAAGTGCCGGGATTACCACATCGGACTGGTCACGGCATCGGTCTCGATTGGCACGAGTGGACCAACTTTGTACGTGGCAACAAGACACCAATTCAACCCGGGATGTGCTTCAGCGTCGAACCGACGATTGTAATCTACGGCGAGTTTGGCATTCGCCTCGAGGATTGTCTTCACATCACAGAAGATGGACCGAAGTTTTTCACCCAGCAAAGTCCATCTATCGACAAGCCTTTCGGCTGATCTGGTTTCGTGTATTTCGTGGATCGTTTTTCCCATCGACAAAAACGATCCACGAAATACACGAAACACGATTAGGATTAACACTTCGCAACCGCGTGGTTCAATTCGTCAAAATCCAGTTCTGCCCAAGGCCGGATGTCTGCCTTCAAAACCTTCTCCATTTGTTGTAATGCGTAATGATTTTCTTCCTTTGTTTCTGAGACGCAGCAGTCCGACGGTATGAACAGTTTGAAATCGCGCATGTATGCGTCGTTGGCAGTAAACAATACGCAGTTGTTGCCCGCGATACCCGTCAGGATCAGATTGTGGGCCGGTAAGTGTGTCAGCAGCAGGTCAAGGGTCGTCGAGTAAAACCCGGAATGTTTTGGTTTGAGGACGAAATAGTCGTCTTCATCAGGTAAGACCTTCCGTACAAACGGTTCACCGCGCACACCGTCTTCCAAACAGTGCCGGACGATCTTGTTGAGATCAGACTGCCACTTGCCAAAGTTGTCGTTGACGTAGATCGCGGGAACAGCCAAAGCTTTCGCGCGTTGCTTTAGTTGCGCGATTTGTTCTGCGACCGGCATCGCCAATTCAAACAACTCGTCTCCGCCTTCAAATTCAAAATCATTGATGACATCTATGAGCAGCAGCGCAGTTCCTGACTTATCAGGTACGTTTCCATGTAAATCTTCGCTTTTGATTGGCATATATTCGCCTGACAACAGTACAGATGGCCCATCACTTCGTTCAGTTCTGATTCGATAGATGGGTCGATTACGTGTGTTGTTTGATCGAGCAATCACAGTGCCGTTCGTGTGATTCGTGGATCGTAATAATGAGGTCTGTACTGACTTCATGCTTTAGCGATACACGAAACACACGGACGATCGTGTTAAACGTTGACTGTGCCAACTGCGTAGTTAACTATTTAGTGAGTTCACCTGATGACATCATCACTAAAAAAAGAAAAAACTCGCGCTGAGCAGGCCCGTGTCCTGGTAATTACGGATCAGTCTGATGTTTCGTTTCGCGAAGCACTCGAAGTGATTGGACTCGATGTGGTCGGCGTGTCTGGTGGAGCGTCCGCTCTGGTCGCGCTTCACCGGTCCCGTCCGCAATTAGTAATTGCCGACGCGGAAATTATGGGTTTGTCCATCGCCGACCTGTTAAAGGCGCTTAACGCAACCGATGAAATTCTTCCTTTGATAATCGTGGGGGCGGCCGCGTCAACTAATGAACGTCGAAAAAAGGCGCTGGGGGTTGGAGCGTTTGACTATTTTCAGATACCACACGAGGTGGAACTACTGGCGTTGCGTGCGAAGCAACTCATCGGCCTGAGCCAGTCCATCGATCGTTTGCGGTCAGAAGCAGACCTCGATCATTTGACGGGGCTGGCGAACCGGCGGCGGTTTCGGGCAGCTTTAGCACGTGAAGTTGAACGCTTCCGCAGATACGGAACGCCATGCGCGCTTTTGTTGCTCGACATTGATTACATGAAATCGATCAACGATGAACATGGACATCCGTTTGGAGACGTCGTCATCAGGCACATTGCGCAAAAGTTGACGCAGGTATCGCGTGACACAGATACCGCAGCCCGTTTAGGTGGTGAAGAGTTTGCGCTGTTACTAGCCGGAGTAGATGCAGAGAAGGCGGCAAAGGCGGCTAACCGGTTGCTTGCCATCCTGTCCGGCGAAGTAGTTGAAGGAATACGTCGGGTGACGGTGAGCATTGGTCTGGCTGCGTGCCCGGCACACGCGAACTCGGAACGCGCACTCTATGCCGCGAGTGACGCAGCGCTCTATACGGCAAAAAATGGAGGGCGCAACCGCGTGGCCGTCGCGCCCTCAATGCAACGAAATTTGCCCGGAGTCTGAACCAGCGGCTGTGCCGCAACCGGTGCGGTGAGGCTCAGCCTCACCGGTCGACTAAACCAAAGAAAAAGCGGCGAGGCTGAGCCTCGCCGCTGACTGTCTTTAAGGTGGCCGGAAAGGCTGAGCCTTTCCGCACCGATTGCGGCAAAGCCCCAGACCTACTTGGAAACTGTCTCCGCCATCGCTTGCGCACGCGCGTAGCGCGAGTTTACCGGGACTACATCAGCGCGTTCCCACGATTTCTTGAAACGTGCTTCAACGAGCGCGGCCTCGGCTTTCTTGCCTTGTGCTCGCAACGCCTCTGTCAGTCCAAAGAGTGACCATCCATTGTTGCGGTTTCGTTTGAGGTCTGCCCAGTAAACCGTTTCCGCTTCCGCCGGCCGTCCCGCTTCGAGCAATATCGAAGCCAACGCCTGACGTGGCGGATAGTGCCATTCCGCAGGCTCGGTATAAACCAGTGCATCTTCCAAACGAACTGCGCGTTCGAAATGCGAGATCGCTAGGTCGTAGTTCTTTTTCGCCGCGGCAATTTCCCCGGCCAGCACTTCGGGCGCAATCGATAAAACTGCACGGCCATGGTTGGGAGAGAAGAGCGGCTGGTCCAGTGTCTGATCTTTCAGCGTCTCTTTTAGTTTCGCCAGTTCTTGTTCTGCTTCGTTCAGTTGGCCCTTCGCTACAAACGAAATGCCACGACCGTACTGGTAGATCCCTGTCGAATACGCGCTGAACGCCGGTGGGGCCGGCTCACGCAACATCTCATCAAACTTACCAAAGCGGGTCAGTGCGAAATAGGGAACTATGCGAAAGATGGCGAGTAGTGGAACTTGCTTCAACGCAGCTTCATCGACCTTTGATGCGCTCTTACGCGCGGAATCAATCGCCACCTTGCTGCGGCCATCGGCGGCGGCAGCGAACCAAAGGAAGTGAATATTGTGCGGGTAGTAGCCCATCGGATACAGGCCCTGTGCCCGACATTGCGTGATGTAATCCTCATCGGCGGCAATTGCCAACTCGTTACTGCGCGCCGCATCGGCATAACGTCCCACGCGTTGGTAAATATGCGCCGGCATATGGACCATGTGGCCGGCTGCAGGCATCAGCGTCAGCAGGCGGTCGGCCACGCCCTCGGCTTTATCAACCTGATCTGTGGACTCGATCAGGTGAATGTAAAGGTGCAGTGCACCGGGATGATGCGCGTTACGTGAGATAACTTTTTCGATCACGGTCACTACTTCTTCCGTGCCTTCGTAAGGTTCGCCATCGCGGCTCCAATAACCCCACGGTCGCAGGTCCATCATTGACTCCGCGTAAAGTGCGGCCGCATCGAGATCATCGGGGAAGCGTTCGTAGACTTTCCGCATGGCCTCTGAATAAGCTTTGTCGCGAGCTGAACGCTCTTCCGCTTTACCCGAATAACGCTGTGTCAGTGCATCAATGTAAGCCTGCTCGCGCGGCGAACCTTTCGCTTTTAGCGCAACAGCCTTCTTCACCAGATCGAGAGCGATCGGTTCATTGGCTGGATCCATAGCGGCATTGATGTTTGGGCCAAGCACAAGTGCCTGACCCCAATAGGCCATGGCCAGGTTCGGGTCTAACCGCGCCGCTTCTTTAAATGCGCGCGCCGATTCGGCGTGGTTGAAGGCATAAGAAAGGTTGAGTCCCTGATTCATGAAGAGTTGCGCTTCTTTGCTCTTCGTTGTTACCGGGAATGTATGCTTGCCAAGATTCTGCAGCCGCGGCGCGAGCGCCCCGGTCGGTCCGGGTTTGTCCTGTTCTGCAGACTTCTTATAGTGAACGTGATTGGGAACGGCCGGCTTGTCAGGGTTCTTGGTAGTTTTGTGGGCGTGTCCGGGGGGCGCCGCGGTGTCATTCTGGGCTACCGCATTGTTTTGCCAACTCATCAACGTCAGAGAGACGGCAATCGTAATGAACAGAATTCGGGGAAGACGCATGGCTAGGTCCTTTCTTTGAAAAACAAGTGTCCAATCAGTTAACGCGGATTTGGACCCGGAAAAGGGTCATGCTTCTGCATGTCGGGCTTGGATTCGGCGGGATCTTACAGCGAAGTTGACTGGATGCTCAAGTTTTCAACTGCGAGATGTGATTGCAGAACTGCGAGCGATAGCGACCAGATGCCGGCTACACCTTCCAGTAGCCACTCAATTGCAGAACTGCGAGCGGTAGCGACCAGATGCAGGACTCATTGCAGAACTGGGAGCGGTAGCGACCAGATGCCAGCTCTCACCCTCCAGTAGCCACTCAATTGTAGAACTGCGAGCCGTGGCGACCAGATGCCAGCACTCAATTGTCAGAACTGCGAGCGATAGCTACCAGATGCTAGCATTCAATTGCAGAACTGGAAGCGGCAGCGACCAGATGCAGCACTCAATTGGCATCTGGTCGCTACCGCTCGCAGTTCTGCAATCCTACTTGTTCCATTCGTTTTGAATCCAGTCAAAAGTTGGTTCGAGATCAAAGTCTTCAGCAGTCTTAATTAGCGCAGGCACTGCCTTCCAATCATCAAGCGGCGTCGGCTGGGCCAATTGCGGGTTCAGTCTGAAATATCGCGGCGTGAGTAGCCGGTGACTCATCATGGCGTCTGCCTCAACTACGCCGTCCAAAAGAATATTAAGGAGCGGAGCCGATGGAGCGCGAAACGGATTCAGCATCCACTGCACTACGCCCCAGCCTTTCGTGTCGTAACTAATTATGGAAGGACTCAAACCAGTGCCGAGCGATAGTACTGAGATGTCATCTAACGCCGGCCGCGGCTGCGCATGGCCCAATGCGTACGCGATTGCCGCCGTGCTGGGATTGTTTGCCACCATCCCACCATCGATATATCCGTTGTGCGAAGGGAACACGGTGGGCGCCGCCGCGCTGCGAAGCGCTACGTCTACCACCAATTCATCCAAATGGTGCGAGTCAGGAAAATTGTGGAAGAAGACTGGGTTCCAATCCTTGTCTTTTGAGTCGTCGAGCTTGAACGATGGCGCAAGAAATCTGTGTTTCAGATCACGCAAACGAATGTTGCCGGGAAAATGTGACTCCAATAGCGCCTTGAAATGCGCGTTGCTGTACTTGGGACGAAAGAGAGGAAATTGAGGCGGCGAAAAAGCGTATTTGAGATTGGCCTGGGAGTAGAAATCGACGAGCGTGTCCGCCGAACGACCAGAGGACAGCGTCAGCGCCACGACCGAGCCTGTTGATGTACCCGCAAAAAGATCGACCTCGTTAAGTAGATTTGGAAAACGATCTTCCAGACGCTTGACCAGCGTCGCCATCAACGACCCGCGGACTCCGCCGCCGTCGAAAGTAATGATTCTATAAGGTGGCATATTGTTCGCCCGACAGTTGATCCAATCAGGCCTTCTCCTGGGGCTTCTGACGTAGGAAACAATTCGATGTTAAGTCAGACTAGCACAGTAAAGAGAAGGCTTCAGAGCAACGCCTGGGTTTCGTGTCAGTTCGTCTTTGCCTCAAAAGTCGACTTCAACAGGTTTTGTGTATTTCGTGCATCGTTATTTGCGGCCTAAAAACGGATCGCTGAAATACACGAAACAACACGAAGCGTCCTGTCCTTCGACTTCTTCGGCCAGCCAGTCATTTTAGACTTTGCATTCTCGCCCACTGAAAAACTAAACTGGGCTGTCTCACCATCGTGTAAGTTCAGATGCCGTTTCAAGGCTTTCGAAGGAGGAACCGGCAATGACAGTTTTGCGAGTAGTCCTATTGATTTCGCTAATGGCTTTTACTGTAACGGGCCAGCAGAAATCTGTACCGCCGGCTTCCTGTCCGGTTACGGTTAAACCCGCGATTCTATTCATACCGCCCGCCCCTTATCAGCTGGACGACAATGACCACGGCTTTTGGATAGGTACAGATAAGCTGTTCACCGCCCTTCCCAAATCGGGACAAGTCTGGATCACGGGGCCGCGCGAGCCCGGGCACGAACATGAGGTGCAGCCCCTGACCGCGAAGATTTTCTGGGCGAGCGTAGATTTCAATTGGCGCACAGAATGGCCGGTGCAACTAAAGGTCACTGGAAGACGCCTCGATGGGACCGCTCCACCCCTGCTCGCGATGCGTTCGACGAACGCCATGGTCGGCGGCCCTAATGGCGCCATGTTGTCTGGTGTTTATGTGCCCACCCCGGGTTGCTGGGAGATCACCGGAGATTACAAAGGTGAGAAGTTGAGCTTTGTCGTGTGGGTCAGGCCGATGGACCACGACAAGAAATAACCTCTCTAGAGTCCGGGGATTGTTCGGGCTTTACGAGCGGGAGGTGGAAGGCAACACGACCATGATTTACGTGGAGCCGCTACCGCCCGCTCGTCGCCCAATGCGCGATTCATCCTGAGGGTTCGGCTGCGCTCCACCCAGGCGTTATGCGGCCGTCCGCTCCGCGGATTGTTGAGTAACTGTCCCGCCCTAATCCATGTCCGCTCCGCTTCTCCCCGAAGAAATCGAACTCCACCGCGATCGCATGTGGCGTCGCGAAGAAGACCTCCGCGTTGAAAGCGCCGTTGATGCCGAACGTTTCATCGAAGACGTGGGTTTTGCAAACACCCTCACAGATACTCGTCGCGCCGGTCCATCGCTCTACATCGCGGTGTGCGGCCGCCGCGATGTTTCATTGCCCAAAAACGTTCAGAAAGACGAAGAGACCAGTCTCGCCTGGCATCTCAAGGACGAAGTCATGCGCCGTGGTCGCGTTTATTACGGGAAACTCGCGGGAGGGCGCTCGATGTTTGTCGCGCCTCGATTGGTAAGTCATTTTGCGGCTGTCTGGATGCCGCGACGGAAAGACGAGCCCCAGGTTTTGTCAGACGCGGCCCGGCGTGTTCTTAAAGTGCTGCGGCGCGAACACGAGCTCGCCACCGCCGATTTACGCGCCGAAAGCGGGATCGCTGAACGCGCGCAATTCACGCGCGCTCTGGACGAATTACAACGGCACATGAAGGTGATCCCTCAGGACGTGATCTATCAACCAACGTTTTCCTACATCTGGATGCCGGCGGAAGACCGTTTTCCTGCAGAGCTCAAAAAGCGCGTCCCGCGTAACATGGCACTGCGAGAGATCGCTCGTGCGTACCTGGCGGGCGCGGGGTTGACGTTACTCGGCGAGACGGCGCGTGCTTCTGGTTTGAGCCGCGTCGAAGCGGGATTGGGAAACCATCAACTGGTAGATGAACGGTATGCGATCCGCCTGAAGCAAGGCATCTATGAGTTGGTTTAAGCGTCTTCGTGTTAATTCGTGGATCCGTTTTTGGCCGGTTAAAAAGCATCTACGAATCATTCGAACGCGGTGAAAAGAAAAGGACAGGCAGGAATGCCTGTCCTACTTTAGTGGTGAGCCGAGCAGGACTCGAACCTGCGACCCACTGGTTAAAAGCCAGTTGCTCTACCGACTGAGCTATCGGCCCACATCGTCAACTTTCGGTGCGTGGCATTCTAACGAAGTCCAAACTGCAACGCAAAATCAGCCACGGATGAACTCGGATAAACGCGGATCAGAAAAAAAGCAATAACAGAAGCAATAACAAGGATAAAAGCAAATAGACGTGTCAGCAGGTTTTGTCTTGTTCAGATCCGCGTTTATCCGCGGCTGTGGCTAACTAATCGTTGAGCCACTCGCCAACGGCGGAATCCCTGAGAACGATCGTTTGGGAGCGTTCCGGGCCGGTCGAGACCAGGCCGATCTGCACGCCGATCTTTTCTGATAAGAATTCGACATACTGGCGGGCGTTCCCGGGAAGCGCGCTCATTTCGGTGGTGCCAACCGTGTCCGTTTGCCAGCCTGGTAAAGTCGCGTAGACAGGTTCGATGCGGCGCAGATCCTGTGAAACTGAGGGTAGGGAATCCAGCTCGCGGCCATCCAGCTTATAACCAACACAAACTTTTATCTCAGCCAGCGTATCGAGCACGTCGAGTTTCGTTAGCGCCACCGAAGTAAAACCGTTTATCTCGGCCGCATATCGCGTAGCGAATGCGTCAAACCACCCACAACGTCGCGGACGGCCGGTCGATGCGCCATACTCACGCCCGCGTTCGCGGATCAATTGGCCCAGCTCGGCTTCACCTGCAACCATTTCAGTTGGGAACGGACCTTCACCCACGCGTGTCGTATACGTGCGGACAATACCGAGCACTCCCGTCAGACGATGTGGCGCCAAACCCGAACCAATAATCGCACCGCCGGACGTGGTGCTGGAGGACGTGACGAAGGGATACGTTCCGTGGTCCACATCAAGCAACGTGGCCTGAGCGCCTTCAAGAAGTATCGAACGGCCTTCGGCAGCCGCGACGTTCAGGTAGTGGGAGGTGTCGCCGATGAACTGGCCCAGGCGTTCGCAGAGCTGCGACATCTCCTGGAAAATCTGCTCTGCGTCAAGCGGGTCACCGCCGTACGCCTGAATGATTCGATTCGCGTCTTCCAGATTCCGGTCAATGCGTGAACGTAAAACTTCGGGGACGAGTGCATCAGCGGTTCGAATTCCGCGTCGTCCCGCTTTGTCTTCGTAAGCCGGGCCAATTCCGCGCAAGGTTGTGCCCACCTTTTCATTACCCAGACGTTCTTCACTTGTATGGTCCAGCGCGCGATGGTAGGGCAGGATCAAATGTGCACGCGAACTGATCTTCACGCGTTGCGGAGACACGTCAATGCCTTGTTCCATGAGTCGATCGGCTTCCTGAAAGAACGCTTTCGGATCGATCACCATCCCATTGCCAAGCACACACGTTTTGCCGCGATGAACGATGCCCGAGGGCAGCAGATGCAACACGAAGGATTGATCGCCAACCTGAACCGAGTGTCCGGCGTTATGTCCGCCCTGATAGCGCGCGACGATGTCGAAGTGCTCGGCAAGCAGATCAACAATCTTGCCTTTGCCTTCATCGCCCCACT
>DATEPF010000305.1:0-17317 GCA_035273325.1 Pyrinomonadaceae bacterium | reverse complement strand
TTTTAAGGTAGTGAAACTTTTCCACCACTCCCGCAAGAAGAAAATACATGGAACGTAAACCCAGTATGGCGAAGACATTTGATGTGTAGACGATGAACGTGTTCGTGGTGATGGCGAAGATTGCAGGAATGGAATCGACGGCAAAAATTAAATCTGTAAATTCCACAACCACCAAAACCAACAACAACAAAGTTCCGGCGCGCCTCCCGTTAACGCGGGTGAAGAACTTTTCTTCGTCATACTGCCGGACAATTGGAATAAAGCGAGTAACTAGCCTGACGACCGGGTTATCCTCCGGTTCCAGCTCCGTCTCCTTCTGGGTGAACATTCGGACCCCGGTGTATACGAGGAAAGCACCGAAGATGTAGATGATCCATTCAAACCTGTGAATGAGGGCCGCGCCGATGAAGATCATCGTCAGGCGCATGATAAGCGCACCCATCACACCCCAGAACAAAACGCGGTGTTGGAACCGGGCGGGGACTTTGAAATACGAGAAGATGAGGAGGAAGACAAACAGGTTATCGACCGACAGTGATAGTTCGATCACGTAACCCGTGACGAACTCCATGCCGCGGTCAGACCCCTGATACCAGAAGACGATGGCCGCAAAAACAGCCGCCAGGCTGATCCAGACTGCGCTCCAGATCGAAGCCTCGCGGTGCGTTATATGGTGAGCCTTGCGGTTGAAGAGCCCCAGATCGAGGCTCAGCATCAAGAGAATAAAAATTGAAAAGCCGAGCCAGAGTCCCGTTGTACTGTCCATTGATGGGAGTAATTTAGCATTGAGGTCGTGATGCGGCAACGAGCGGCCATGCACAGCGCCCTTGCTAACGTTCGAGATGTCGCGAGCGAAGCCA
This sequence comes from Pyrinomonadaceae bacterium, assembly GCA_035273325.1. Classification (GTDB taxonomy): domain Bacteria; phylum Acidobacteriota; class Blastocatellia; order Pyrinomonadales; family Pyrinomonadaceae; genus PSRF01. The sequence continues at coordinate 16,457 of DATEPF010000305.1, read as the reverse complement.
ACGGATTTGTTTTACGAGAGTCGAGCGCGTGTCCGGAATCCTATCAGCAGGTAATAGTAAAAGCTCAAGGTTTTCCACGGTTGCACGCGTCTCTGCGTCTACTCTACAATCCGCCTCTTGTTAGAAAGGTAAGAATAGAATGCTTAAACAACTGGGCCGGTTAGATCGGACCCGACGTTACATAATTATCGCGTTCGTCGCATTGATGGTGGTGAGTCTTGTTGTCTTCTACGGACCCGGTCGCACCAGCAACGTCGCGGCTACGAAAAATACCGATGTCGTTGCCAAAGTTGGGAGCGATGAAATTACTGCCGGCGACCTGGCGCAGGTAGCTGAAAATTATCAACAATATTTCGGTGGCCGCATCAGCATTGCACAACTAGGCGGGAATAAAGCGTTGCTCGACGGATTGATTCGGTCTCGCATCGTTACTCAGGAAGCCGAACGGTTGGGTCTCGGAGCCAGCGACGGCGAAGTCAGGGATCGAATTGTGAAGGAGTTTACCGATGCTTCAGGTCAATTCGTAGGGCTCGACCGGTATAAGGAATTGGTGGTCGCGCGCTTCGGTGACATCGGGACATATGAGCAAAGTTTGAGAAACGACATAGCGCGAGAGAAGCTGCAAGCTTTTGTAACTTCTGCCGTCAACGTCAGTGATCAGGAAGTGCAGGTGGAATACGAGAAGAGAAACAGCAGTTTTGATCTGGTTTACACCGTCGTTAGTCCTGAGAAGATCGCAGCGAAACTTCAGCCGTCAGACGACGAGCTGAGGAGTTACTACGAACAACGCAAAACAGATTACCGTTATCACGAACCACAGAAAAAAATCAGATACCTTTATATTGATCAGGCAAAGGCGGGCAGCAAAATCGCGATTAGCGACGATGAACTGCGCAAGGCTTTTGACGCACTTGGTCCGCAACAGAAACAGGCAGGCGTAAAGGTCCAGCAGATTGTGCTGAAGGTCGCACGACCGGATCTCGACAGCCAGGTTGAGCAGAAAGCAAAAGATCTCCTGGCCAAAGTGACGGCCGCGCCCGCCGACAAGCAGGAACAAGTTTTCGCTGATTTAGCGCGTGGTAATTCGGAAGATCCGGCCACCGCTAAAAATGGCGGGTTCTTGTTGCGTCCCCATAAGAGAAATCCAAACAGCGTCCATGGTTTGTACGATCGCGCTTTAGACATGGAAGTCGGCCAGGTTTTTGATATTCCCATTAAGTACGCCAGTGGCTGGTATTTGCTCCGACGTGGTGAGGCTGTACCCAAAACATTTGAGGAAGCCCGGACTGAGCTGTTGGTTTCACAACGCAACAGCAAAGGATACGCAGTTGCCCAGGGATTGGCCGATCGAGCGCAGGCCCGTCTGAAAGAAACCAAAGACCCGCAAAAAGTGGCCCAGGAATTGGCGGCGGAAGCCAATATGACTCCGGCGGAGATGGTGAAAGAAACGCCTTATGTTAAGCCAGGCGATGACGTGGCTAACATCGGCAGCAGTCAACAATTTGAGGCAGCTATCGAACCGCTCAATAATCCGAACGACGTGGGTGATAAAACGGGCATCAAAGGCGGCTTCGCCGTGCCGATGCTGGTGGACAAAAAAGAGCCCCGCATTCCTGACTTCGACGAAGTGAAAACGAACGTCGCGGAGGCATTCAAGCAGCAACGCGCTAAGGAGCGGCTCGAAGAAATCGCAAAACAGATCGCCAGCTCGGCCAATGCACCCGCGGATATCACCGCTGCGGCGAAAAACGCCGGGCTCGAGAGTTCTACTGAAGAAAGCTATAAGCTTGGTGGCACTCTGGGAGACGCGGGCACGAGTCCCGCACTCGATGATGCGATCTTTGCGCTTAAATCAGGTGAGGTGGCAAAAGCTCCCGTGCGAGTTGGCGAGCACTGGATCGTCGTTGGTGTCACAAACAGGCAGAATGCCGATCTTGCGGCGTTCGCGAGTCAGAGAGCGACGCTGATGAATGGCATGTTGACTACTCGTCAAACCCAGGTGTTCGAAGACTACATTGGCGCCGTGCATCAAAGAATGAAGCAGGACGGCAAGATTAAGATCTATGAGGACGTCTTGTTGAAGATTGATGAGGCGCAGGCACAGATTGCGCCTCGTCCCCAGATTCCATTACCTCAGTAAAAGGAAAGCGCAGACCGCGAAGTTTACATCGCGGCCTGCGCCCAACTCTTCAGCCGACCGATTTGTTTTAGTTTCCTCTAATCAACGGAGCAACTTGTGCCTGGGCCACTGCCGTGCGGATCTGAAGATCGTTTCCGGCGGTCGTAATCTTCAAATTGTTTAGAGCTGCCCGCGCCAGGCTTTCCTTCGCCGCCGGCAGTCTTCCAATAAACAGTCCGGCAAGCGCCTTTAATCCCTCGACGGTGTCGCCAAGGTTTTTGGCAGAGTAACTGTCAACCGTTCGTGCGGCGACCATCAGCTCGAGATCGGAATTAGTCATTCCCAGCGAGCCGTATACTTTTCTCACTGCCGTCATTTCGCGCGCGATCCCATTGTGCTTAACGCGGAGCGTCTCCATTAATGACTCCGAAATATTCCCACCGAAACCAATCATCGCATTCGGATCGTGGCTGGCCATGGCTATTAAATCAGGGTTCGCATGCTTGCGACTGCGGTTCGCGTCCAATGCCGCCTTCACGGCTTCGATGTCACCGAGCGCCAGCACGTTTCCGTTAATAGACGTCACCGCAAGGTCTCGTACCTTCAAGTTCCAGAGACCAAACAAGCGAAGCTGGCGGTCGAGTGTAAAGATGTAAATCGTTTTCCCCCGGTACTCCTGTTCCACATATTTACCGTTTGCGGCCATACGTCCGGCCGCTACCAGGGCGCCGGAGTTGAATGTACCGCGCGCCAGCGCCACAGTTCTGATTTTGGTTACCGCGGGGCTGGGATAACTAAACTGAAAACTCAGCGCCATCTCTTCGAATGATCGCGGATCGATTCCAGTTTTATTCTTGAACTCGGCCAGTTCGTTATTGAGCTCCGCAAGCTGGGCGGGATTCTCGGCCAACAGTTTTGGCATCGCCTCATCCAGCACCCGCCGCATTTTGATAAAGGCCACTCCGTCCGAAGGCGGCAGCGACGATAAGAGCGCCGACGCCGGCGGCGTTGATCTGGTTCGGTTGGTTTGCGCAAACGCAGATATTGACGCAGTTGCCAGGATTGCGACCAGCGCAAGTGATTTCATAAAACTATTATTCACGATTACTACCTTTCTATCTGTAGACCCCGGGTTCTGTAACGTTCGTGTTCGATGCCGCTTAAGCGACGACTGGTTGGCTTTCGTCTGTTTCCAGGAGCCGGCACTAGACGCGTTCGAGCAGCAATGCGATACCCATCCCTCCGCTAATGCAAAGCGTGGAAAGCCCCAACCTGGCTTTTCGTTTCCGCATTTCATGTAACAAAGTCGTCGTGATTCTGACGCCGGTACAACCGATTGGATGACCGAGCGCGATTGCTCCACCGTTGACGTTGAGCCGGTCAGCATCGAAGCCAAGTTCGCGGTCACAGGCAATAACCTGCGCCGCAAATGCTTCGTTCAACTCCACCAGATCGACGTCTGAAAGCGAAAGCTGTTGTCTTGCCAAAAGGGAACGAATAGCCGGCACTGGGCCAATGCCCATGATCTCAGGAGCGACGCCCGTGATCTCGTAGTCGACGATCCTCGCGTCGGGTACTGCGCCGGAACTCTTTAACGCTTCTTCGCTCATGACCACGACTGCAGCTGCACCGTCAGTGATTCCTGAAGAATTGCCGGCGGTTACCGTACCGTCTTTTGCAAACACTGGCGCCAGTTTTTCAAGGTCGCGTTGAGTCGTTCCCGCGCGCGGATGTTCATCACGTGAAAATTGTTTTGTCTCGTCTTTGCGCCCCTGGATTTCGAGTGTCACTGTTTCCGAGTCGAACCCACCGGATTCGATGGCAGCTTGGGCGCGGTGTTGTGAACGCAGTGCATATTCATCCTGCTCCGCCCGAGAAATGTTGTACTTGCGCGCAAGGTTCTCGGCCGTCTGGCCCATCACCAAACCGGAGAGTGGATCGTTGAATCCATCACGATACATCCCGTCCACTAGCTCCATATTTCCCATTCTCATGCCCCAGCGCGCCCCTTCTGCAAAATATGGAACCCGCGACATGCTTTCCGTTCCTCCCGCCAGCACTATCTCAGCGCGTCCCAGCATGATTTCTTTGGCGGCCGAAATTATCGCCTGTAGTCCTGACCCGCATGCTTGATTAACGGTGAACGCCGGCACTGATTCGGGAACGCCCGCATGGTACGTAATCTGACGCGCGACGTTGGGACCGCCTCCCGCTTGCCGTGCACAACCCCAGATCGAGTTTTGAACCTGTTCAGGCTTCAGATGAGCACGCTCGAGCGCGGCTTTCGCTGCGGCCACGCCCAAATCTGCGGCACTCCAGGAGGCCAAAGTGCCCCCAAAACGCCCAATCGGGGTCCGCACAGATGCTGTTAAATAGACGTTCTTCATGATCGGTTTGTTAGCAACGTTTTTAAGTAGATTTGGATAACCAAAAAGGGTAGCACAACGCCGAAGTTAATTCCGAACGGTGGTGCTAGCCGAAATTTTTGCATTTTCGTGTGCACGCCTCAGTCGCCGCTGCTGCGCGTGCCGGACAATCTGTCACCTAAAATGAAGACAATGCCTCAACGCCTAAATACAACTACCGCCATTGAAACGGCACGTTCAACGATTTCAGAATTGATTGCCACACATCCTGAATGGTTCTGCACAGCGGGAGGCGAAAATACCTATGCCGTGAACCGCAACGAGTTGGAACTCTCAGTCGCGAATCATCGTCTGGTGCTGAACAGTTGGACCGAGAAGGGAACTCGCGTCTGGAAGATCTTTTCCTGGGAGTGGTCTGGAGAAAAACTTTTGCTGCAGGGGTCTCGCCGGATGGGCGCTGAGAGGCCATTGATTGAACTCGTTCCTCGCGCATCAGCCGCAGCACTCTCTTTGACCGTTCGAACGGCGCGACAGGCACAGTGTGATCGACTGGCTGAACTCGCTTGCTCAGTGGGACCACAATTGAAAGTGGAACGTTCGTCGCTGAGTCCCGGCGCGCGTCGCGGACAACCCGGTCCGTATGCGCGAATTGTTCTTTGGCAAAAGAACCGTCGCATCGCGGTTACCGGCCACGTGGTCACGAGTAAGGCAAGCGACGCCGACACATTTCTGGCTTCGGCGTTGTTATGGTTCAAGCGTACTGCCGAACGGTCGCGCGCGCCCTACATCGAAAGGCTGTGGCTGATGGTCGAGGGGCCAATAGTCAAACCGTTGGTGCCAAGAATTGCGTTGCTGCGACAAAGCTGGCAGGACGTAATTCGGGTTTACGAAGTGGATCGTGCATTCATCGAAGCCTCGCAAGTCACGGTTCCGGCCCGCGAAGATCTCTGGAAAAAGCGCTTGACGCGGTTCCCACCAGTAACCCCAGAAGAAAACGGCGAACTAACCAACAGACTCTTATCGATGGCGCCGGACGCAATCGACGTGGTCCATGCGCGACACGGCAAAACGCTTCGTTATCACGGTCTGCCATTCGCGCGTATTCGGCAGGTGCTTAGTCGCGAGCGCGCCTGGTTTGGTCTGGAAGGTGGGCGACGCAGATTGCTTGAGGAGACCTCAGAAGACCAATGGAATGAGTTGTTGCGAATGCTGAAAGATCATCGTTCAGCTGGCGCCGAAGACCACTATCATGCGCTTTATCGAAACGCGGGCGAAGCTTGGCTCGAGTCCCTCCTGCGACGGGATATCACGCGGTTGGATCCCGGACTGATTATCGCGCCACTTTACGCGCAATTCAGGATTTCGCGTGCCGGTGTGCCGGGAGTGCGACCTATCGATCTGCTGGCGCTGCGGCGAGACGGGCGGCTGACGGTGATTGAATTGAAAGTGTTTGAGTCGCGCGAGCATGTGTTGCAGGGAGTGGATTACTGGCAACGCGTAGAGTCGCACCGGCGGCGCGGCAACATTGCGCGCGCCCGATTGTTTGGCGATAGAAAGATCAAAAACGAGGCGCCGCTGATCTACCTGGTCGCGCCGACATTGCGTGTTCATCCGTCACTAACGACGATGGCGCACGCAATCGCACCGGATCTCGAAATTTATCGTTTCGATATTAATGAGGATTGGCGCGCCGGTGTGCGCGTGATGCGACGCATCAGAATCAACGGCGGGCCGGGCCAGTAACGACCGCGCGCTATTGCCGCGAATAGAACTTGTTTAAGTTCGCAATCCACTCAGGTTCGGGCGGCTCCGGACGCATTTCAAGGCCTTTCGCTAACATCCACCGGTGAATCCACGACAATCCGATTTTCGACTGAGCTTCAGGGAGCGAATATGCTTTGTCTTTCAGTGCATCCTCAAGACTGATAAACGTGTAGCCTCTATTTGTTATCAAGGTAACTAAGTCATCGAAGTAATCAGCATTGAGCTCATTGGCGTGCACGAGAAGTGTTTGTTTGACTTCATAACCCAGAAAATCTCTGGAAAGCTTTTCAAAAAAAGCAAAATTCTCGTCCATGTACTTCAGATAAGCGTCGCCCACGCGCACCATCTCGGCTCGATCACCATCATTTTTGGCACCGCGATACGCACCGGCGAAGACCCATTCCTGATTATCGAGAGTGACCGGTGCGATCGTATAGCCGCGTTCAATAAGGAACTTGTTGAGCCCCGCCCGATATTCAACAGTGGGACCCGTGCGTAATTGCGTATGACGGAAGTACCGCAGTTTCATTCCCTTCGCACGCAGTAACAATCTGGTGACTGTTTCACCGCGGATCACGTCTTCTTTGTAGGCGTCGAGCGAATTCCTCTCAATCAGAATGTGAGAAAAAGTGTGATTCCCTAACTCCAGACCTGCGTCTAACCACAGTTGCAGGAGCGCAATCCGGCGGTCGGTTTCTCCACGAGCGAACAATCTCCCCTCGTTTACAAAACCAACGGCCGGAATTTTATTGTCAGCTATCGTCTTCAATAGGCTTTGCGTTATGTACGTCATCGTCCCCAGATCGCCAGACGCCGGGAGATCGTCGAACGTAACTGCGATTTCGCGTCGCACCTTCGCATCGGACGTCTGACCCCTTGCTCCGCCACCGAAGACAACGAGCGAAGTCAAGCACAACATCGCCGCCATGAATTTAGTATTAAGTTTCATCTCACTTTGAAGACACGGTTGAACTAGTACGACGACAGCGGTTGTCCAGGCAGTCCGAATGCCTGGGGGTTCTCGCCAATAATTGCCGCCGCAAAAAATCTCGGAACGTAGAACACGCTTTCGTGTCTGAACGTTTCATCTAATTTGCTGCGGTCAGCGTTGAGTGTGCAGATGCTGCAGCCCCGATTCTGATCATTGGTAAGGAAGTTCAGATCTCGACGAGTTTTCTGAACGCCGCGGTTGTATGACAGGATCGCAAGCGCTTCTTTCATTGGATCGTCTTTGAATTGTTCGAGACTGTCGGTGATGTATCGCGCGGCAGCGTCAGCAGACTTTGATACGTCCAACAGGTCCTGAAGACTTAGTCCATATTTCTCTCCCGTCGCGGGAACAAACTGGAACATACCCATCGCTCCCACCTGATTGGGCGCTTCGATGTTGCGGAATTCCGACTCAACAAAAGGAATGTACAGTCCATATAGTGGCGATAGATTGCGCGCTCTAAACGCGGCAGTCAGTGTCGGCGCATGATTGCGGCCACGCTCCAGCACCGGCCGCAAATCACTCTTGGCCGAGGCGTTTAACCGGCGTGCATATGCGTTAAGTGACTGTTGGATGTCTTCTTCAAACGCCGCCGTAAATTCATATTCCCGCCCGGTCAGATCGCGCGCGATTCGTCGCGCCTGCGACGCTACAAACGTCGATCGTTCGTGGCGCGACATTTTCTGATAGGTCTCCCCGGTGCTTTGAGCGGAGGAAGTTATTCCGGTCAGGAATATTGCTGCTAATACAAATAGAAGTCGTTGAACTTTCATAGTGGTATCTCTCCTTAAAAAGTATGGTACCCACAAAGTGCCCCACTTAAATAAGCGCGAAGCGGTCCCGGAAGTGTTCACCTAAAATCTGCTAGCGAGAAAAATCGTTAAAAGTGTTCATCGAAAATTCTTCACTGTCGACACGTGTGATCGACACAAATCGTCTGGCCGGCAATGCTAGAATCGCGCCTCATGATGGCCACGGCTCCATTCGATAATCTGACCTCGCTGCTCGTCGAATGGCAGGAAGGTGACAAGACGGCGCTCGATCGATTGACGCCTTTGGTCTATGACGAGCTGCGCCGGATTGCCCATCGTTATGTGCGCAGAGAGCGCAACGGGCAGACGCTGGAAACTACCGCACTAGTTAACGAAGCTTACGTGCGACTCGCCGGCGCTAAGAATATCGCCTGGGAAAACCGTTCTCATTTTTTTGCAGCCACAGCCCAGGTGATGCGGCACGTTCTGATCGATCATGCGCGGCGGCGGCTGTACGCCAAACGCGGTGGCAACGCGCAACGCGTTCCGCTGACGGATGCAGAGTCTGAAATGTCGCAGCAACGAGCGGATGAGCTGATCGCCTTGAACGAGGCGTTGAACGATCTGGCCAAACTGGATCCGCGCAAAGCGCGTGTAGTGGAAATGCGTTACTTCGGTGGGTTGAGTCTGGAAGAAACAGCGGAAGCACTTGACGTTTCCCTGATGACGGTCAGACGTGATTGGCGCGCGGCCAAGGCCTGGTTGTTCAAAGCAGTCAGTACGAATGATAAGTAAGAGAAACTGATGACACCTGAACGCTGGCAACAGGTTGAGGAGGTATTGCAGAACGCGTTGGACCTTCCGTGGTCCGAGCGCGCCACATTCATTGCTGAGCGTTGTGCCGGCGATCAGGAATTGAAGCAGGAAACCGCATCGCTGCTTGACGCTCACGAGGATGCCGGCAATTTTATCGAAACCCCGGCGCTGGCTCACGACGCACACATACTCCTGGGTGACACTGCGATTCGTGAAGTAGGCGAATACTCGATTATCCGAGCGTTAGGCTCCGGAGGAATGGGCGAAGTCTACCTGGCCCAGGATCGCCGCCTTGACCGTCTGGTGGCCCTCAAGATTCTCCCTTCCTACTTTGCCGCCGACGATCAACGGTTGCGTCGTTTTCAGAGAGAGGCCCGCGCTGCATCGGCCTTGAATCATCCGAACATCCTCACAATTCACGAAGTAGGCGAGAGCGATGGCACCTATTTCATCGCTACCGAGTTTATTGACGGTCCAACCATTCGCGAGATCACGAGCGCCGAGCAACCTACCGTTGATGATGCTCTCGACATTATCGAGCAGGTTGGTGCGGGACTGGCGGCGGCGCATCATGCCGGTATTGTTCACCGCGACATCAAGCCGGAAAACATCATGCGGCGTACTGATGGGCTGGTGAAGATTCTTGATTTCGGTATCGCGAAGCTGGTTGAGCGCGACGACGAGCCTCGAACACAACGCAGCGTGCACACTGAGCTCGGTGTGGTAATGGGCACCATTGATTACATGTCGCCCGAACAGGCACGTGGACTACCGGTCGACGAAAGAACCGATATCTGGAGTCTGGGTGTTGTGCTGTATGAAATGCTGGCCGGACGGTTGCCGTTTGCGGGCGCCACCCGCATGGACTCGATGGTGGCGATCTTGGAACGTGAGCCGTTATCGCTGGGCCCACGGGAGAACGACCGGCTACAAACAATTGTTGAGCGATGTCTTCAGAAAGATCGGGAAAAACGTTATCAGTCGGTTGAGGAGTTGCTCACTGACCTCCAGGCCGCGCGAGAAGTGCCGCTTTCGACGTTCTCCAGTTCCAGGCTGCATAGCCGCGCGACCCGCAATTTAGTTTTGCTCGGTGCAGCTTGGTTGTTAGTTGTGGTAGCTGTCGTCGCGTTGGTATATCGCGCGCGGATACACACCGTGAAGCCGACCGCTGTGCAACCTCTCGCCGCAAAAACCTACCTGCAGATGAGTGATGACGAAAAGCTCACCTTCATTCGCGAACAGGAACAGCGGGTGTCGGCGATGATGGGCGAGCATCCCGTGCAACTTAATGACGAAGCGATACGCTACATTCAACGCTACATTGAGCATTATCTGGCTCAGGGAAAGAAATCAGGCAAGGAAGACGAAACTATTGGGGCTGTTTATTCCAGAGGGAAGGTCCATGTGCCGTTGATCGCCCGTTCATTTCAGGAGCGCAAGGTGCCGGTGATCATTGGCATTTACCTGCCGGTGGTTGAGTCGGCATATCGAAACTGTTTTGAGAACAGTTTCGGCGCCAAGGGTCTTTATCAATTTGTACCGTCGACCGCAAAACTGTATGGGGTTGCTCCCGACGAAATGTGCGACGTGAAAAAAATGACGCCGGCGGCGGCGCATTACGTTGCCGATTTGATGGCTGAGCTCGGTGAGGATGCGCAAAGCCTGACTTTGGTATTGGTCAGTTACAACCGCGGTGCGGAGTCGGTCCGCACCAGCTTGCGAGAACTGCGCGGATCGCAAGGGTACGAACGAAATTTTTGGACCCTCTTTGCCAATCGGCACAAGCTTGATGCCACTTTCCAAAATGAGAGTGTAGGTTACGTACCCGCATTCTTCGCCGCCGCAATCATTGGCGAAAACCCGCAAAGCTTCGGCCTCCAGGGACCGCCACTTTCTAACCTGGCGAAAGACAGCGTTAGTGCCGTTAGTAATTGACCAAAATAATAACGGGATGCACTTGCTTGGCCGGCGAGCGCATCCCGTCATTTGTTAGCGATTCAGCTAACTCAGTGCTTAACAAACTCCATCTCCGAATTGCTCGAAGCTGTAGTGGGTGTATTTTGTCGAATCGTGTTCATGGCTTGTTCCGCGGAGAGGATACCGGATACACGCATCCGGAATTCGTCGGCGTTGGTGGCATTGTGGATCGCCTCTTCCAACGAAATTAGTCCAGACTGGAACAAGTTAAAGAGTGACTGATCGAAGGTTTGCATGCCGTACTGCGATGCGCCGGCAGCTATTGCTTCGCGGATCAGCGACGTCTTTTCTTCATTGATGATGTAATCGCGAATCAATGCTGTGGAGACCATCACTTCGACAGCCGGAACACGTCCCGCACCTTTGGCCGCACGAACCAACCTCATCGACACAACTGCTTTCAAAATTCCAGCGAGTTGGATACGCACTGACTTCTGCTGGTGCGACGGAAAACTAGAAACGATGCGCATTACGGTTTCGGTCGCATCAAGTGTGTGCAGCGTGGAGAGGACAAGGTGACCAGTCTCAGCCGCGGTCAGTGCAGTTTCGATAGTTTCGTAGTCACGCATTTCTCCGACGAGGATTACGTCAGGATCCTGGCGGAGGGCGCCACGCAGTGCTTCAGAAAATGATCGGGTGTCGACGTCGACTTCCCGCTGAGTTACGAACGACATTTTGTCGCGGTGTAAAAACTCGATTGGATCTTCAATGGTGACGATGTGCCCGCTGCGTCGGGCATTGATCAAATCGATCATTGCGGCCAGGGTGGTGGACTTACCGGAACCAGTCGCACCGGTTACCAAAATCAATCCGCGCCGTTCTTCGGCGATCCGATCGATTACGGGAGGCAGCCCGAGTTGGGACGTATTGCGGGTCTGATCCGGGATCACGCGCAACACAATACTCACGGTGCCGCGTTGCTGAAAAATGTTGGCGCGAAACCGTCCGAGTCCGTTGACGCCGTAACCGATATCAACCTCCGACACCTCCTTGAAGCGCTGTTTTTGCCTGTTGGACATGATGGCAAACGCCATATCGAGCGTGTCTTCCTGCTTCAATCTTGGGGCGTCTGCGACCGGATGTAATTCGCCGCCGATGCGCATGACGGGGAAGGCGCCAACTTTCAAATGCAGATCGGAAGCACCGTGACTGCAGGCGACACGCAATAAATCGTCAATTTTTACGGACATAAGGGAACTGGGCCTTTCGAAGCTGAAGAACTGACTAACGGGGATTTCTTAAAGCGCGGTTTGCGCGGTGAGAAGGTCTGGGCGTGACCTCAAAGAGGTCGAAGTGAATATATCGTGTAGTAATGATTAGCGTCAAATTTTTGGGTTTTCGTGGCACGGTTTCTATTCCACGTAAAAGACGACCACGAATTACACGAAATAACAAAAAGGCGGGGAACCCAGTCCCCGCCTTCAAGTATTGTTTTGGCAACTCGACTAGTCCGTGGCGATCGCCGCGGTTTGATATCTCACAGCTTCAGTCTCGCTGGTTGAATCGGTCGCCGCTGGCGTTTTCTGTCTCGGTTGACCGTTGTTGCCGGTTGTTGCTGTGCGGTGTTCGCGCACGTAGGTTAACCAATCTCCCGGCGCCTTCCGTTCACCCTTAGTTACATCGAAGAACGCCTTCTGAATCTTTTCCGTAATTGGACCACGCCCACCCGCGCCTACAGTAATTCGATCGACGGACCGTATCGGCGTGATTTCGGCGGCGGTGCCGGAGAAGAACAATTCATCCGCTACATACAGTGCAGCGCGTTGTACCGTGCGCTCCTTTACGGTGATTCCGAGGTCGTGGCAAATCTGGATCACGCTGTCTCGCGTGATGCCCGGAAGAATTGATGACGAAAGTGGCGGAGTCAAAACCACGTCCCCGGTCACCATGAAAATATTCTCGCCCGATCCTTCGGAAACATACCCACGATCATCGAGCGCTATACCTTCAGCAAATCCATTCAGTAGAGCTTCCATCTTGATGAGCTGCGAGTTCATGTAGTTTGCGCCGCTCTTCGCCATGGCGGGCATCGAATTTGGAGTTAGACGGTTCCAGGTTGAAACACAAACGTCGACGCCTTTTTCAATAGCTTCGTCACCCAGATACTTGCCCCAGTCCCAGGCGCCGATGTAGCAGGCCAGCGGATTGGGAAACGGGTTCACGCCGAAGGCCGGTTTTGCTTCATCCAGACTGCGGAAAAGAATGGGACGGATGTAACACTGTTCCAACTCGCTGCGTTCAACCAATTCCACCGACGCGTCGCACAGTTGATCGAGCGTCCATTGGTGGTCCATCCGGTAAATTTTTGCCGAATTAAGAAAGCGTTGCATGTGTTCCTTCAAACGGAAGACCGCCGGCCCTCGTTGTGTTGAATAACAACGAATGCCTTCGAAGATGCTGGAACCGTAATGAAGAACATGAGACATCACGTGAACGCGCGCGTCGTTCCAATCAATGAACTTGCCGTCGTGCCAGACCACGTCACATATGCGCGGTGTCGCTATATCTTTGGCTTTGCCTTCTTTTGAGAACATGCTGTGCTACTCCTTACAATCAGTCTTCGAAACCGGGCGGCGAGGATCCAACTTGAACCAACGTGGAACCGATGCATGTTATGGTTGCACGAAATTGTGGTCCGTTCGGAATGCGTGAACAATGGTTAACTGTAAAGCGAACGATACGTAATTTTACTTTGCTTTGCAAGGCACGCTTGATTCGGATCGCGGTAGGAAAGTACCATCGAATTGCTTCTTCAAATAGAAAAGACTGTTAATTCTCAACGCTTTCCGACGAAGTGCGGACCGCGTTCAAAGCGGCTTCGCTTAGCCGGATTGCTGATCGCTTGTTCGACACTTTTTAGCCACTGCAGTATGAGCCAACAAAATCAAACTAATACCGCTTCAGTTCAACCCGACGGAAATGTAGCGCCTCCGGCCGACATTCATTTCCGCGCATTTGCTGTCGATATGCACGCCGATACAACTCAACGTCTGATTGATGAAGACGTCGACATTACTCAACGATTAAGTGACGGACATTTTGATTCAGTGCGCGCGCGAGAAGGCGGATTGGACGCCCAGTTTTTCTCGATCTGGGTGGAGCCCCAGTTGTTTGGTGGCGGTGGTCCAGCGGCGGTAAAACGCGCCGACGATCAGATCGCTGCAGTGCATGAATTGACGCGCAAGCATGCCGAACTTTGGGAATTTGCCAACTCGGCGGACGACGTGCGAAGGATAGTTTCTGATGGCAAGCTGGCTGCCTTGACCGGACTCGAAGGCGGCTACGCGATCGACGAGAAGCTGGAAAACGTCGAGCGTTATTTCAAAATGGGTGTGCGTTATATGTCCCCGGCGTGGAGCATCAGCACAAGTTGGGCTGGGTCATCGGGAGACGCGGAAGGCAAATCGCGCGGGTTAAACGAATTCGGACGCGACGTGGTGCGCGAGATGAATCGTCTCGGCATGATGATCGACGTGTCACACGTTTCCGATCCAACCTTCTGGGACATCGTTAACACTTCCACAAAACCAATCATTGCCACTCACTCGGGATGTCGGGCCATTGCAAACGTGCCGCGCAATCTCACCGACGACATGATTCAGGCTCTGGCGAAGACGGGCGGCGTAGTCAACGTTATTTTCTATCCTGAGCATATTGAACCTGGTTGGAGCGCGCGAAAGCAGAAAGTGGATGCGGAGATCGCGCCGCTGGTCCAACAAGCTTCCAATGCCGAGAGTGGCAGCGCCGTGCGCAAAAAGATGGCACGCGACCGAGTGAGGCAAGAGGAATACGCGAAACGTTTGCCGCCAGTAAGCGTTTCAAGGTTGGTTGATCACATAGATCATATTGTGAAGCTGGTCGGCGTCGATCACGTCGGTATGGGTTCTGACTTCGATGGCGTTCAGTCAACCTTGTCTGATCTAAAAGACGTTTCGCAGTTGCCAAATCTGACGCGGGAGTTGTTGCGACGCGGTTACTCCGAAGATGAGGTGCAGAAGATTCTGGGCGGCAATATGTTGCGGGTCATGGATCAGGTACAAAAGTAAGTCTTCATGTTATTTCGTGTTATTCGCGGATCGCTCTTGGGCCGCTTAAAAACAATCCACGAAAGACACGAAACACACGAAACAAAACATGAGCTCACGCGCCACCAAAAGACCCCGCATCGGTTTTCATGCACCAATTAAAGGAGGACTGCATAACGCTCTAGTGGTGGCCTATGAAACGGGCTGCGACACCGTGCAGATTTTTTCTCGCAACCCGCGCGGCTGGGCTGCCAAGCCGCTCACAGCCGCAGACGTATCATTGTTTCGAAAAGTTCGCCGCGCCACCAAGCTCACTCCGGTCGTTATTCATTGTAACTATCTGGTTAACCTCGCCTCTGCAGACGAGTTAATGCTGCAAAAGTCGCGGCTTTCATTTCGTGAAGAAGTTGAGCGCGCGTTGGTGCTGGGCGCCGATTACCTGGTTGTTCATCCCGGCAGCTCTAAAGGTGCTTGCGAAGCGGACGGAATCTTAACGGCAATTGAAAGTCTCAAGTTTGCTAGTCGCGGATTGCGGTTTGGCAAACTACAAATACTTTTGGAAAACACTGCCGGCCAGGGCGAATGTATCGGTCACCGGTTCGAACATTTGCGCGTGATCATGGATGCCTGTCCGAAAATCCCGCTGGGCGTCTGTTTTGACACAGCGCACGCCTTCACTGCGGGCTACGACATACGCGAAGAAGATGGTCTGCACGCTCTAATGATCAAACTACAAAAAACTGTGAAGACGAAAAATGTGCGCGCAATTCACTTCAATGATTCGCGGGCGCCGTACAACTCCCGGGTCGATCGTCACTGGCACATTGGTGAAGGACACATCGGGTTGGACGCGTTGCGACGAGTGGCGCGTCATCCGAAGCTGGCGCACGCTGCGTTCATTCTGGAGACTCCCTACGACGATCCGCGAGCTGACCTCGAGAACCTAAACAAGCTCAGATCGTTCATCGATTGAGCATCAGCGTTTTGTTCGTGTGTTTGGTGTGATTGGTGGATCGCTTTCTTTTGATGAGTAAAAATGATCCACGAATTACACGAAATGGCCGGCGACTTAGCTAATGCAACACTGGACAACCGCCCGATCATTTTCTTAAACTGCGCGCATTGTGAGATTGCGATTTAGACCACTCACCAAACTCCTCCTAACGGTGCCGTTTCTGCGCCGCGCTTAATAGCGCGTTTTTCGCGGGACGGCGACCACCAATTCAAAACCACAACAGGTAAACAAATAGCGCGGATGTTTTGCTTTTCAACCGCGCAAAACGTCCTGTGCGCGTTATCAATATCCTGTTACTTCGTGTTAACTGTAATTACCGTTAGGACAAGATGATCATGGACGAAAAATACTTTCCCGAAAACATAGAGAAGAAGTGGCAGCAACGCTGGAACGATTCACGCGCGTTTGAAGTGCGCTCGGAAGATCCACGACCAAAGTTTTATGCGTTGGAAATGCTGCCCTATCCATCAGGTTTCCTGCACATGGGCCATGTGCGTAACTACTCAATCGGTGATGCGCTGGCGTGGTTCAAAAGATTGCAGGGTTTTAACGTGCTGCATCCGATCGGATGGGACAGTTTTGGTCAGCCGGCTGAACAAGCTGCCATCAAGCGCGGTGTGAACCCCCGCGAT
>DATEPF010000304.1:0-5637 GCA_035273325.1 Pyrinomonadaceae bacterium | reverse complement strand
AATCGCGGAGATCGGCGACGCAAAGAAGGTGAAGGTACCGAAGGACGCGCTGCGGGTAGATGCCGCGGGAAAATATTTGATCCCCGGACTCGTAGATATGCACACGCATTTGCTGTCGGACAGCGACGAGTATCCTGATTCGATCGCACCTGATGAATTGCGCGTGATGGTTGCAAACGGCGTTACTACCGTTCGGTTTATGATCGGGACGTCTGAGTTACTCGTGTTGCGAACGCGTTCTGCCAAAGGTGAAATCACCGCGCCTACCATTTTTGTGGCATCGCCGCATCTCACAGGACGCGAACAGGGAAACAATTTCGTGGTCAACGCCCCCGATGAAGCGCGCGAGGCTGTCCGGAAAGCAAAAGCTGCCGGTTACGACTTCATCAAGATAACTACCTTCATCAAGCCCGAGGTTTATGAGGCGGCTGTGGATGAAGCGGCAAAGCAAAACATCCTCGTGGTGGGCCACGCTGACAGTAGGTTTGTTGGCGTCGAGCGGGCGTGGAAAGCGCGCCAGCAGATCGAGCATCTTGATGGCTATATGGAACTGCTGCTCAAGTCTGACGCGCCAATGAAAGGCTCGATTTCGGATCTATACATTTACAATCCCGAGAACTGGAAAAGCTTTGAGCACATGGACGAAAGCAAGATTCCAGAGATCGCCCGCAAGACCGTCGAGTCTAACCCGTTCGTGAATCCGACACATCATTTTATGAAAAACTCATTCGGCCGTCTCCGAACGGAAGAAGAGATTAGGGCGCAACCGGACTTCAAATTCTATCCAGCGAAGGTGCAGCAGCAGTGGTTGGATTTCTATAAACGCAATCGCATGCTGCAGACAGTCCCAGTTGAAAAACGCGCGCGGTGGGTCGAGCTGCGCGAAAAATTGATCAAGGCAATTCACAACGCCGGCGGCAAACTGATGGCCGGTTCGGACACGCCTGAGTTCTTGTGGCTATACGGCTTCGGGCTACATCACGAGCTGAAGGCCCTCAAAGATTCCGGCATCTCAAACTTTGCCGTCCTCGCAGCCGGCACTCGCAATCCTCAGGAATTTTTGGGTAGGCTCGACAAGGCCGGCACGATTGAGAAAGGAAAAGGCGCGGACCTGATCTTGCTGAACGCGAACCCGCTCGAAAATATTGAAGCGACCAGGGATCGCGCGGGGGTAATGCTGAAAGGCAAATGGTTTACGCAAACCGAGCTCAACGCCTGGCTCGATGAGATCGCGCCGAGGATCGCCAACTCGTATCATGGGCCAAAGCAGCCTAGGTGAAACACCTCCCGACGCGCCATACTGCGCTTCACCAAAATAATCCTGCCGGGAAACGTGTGATAGTCAGCTAACGCCGATCACGACATACGTGGCCCAATGCTCAGGCTCAGGCGTTTCACGCCGCACCTCGAGCTGAGCCTGACGCGATGCTTCGGGCGCCAGGCGTTGCGCCGACTCCGGATGGACGTAGGCAATGGTGACAATTACTCCACGAATTCCGCTAAACAGAGGAAATAACACGAAACTTGGTGAAGTCGACTTTTGAGGCAAAGCCATCAATGTTAATGGTCTGGATACTCGAGCCGGTAGCCCGTGCGGACGGGCCTCATGATAAATCCCTCGTCTGTTTCATATACGGAAAAGGTAAGCCTCTTTCCGTAGTCAAGGTTCAGGAAGCACAGGAGCGGCGCCTGTGTGGCCTTAACAAAAACCGGTTTGTAAGATCTTGCGGTTCCGTTAAAGATCACAACCGTCACATCACGTAAATATCGATGCGACTCAGCGATTTCCGCTCCTTGATCTTTAGGCGGTGATCCTTCCTTCAACAGGATAACTGCAAAATCCTGCACGCCGTCACGATTAAAATCGCCGGATCGATAAGAGGGTTTTAAGCGCGCGCCGAAATTTTTGCGCATGTCCTTCAGAATACCTTGGTCATACGCGTCTTCAGATAGGAACACCAGGCCGTTCTTCTCAGAAAGGAATTTTTTTAAAGCTGAAGCTTGAGCTGGCGGCAAATCAGATATTGATTTTTGTGCGTGAGCAGCAGAACTCAAAAACACCAGCAGCAACGCTGTAAGAAGAAAGACGTATTGGGTCATGGTGGTTCGAATTATAAAGGAACGAGAATTAATCTGGTTCCAACGTTAACTAAAGCGATTCCCTGCGAAGCAACTCGAGTTAGTAACGAATTAATAATCCTCGAATCTTTTGCGCGGTTGCCGAGGGCGGCCGATCCACCTAATTGAATTCCAATCGCCCTCGTTCCATCGATCCAAAATCTATCGACGGTGCAGTTCACGCAGTTGCCTAACGAGACCTGCTTGTGGCTCTGAATGTAGTTTAGGGTTAGCGCCGGCGTGACGTCCCAACGGACCCACGGCTTAACTTTCACTTCTGGTCCGCAACGGTTCCGGACTAATCGATATCAACTAAAACGTAATCATCGCCGGACTTCCTAAATGCCCACAGTTCCTTTTCCGTTTTGCCTTCTACCGTAACTTCCACGTCATATACATAAAAACCTTGTTCGCGCCGTTCCGGACTCACGGTGTAGTTCAGTCCCGACATAATTCTAAATCTTCTACAACTCATTTCTACTTGTCGTCTCTCTTCCGGGTCGCCGGATTCATAATTCGCCGTTTCTTCCCTTTTACTTTCGTCTGTGCCGGGATACCTCATATGCCGGGCAGCTTCTGTATAGTTGTCGGATTTGCAAAGCGCGATGAGTTGCTCGACCGGATTTTCCGCAGTGATACCTGAGTCGACGGGAGATGCTTTGGCATTTGAATTCACGGGAGATGAATTGGAGTTCGGCCGGCTTTCGTTTTGTGGTCTGTCTGACCAATTGCAAGCTAAAACGAGAACGAGAATTCCGACAATAACGCACGGGCTGACTGCTTTCTCCGTTGATTTCTTCATCTGCTAACTCTCCTTTGTCTTCTTTCTTCGCCTGGACGAGCAGGCAAACGAGACGCTCGCGGTTAAGGCATTAGCCTTTTCTGCTAATCGTGACGCATTTCCTTCTTACCAGGAATCCATACAACGTCCCGAGCAGAATCGCAGGCAGGCTTACATACATCCCAATTGTCAGCCCAACTAGTGAAGTCACAAAAAACATATCCAACTTACTTGTGGCTGAAACAAGAAAAACAATAAACATAACGGCGGCGACGGACACGTAGCAACCTAAGGCCCAACCGATGCCGATGAAATAAGCGCCTGCAAACCCGGCCGTTTCCCGGTAAATCAATCGTCCCGCTATTCGACCAAGAAACGCGGAAGCCAAATACAAAACCCCAAGAATGGTCGGCGCCAACACGCCAAAATAAAGCAGTCCTGCAACAGGGTTCTGGCGTTGTGGTTCCTGTTCCAAGTATAGGTCTATGTGCACGTAAATCATCACCGCGAGAAATACCAAGGCTGTGGGTAAGGCGCACCTCAGCGCTATCTTCCTGCCAATGGCTGCACACTCTCGTTCTTCTAGTTTATCCATCCACCCTCTCAGTGTAGAAAAGCGGCACTTGAATTGACGTGAGTTCAGCCTTCGCCCCATACCCGAAGGGCCGGGAGTAAATAGCCACCCGCCGTTAGGGCGTGAAAGGCAGTTAGGTCTGGATAATAGTCCGAAGGACCGACAGTAAAGATAATAAATGTCGCGCCTTCGGCGCTCTTGAAAAATTCTCGTTCGCAGTCCGTGTCCTGACGGGCACGGCTATTAACTGATGGTCCTTCGGACCTGTTATTCGTAATTGCAAAGCTAGTCCGGATTCTGATCACCTTTTTGTGCAAAGCGCGGCAGCTTCTTGGGTTCAGATGACGGTGAAAAGCAGCGTCTCCTCAAGTTTGTCGTTGATGTAGATGTCCACTTTGTAGTCGCCAATCGGCAGCGGCTTGCCTGTCATCTCCAGAGAACTGCTTATTTCGTTCTCCTCATCTTTGTCGGTGGTCACGATGTGTTCGTTGATCTGCTCATTCTTCAACTTCCCCGCTTCGATGGCGATAGTTACAAATTTGATCCTCGTGCCAGCCTTCGGATTGTCGAGGATGACAAACCGGTGCATTTTCCGGTCGGATTGGCCGAACGTGTCTGTGGTCTCGTCCGATTTTTTTCCGCTCCCATCGTCCTTACGGTGTTCGGCCGACGCAATCGCTACGTCCGTAGAATTTTGGTCCTTCCGGCTCACCTCCATGCCGTCCACAACCATCTTCCATCTTCTGCCATCGCGATATGGCGGTTTCTCGACCTTAAAGGTAGTTGGAACTAACAACACCTTTACTACGAAATCATTGCCTTCAAACTTTGAAATCTTTCCCCCGGTAATACTGCGGCTGCGAGACGACTCAACGCTTTGAGTGCCAGCGCGATGTTTGCGCTCATAGTTAACGGCGCCGTCTGAAGCAATGTTGAGCGTCATGCTTTCATTCGCGGTTTGGCCACGCCATTCGCCGACGTAATCCAGTTTGTCGGCTGAGATCGGACTTTCGGAGTTGCCCTTGTTGCATGCCCACACCGCGACCAGGAGCAATCCGAGGGCTACCAGGCTCGATAATTTTGATGAACCTTTCGTCATAATCTCTCCTTTCATGTGGCCAGACTACACGCGAGAATTTCAGCAGTATTGAGTCCCCTTCACCACCGGCTCAACCATCGGATAAGCGGTATATCGACCAGACAAGTCGCAGGAGATAGTAATGCGATCGGTCCCTTCATCTTTGTTTTGATCAATTAGACGCACTTCCAGGGTGTGTTCGCCTTTGTCGAGTGTTTCGCCGTCAATGGGGAAACTCCAGCTCCTCTCGCCGGTTGGTTTCATGTCCATCCACGTCTCTGCGTCAAGACGCGCCTGAGCTGAAGTGATTGGCACGTTGGACCACCCACGGGCGTGACATTCGTCCGGACCGGTAACTATGTGCTCAGGCTTTGTCGCAAGGATAAGCCGCCGCGGATGTGTAATCAGCGCGATTGGTCCTTTGGCTTCGCAAGTGCGATAAGTGACAGCCAAATCTTCTCCGTCCAGATGCACAACTGAATAACCGGCGGGCCCGCCTTCAGGATCGCCAATTGATCTCGTTACGACGTAAACATTCCGGCCGTCATTGGCCATCTGCCCGTAGTGCGTGTGACCGGTGAAGAGGGCGGTAATGGGGCGGGTCTGCATCACGTTGCGCCACTCGTCGATACCGGGCCCGGCGAACTGCTCGAACACCTTGAACGGATAATGATGTTGAAAGACGATTACGCGCTCGCCGCGCGCCAGGGCGGCATCAACCTCATAGCGAAACCAAATCACCTGCTCCTCGGTCATTCCGAGCGGCCGAAACTCCATTGTATTCAGCCGAATGAAGCGATAACCGCCCACTGTATAAGCACTGTAGGTTGGGCCGACATTGGCTTCAAACGAGTGACAACCCGGATCGTGATGCGCGTCGTGATCGCCCACCACGGCATGCCAGGGCGATTTCAAGCTGCCGGTTACGTTTTTAAATAGTTCCCATTCAGCATCGCGCGCGTGTTGCACGTTGTCACCCGCGAACTGCACAAAGTCAGGTTTGATCAATTCGTTAACTTCCTGCGCCATCCATAGTGCCGTTTGATAGTTCGGACGGTCTGGAAATTCCAGGTGCATGTCGCCGGG
>DATEPF010000303.1:0-5220 GCA_035273325.1 Pyrinomonadaceae bacterium | reverse complement strand
TCTCCTACGCAGCTACGACAACTCGGATGCGATCGTCGCCGCTGCCGAAAAAGGAAAAAGAGCGGTCGTTATCGGCGCAAGTTTCATAGGCATGGAAGTGGCGAGTAGCTTGAGCGCGCGTGGATGCGAAGTAACGGTAATCGCGCCAGACCATTTACCATTTGAAAAAATTCTCGGTCCCGAAATTGGTCAACTATTTCAAGACATCCACGAAGGTCAGGGAGTGAGGTTCAAGCTCGGTGTGTCTGTTACTGGTTTGATCGGCCCAGAGACCGTTACAGCGGTGACTCTGAACAACGGCCAACACGTAGAAGCGGATCTGGTCGTGGTGGGCGTCGGAGTGAAGCCGGCCACGTCCTTCCTCAATGGGCTAGCTCTGGCTCGCGACGGTGCCGTCATTGTTGATGAACACATGCGCGCTGCCGAAGGGGTATACGCCGCTGGAGACATTGCCAGCTTCAAAAGTTCGCTCACCGGTGAACATCAGCGGATAGAACACTGGCGCACAGCTATGCAGCAGGGCCGCATCGCCGCCCACAACATGGCAGGGAAAGACGTCTCGTATGACAGTGTCCCGTTCTTCTGGACGCGACAGTTCGATGCGGGTCTGTTGTACGTCGGTCATGCCCAGGAGTGGGACGCAATCATTTATCAGGGGGAGGTGGCAGAACAGAATTTCGTTGCTCTGTACCTCAAAGAGAAGCGGGTGTTAGCTGCTGCAGGCATGAATCGCGACCGCGAGATGGCCGCGATTGAAGAGTTAATGAGGTTGGGTCGAATGCCTACAGCCGATCAACTCGAACGTGGTCCCTGGAATTTTCTGGAACTACTTAAAACGACTGAGTCCGACGACAACTACAGAGCGACAACAATTGTTGCCAATGATGTTCTTGCCTCCGGAGTCACGCCGCAAATTCAACTTGGTTAAGAAAGGAGAAAAGAATGTCGCAGGCAGCAGTTAGAACAAGAAATCAGGTCGGGTTAGTTACCTACACACGGGGCGGTGGAAAAGAACTCGAGGGTCAATACGAAAAGCCGGTTGTGGTACCGGCGGCCGACAACAATGATCCGGCATTCCATGCCTGGGCTGATGCGCGTTTCGCAACCGACATCATGGCCGAACACGCGTTCTTCTTCGCATTACTAATGCCTCCGGAGATTGCCGCGAAAGAGAGAGCTGAGGCGTTGGCTTTCTCCGAGACATTTACGATGCTCCACCAGCACATCGACAGCACCGCACCTCCGGAGCGCAGCGAGCTGAAGCGGTTTGCGAACAACGTGGTCGAGCAGATCAAGCCGCTGACTGAATACAAAGCCCGGCTCGGCGATGCGCAACGCAGCGGTAAACTGCGAAGCCTGGTATGGCCTCTCTTCTTCGATCACACACAGCATGAAGCCGAACGTTGGACGCGTCGTCTCCAAATGCTGGCGAGCGGGGAATCGGAGCTTGATCGAAAAGAGGTAACTACCTTCTGGACGAACATCATGGACGAACACGCGCGCTTCATCGCTCACCTGCTCGATCCTGATGAATATGAATTGATTGAGCAGGCAATGAGCGCCAGCCAGGTTTTTCAGGATCTCCATCACGGTGGCATCGGCGGCGTTGCGGCCGCGATGGTCCATGAACCCGGCGCGGTGACGAAAGGACTAATTGAGAATCCCGAAACCAGCGCAGTCCTGAGTGCTGCTGAAACCATCCTCGACTTTAAGACGAAAGCGGCCAGGGGAATTGAAGCGGCTCGCATCAAGAGCATCATTGATCCGCGACTGGCTGACCACGTTCGCCGCGAGGCACTGAAGTTCATTGATGAACTCAAACGGGCTGTTTAGGGCGCGGGGCGGCCCCCGACTTCTCTGTTAGCGGGGAACGAGAAGTCGGGGGACAGGCGCACAGAAAAAGTTTACGAGAACACGCTGTTTAAGACGGCGCGACTTGGGTAAGCAGTGCCTTGGACTTAGAATTAGACCAATACCCCTGCCCTAATCAGTCGCCTACCCCCGGTAAGTACCCGACGCTAACTACACACGAAGCCTTCAAGCGCTTCTCGAAAGGAGTCGTCATGTCAAGTACCAGTAATCACGGGGGCGAACCTGCAAGCAGAACCATTAAAACCCAGACCTCACTAATGACGATCATCAAAGTTTTGATAGTAGTGGCCGCTCTGACTGTCGCCGCGGGGTATCTATCTAATCAAAGCCGCGCCCAGCGAAACGAAGATCGAAGCCGCCAAAATGAAAAGGGATACGACCAGCAAATCGCGGACAACGCGCAGCGGATGATGGAGCAGGGAAAACAGATCTTTCGCTACGACACGTTTGGCTCTGAGGATTTCTGGGGCGGTAAATTGCGATTGCATGAAGCAATTGCCGGCGACAAGTTGGGCGGAGTGGGCAACGGAGTGAGCCCGAAGACGGCGCTGGCTCTGGGCTTGAAAGTTGATGCGGAGGCGCTGCCGGCAGATCTGGTAGCACAGATTAAGGCCGGCAAGGTCAATCTCGACGATCCAGCAACAACAGTTGCATTGCTCAAACTGAATGCTGTTGTCGGTGTTACAGGTTTTTTCAACTCCACAGGTCAACTCCAATCACTGGGCATTCAGTGCGCCATGTGTCACTCGACTGTCGACGACTCATTCGCGCCCGGCATTGGTAAGCGGCTCGACGGCTGGGGAAATCGCGATCTTAATGTCGGCGCGATTGTCGCGACGGCGCCAAATCTCAAACCGTTCAGCGATCTGCTTGGTGTTGATGTAGCCACCGTTAAGGCTGTTTTGAATAGTTGGGGACCGGGGAGGTACGACGCCGAATTAAATATGGATGGAAAAGGCAAAACTCCCGACGGCAAGACCGCGGCGACGATGATGCCTTCGGCGTTTGGTTTGGCGGGCGTCAACCAGCACACATGGACCGGTGGCTGGGGCACCGTTACATATTGGAACGCGTATGTTGCGAATACGCAGATGTATGGTCAGGGCACTTTCTTTGATCAGCGTCTGGAGAACGCCAAACAATACCCGGTAGCGGCCAAGGCGGGCTGGGGTCATAAGCGTGACGCAAAAGATTTGATCACTGCCAAGCTGCCGGCCCTGCACTTCTATCAACTGGCGATGCCCGCGCCCAAAGCACCTGCAGGTAGTTACGACGCAGCAGCGGCGCAACGCGGCGAGGCGATATTTAAAGACAAGGCGAAGTGCTCTACTTGTCACGTGCCTCCGATTTTCACAGAACCGGGGGATAACCTTCATAAGGCTGCAGATATCGGCATCGACAGCTTCCAGGCCGATCGTGGCCCGGCCAGAATGTATGTAACGACGCCGTTGCGAGCGTTGTTTGATACGCAAAAAATTCACAAAGGCGGGTTTTACCACGACGGGCGCTTCGCCACACTGCTCGATGTCGTAAACCACTACAACAACTTCAAGAAGTTGGGTCTGACGGAGCAGGAAAAGAAAGACCTGATTGAATATCTGAAGTCGTTATAGTTTTGATTTTTTTAGAAGCCGGAATAGCCAGTGTGTTTCGTGGGTCGTCTGACGCAGCGTGAAAACGATCCACGAATTACACGGAATTAACAAAACAGGATGTGCCGTGAATTTGAAGATGGAAATGTTGGGTTGGACCGGAACAGCGCTTGTCATAGTCGCCTACGTTCCTCAAATACGTCATCTATACGTTGAGAAGTGCGCATGGGGCATCAGCATCTCAACGTGGCTCATCTGGCTGGGTGCCGGCGCATTACTTTTGAGCTATTGCCTGATTCGTAACGACACCTTGTTCACAATTGTTCAGGCCATAAATATCACGGCCATCGTCGCAACCATCATTCTCGCGCGCAGAAGCAACAGGATTTGTCCGTACCATTCAAAGACCGCACGGGGAGGCAACAAACTGGCAACGCCATAAATTCGAGATGAGAGGAGGCACATAATGCCGCGGACACAGATAGTGATAGACGACAAAGATGGCGGAGGGAATACGCAATTGATGCGCGCGGCGCTCGACGGGAACACCGCGGCATTAGAAGCTCTACTCCTCAAGGGAGCAGACGTGAATGCTCAAAATCATGAAGGACGTACAGCATTAATGTTTGCAATCATTAACCTCCGACTCGACAGCGTAAAAACGTTGTTGAAGTTTGGGGCTGATGTCAACGTCCAGGCTGCGTGTGGGTGTACGCCGTTAATGCTCGCTGCATGTAGTGGGGATCCAAGGACCACGCAGGCGCTATTAAATAGTGGAGCAGACCCAGACAGAATTTGCCCGGCTGGTAAAACTGCCCTGGTGGTAGCAATAGAACACGGTTATCACGGGGTTGTTGAGTTACTGAGGCCGGTGGGCCAGAGTCGACGAAAGAAAGGGACCACGAACTACAACGAATCAAAACGAAAACCAGTAAGCACAGAACTGTAGAGGAGTGAGGAAATGATCAATACGAATCCATACCAGGCGAAACAATTCAATCTAAGCGGCTTGAACGGCATCTCCGATCAAACACTGGAGATGCACTTCAAGCTGTACGAGGGCTACGTTAAAGAGACGAACAACCTGACCGATAAGATTTCCGAGTTTCTGAGAGACGGAAAAGTCGATCAGGAAGAGGTGCCGGCTTACTCCGAGCTCACGCGACGTCTTGGCTTTGAATATAACGGCATGGTCCTGCACGAATACTATTTCGGCAACATGAAACAAGCCGGGACCGGTGACCCCGAACGAACCTCTGGTTTCCACCGGGCGGCAGAAGAAAGCTTCGGCAGTTACGACATCTGGAAGGCAGATTTTGTGGGCATCGGTAAGATGCGCGGGGTTGGTTGGGCCATCTGTTACGAGAATCCCGCTAACGGTCGCCTTTCCAATCACTGGATCACGCTTCATGAGACCGGCAACGTAGCGGGCTTCAATCCGGTGCTGGTGATGGACGTTTGGGAGCATGCATTTCTGCTCGACTACAAACCATCCGAGCGGGCCAAATATATTGAGGCGTTCTTCTCCAACATCGCCTGGAATGTTTGTGACGAACGACTACAAGACGGCTTAGGCGCGCGCCATGCAACCGCACGTGAACTTAGCTGACCCATCCTCAAGAGTAGGATTCAGCCTTTCGTGTTTTTTCGTGGATCGTTTTTTAGGCCGCCTGAAACTCGATCCACGAAACACGCGAAATAACCTCAGGGGTCCTAAGTTACATATGAAAGTTTGTCCTACCGAACTGAAATGGAA
>DATEPF010000302.1:0-2816 GCA_035273325.1 Pyrinomonadaceae bacterium | reverse complement strand
ATGGTGAGGGAATGAGCGATGCGTGGGTCCGCCGGATTTCGTTCGTAATGATATTTGATGGATTCGCGCGAGTGAGTGAAGAACACCGAATGCCGATTGCCTTCGCTGGGTTGCAGTACTTTGATCGTAAAACTCTGTTCTGTGACCGCGTATGGATGTTCGGCTTTCGCGGTTCCATCATCGGCATAAATTTCCTGGCGCAGCATTGAGCCTTTCAAAGCGCGGCAGGCCTCGCGCTCTTCGCCGGCATTTAGTCCTTCGGGCAGAATGGTGTCGTCGAAAAAACGTTTTCGGGCTTCATCATCGTCATCAAGCCAGCCAGGTTCGCGGTAGTATTCGCCACGATCGTCGTCATCGAGCAGACCGGCGAAGAAGTTGGAAACACGATCGCGACCAAGATAGATTCCGGTGTGGAACCAGGTTTTCGTATGTACGGGAGGCACGTGGGAGGCTGCATCAATGTTATCCGCAACTGATAACTCACCTGTTGCTGTTAGAGCGGCCAGCGTTTCCGTATCCCACTGCTCAACCATGCCGAAGCCGCGAAACTCCCTCTCGAAGCCGTCAAAGTAACCATGGTGGTAAGCGTACCGGGTGACGAATTGGTTTCTACTGATGTGATCGTAGGTCTCGATTCTCTCCACAACGTGAACCGGAAACGGAATCCTGGTAATCCAGGGCTTTCCGGCAAACTTGTCTGCAACATAAAACCTGGTCGAAGGTGCGTAAGTGACTACTGTCTCGGCGCCCAGATTGTTCTCCGTACGGCGTAGCAGGTGAGGTTTTTGACCGCCCATGAGATCAATGTAGCGCATGGATCTATGCGCATTGGCTGGTAGAGCGGAGGACCACACGAGGCAAGCGGTTCCGTTGCCAAGCAAATCAAGAGCTGCCACATCCGAAAGATCCTCGACGCGAGGAAATGCCACGAGCTTTTGGCCAAGACTCCAACTGTTCCCGGACTGATTGAAGTAAAGATGCACGCCATTGCGCTTTAAATAAATGATGTCGGCTACGCCAGAGCCGTCGATGTCCACAAGTCTGAGGCGTGCGTGATCAAATTGATCCGGCGTGTCCAAAACGGGCGCATTGTCCATTGTGATCTTCGCGCCAAAGCGACCGTAACCGAGATTGGGCCAGTAACAGACTTCGCCATTGCGGATCCGCAACAGGTCATTTAAGCCACTGCCCGACATGTCGGCGAGATAGATTGATTCCGTACCGTCGGCGAAGACCAGACGTGGTCCCTTTTCTTCATCGAAAGTCTGACGAACCTTCTCACTGGACCCGAAGCCGTTTTCAGCAAGTGACGGATACCAAGTAAACGCCTGGTGCTCGGATACCATGATGTCTGCATGACCATCGCCCGTTAAATCAATGAATTTAAGATTCGGATCACTCCAATCCAGATCTGGCAGCGCATCGAAAGTTTGGAACGACTCCCATTGCTCATTCGGGGTTCGCGAATAGAAACCTGGCGTCGCGCCCTCCAGCATGACGAGATCGAGTTGACCGTCACCAGATAAATCCAGCAGTTGTTGACGTCCACTGTTGATCGCTGCCAGCGACGGCTTCAAATCGATCTTCTCGATTGGACCGAAATGAGCGGTTATCGTGGGCTGACCATTCTCGTCATGCGTATTGATGGGGCTAAGGTTGCGTTTATAAAACCAGCCGCCGGATTGCTCAGTGAGGATGCCTGACAAACCCTCACCATCCAGATCAACCCAACGGTATTGGCTCTCCGCGAGGCCGTAAGGCAGGTTTTCCAGGCTCTCCGGATCGACAATATGAACTTCCTGCTGGACAACGGGCTGGGTGTATTCAAATTCGACTGGTGGTTGCGATTTCGTCAGATAACCCGAGTTGCTTCGCTTGTAACCAGTCTGAGTGACTGAATCCAAAAAAGAAAAAACCGGATTGCGCACATTGGCAGGATCATTCTCGTAGGAATAAGTGAAGTCAGTGGAAGTGACCAAACAGTCCGCACCGACGTTTTCCTCATCAGGAAAGTGATGAAACATTAGAACGCGCTGACATAAACGATAAGTGCGCACCTCGAAACCAGCGCGGTAAGACGAAAAGGGATCTTTGCGGCAGAACCAGGCTACCGAATCTAGAGGTGTAGGTGTGTTCGCGTCATGCTCCCCGTAATCAAAAACGACTTGAAAAAACCATTCGGCAGGCAAAGGGGTGGGCGGTTGATTTTCGGAAAGAACCGGAAAGTAGGGAGTGCGATTTCCATATTTGACAAACTTCAGATAGCGATTGGCGGAACGCGTTTCAGGACTGCGGTTGCGTTCATGGGCCTGAGACTGATCGACGCCCAGTGAATCTTCCGGCTTGTATTCATAAACAATAGCGTTACCTTTGTTGTCGTAGCTTTCGCATATCAACCAACTGAATATTTGGCTGGGATCTCCGGGCTTAAAAACTCGAGTGTTTTCGGTTTTGCCGTACCAGGTAGTGATGTTGTCTTTCGAGATTGTTCGCCAGAACACATCCGATGGATCTGCCTGATTAGTCCAACGCTCGATACGCGCGAACAGCCTTTCTATTCGAGGTCGGTACCGCTGAATCGTATACAACTTATTGTGCATGAGGCGGGGCGGCACCCGCTCGGGCTCCCATGTTTCGCCTGACTTAACGAGCACCGGCACCAGATCTTCTCCACCTGAGAGGATGAAGTCGTCAGAGTCTTCGGTGTCGCGGTACCGGGGGAGGCCTTTATCAGTCTTTCGGGTGATCGAAGGAAGGCTTAACCTCCAACCCAACCCGAAAGGTCCATTACCAGCGCCAGAGTCGTAAGATAGAGT
>DATEPF010000301.1:0-3311 GCA_035273325.1 Pyrinomonadaceae bacterium | reverse complement strand
GTTTTGGAAATGCGAGCCAAGGCGCGGCGACTGGCGGCCGAACAGAAACGGCTCGATCTAATTGTGGTCGACTACCTGCAGCTAATGAGTGGCTCGGCAAAACGGGTCGAGTCGCGACAGCAAGAGGTGTCGCAGATTTCACGCGAGTTAAAAGCGCTGGCGAAGGAATTGAATGTTCCGCTGATTGCGTTGTCTCAGCTTTCGCGCGCGCCGGAAGCCAGATCGGATCACCGCCCGCAGTTAGCCGACTTGCGTGAGTCAGGTGCTCTGGAACAGGATGCGGACCTCGTGGCCTTCATCTATCGTCCTGAACAGTACAAGACTCCTGAAGAACGCGACAGCATGCCCGACGATGAAAAGAACATCGCTGAGCTTATCGTTGCCAAGCAACGTAATGGTCCAACCGACACAGTTCGCCTGCGTTTCACACCATCCAGCATGCGCTTTGACAATCTGTATCGCGAATAGCTACTTTCTCCCGCGTTACGAGATCGCCTAAACTTTGGCTTTGCCACAAAAGTAGAATTCAGCCTTTCGTGTAATTCGTGGATCGTTTTGGCTGGCACAAAACGCGATCCACGAATTACACGAAACACACGAATAAATCCGTTGTGTCACAACCATACACATCAACCGCAGGCCGGCCCACGTGGGCTCAGATCGATCTAAACGCACTCGCCGCGAATTTTCATATAGTTAAAGATCGGGTTGGATCACACGTAAACGTTATGGGCGTGGTTAAGGCAAACGCCTACGGTCACGGCGCGGTAGAGTGTGCTCAACGTTTAGAAACAGAAGGCGCCGATTGGTTTGGCGTGGCCTTGCCTGAAGAGGGAATTGAACTTCGTCAGGCGGGGTTGTCGAAACCAATCCTGTGCCTCGCAGGATTTTGGCAGGGGCAGGCCGCTGCGTGTCTGCAACACAAACTGACGCCCGCCGTCTATCGTTTGGATGTGATTGAAGCGCTCAACAATGCGGCGCGCGAGCGAAATGAAGTTGCCGATGTGCACGTGAAGATAGACACGGGCATGGGACGTCTTGGGGTAAGGTACGACGAGTTGGACGCGTTTCTTGATCAACTCAGAAGCTTTGAGAATGTTCGCTGTGATGGAGTGATGACGCATTTCGCCGCCGCCGATGAGCCTCGCTGTGGACCACTAACCGGCGAACAAATCCAACGATTTGACGATGCTGTAACCGCATTTCGTGAACGCGGTCACCGACCCACGTATCGTCACCTTGCCAATTCGGCCGGCATTTTTGCGCAGCCGGCTGCGCACGGCAATATGGTACGGCCGGGAGGCATTTTGTACGGACTGTGGCGCGACATTCTGGATCCGGAGCATCGCGACGAGAAGTTTCAACCCGTGCTGTCGTTGCACTCACGAATTTCACTATTGAAGTGGGTACCGCAGGGCGAAACGGTTGGGTATGGATGCACCTTTGAGGCTTCAACCAGGACGTTAGTGGCGACGGTGCCGCTCGGATACGACGACGGTTATATGCGTGCCTTATCTAACCGAGGCCATGCAATTATCCGTGGCGTCTATGCGACGGTCATCGGCCGGATCTCAATGGATCTGACGTTGATTGATGTGACCGCAGTCCCCGGTGTCCAGCTTGACGATGAGGTAATACTCCTGGGTCACGACGGAAAACTCGCGGTGAGTGCGGAAGAGATTGCGCGAACAGCCGGTACGCTCTCGTATGAAGTGACCTGTGGAATTGGAAGCCGAGTCCCGCGAGTCTACGTCTAATGTGACTTTTGTTATTTCGTGTGATTCGTGGATCGCTTGTACCCGATGAAAAAGCGATCCACGAATCACACGAAATGACACGAAAGATGATTACGCAAGAACTCAAAGTTCAGGTAAATGAAACCGACAGCATCTCGGCTGTGCTTTATCCGGCTGACAATAAGACGCGTGTCGGTACAACAATCATCCTGGGCCATGGCGCCGGTGCAGGCCAGCACACACCGTTCATGCGTCTCTTTGCAAACGGACTCGCTGAACGCGGCTTCGACGTGCTGACGTTTGATTTCGTGTACATGGAACAACGCAAGAAGGTCCCGGATCGCAATGACAAACTTGAACTGTGTTACCGGGCCGTCATCGACGCAGCAGCGAAGCACAAGAAGTTAAAAGGAAACCGCCTGGTGATCGGTGGCAAGTCAATGGGTGGCAGGATTGCATCGCAAGTCGCCGCGTACCTTGCCAACAACCCCAACGCTGAGGATTCGCTCGGTGGCATTGCCAGCACCTGGTTGCGTCCAACGTTAAGTGGTTTGATCTTCCTGGGATACCCTCTCCACCCGCCCGGCCGCCCGGACAAAATGCGCGACGCTCATCTGCCTGACGTCAAAGCGCCGATGCTGTTCATCCAAGGCTCCCGCGACGCCTTCGGCAGCGAAGACGAAATCCGCGACCTCTTCAAACGCCTCAAACTCAACGCGACACTCCACGCCATCGCCGGCGGCGACCACTCACTCAAGGCGCCCAAAAGCGCTGGCCTTACCCAAGAGCAAGTCTATGAAGGTGCGATGAATTCAATCATGGATTGGACCAATACCATCCGACCTTAACAATTCGGCCTACTTTTCATGTTATTTCGTGTAGTTCGCGGATCGTTATTAAGGACTTAAAAAAAGCGGTCCACGAATTACACGAAATATCACGAAAGGCTTCAGCAGTTAAAGTAATGCAGTTTCCACCAGCGGCCGGCCTTCGGCGAAGCGAGTGGCGCTGAGTTGGTTGACGTCAATCAGATCTGAGTGTCCGTGCAGGATCAGGTCCGCGGTGACGCGGCCGGATGCTGGTGAATGCATTACGCCGTGGCCTGAGAAGCCGTTGACGAAAAATAGACCCTCTACGTTGGGGGCTGGGCCAATGATTGAATGATGGTCCGGGGTCATTTCGTATAAACCGGCCCACGCGCGGCGCGGGTTCACCTCAGCTTCGGCCAGGCACGGAACGCGGTCTGCGGCGCGCGTAAGAATTTTCTCGATAAATGTTGGTTCAAATTCGGTTTTGAAGCCGGGCGTTTCTTCGGGGTCGTTCCACGCCAACAGAATTCCTTTTCCTTCTCGCCGGAAGTGAAATCCGGTTGACATGTCAATCACCATCGGAAAACGCTGTGGTAATTGAGCGAAAGGTTCAGTCGGTACCAGTTGTCGTCGCAGCGGTTCGACTGGTAACTGGACACCTGCCATTTGCGCGACCTGCGCCGCCCAGGGACCGGCAGCATTTACTACGGTCGGTGTCGAGATAAAGCCGCGCGGCGTTTGGACCCCGGTAACACGGCGATCGCTC
>DATEPF010000300.1:0-8860 GCA_035273325.1 Pyrinomonadaceae bacterium | reverse complement strand
CCGAGAAACTGGTATTCGCTGATGAAAGAACTCTTGCTAAATCGTATTCCGCGGTCACGCGGTAACGCCTGCTGGTTATTAACCGACCGCTGCTATAAGTATGTCCACAATGTCCACGCCTCATGAATTCTCACTTGAACGAATCCCGTTAGCTTACTTCATTACGTTTCGTGCATATGGTACATGGCTGCATGGCACGGCTGGTTCCGTTGATCGTTTCCACAATCGATATGGAACACCTCGATTAATAGCGGATGCCAAGCGCAAGAAGTACAACGAGGGACTGCTGAAACAGCCGCCCGTCGAACTAAACAAATGGAGGCGTCGCGTTGTGCTCGACGCGATAAAAGAAACGTGTCGCATTCGAAAATGGGAGTTATGGGAGTCGAACATTCGCACCAACCATGTGCACTCAGTCGTCACGGCGCGTTGTAAAGCGAAACTCGTCCTTAATGCATTGAAAGTTAATGCTACCCGAAAGATGCGTGAAGCCGGTTGTTGGCGCAGTGATCTCAGTCCCTGGGTCAGGAGAGGAAGTAAGAGATACCTGTGGACCGAAAAGGATCTTGATGCGGCGATCGCGTACGTTAAGTACGACCAGGGTGAGCCACTACCGGAATGAAGTCGAATGCCGGCATCCGCTGGCTACCGCCAAGCGGTTCAGCAATGGAGTGGTTGGTTGACCGCGCACCTTCCCGACATTCGCTGTTGACCTTCGGTAGCTCGAATTACACGAAAAGTGAAACCCGTTATATGCGGGAAACGTATTTCTGCTAGCCGAATACATAGCTTTCGTGCTAATAAGTGCGGGCTCCAGAATATTTCAAGTACTCCCCAGCTTAAGTTCAATGATTCGCGAACTATGACCAAAAAACTGCTGGTCGTTGTCGTCGCCATTCTCTACATACTCCACCAGGACATCTGGTTCTGGCGTACGGCACATCCGCTCGTCTTCGGCTTTGTTCCCATAGGGTTGTTTTATCAGGCGTGCTTTTCGGTAGCTGCTGCCTTCGTTATGTGGCTGCTGGTCAAGTATGCCTGGCCGTCTCATCTTGAGCGTGAGGTCGAACAAGGCCCGGCGAAGGAGGATCGCACCACTTGATTCCTGCCATAGTTGTTTTCATTTACCTCGGCGTCGTCCTTTACATCGGCATCTTCGCGTTCAGAAAAGCCAAGAGCAAGAGAGAGGCAGAAGACTATTTTCTGGCCAGCCGTTCGCTCGGGCCATTTGTCTTTCTGTTTTCATTGTTCGGCACCAACATGACGGCGTTTGCGATCCTGGGATCTTCCGGTCACGCATTTTCAAACGGCATCGTTACCTTCGGGTTGATGGCTTCGTCGTCGGGTTTAGTCATTCCGCTGACGATCTTCCTGGTGGGCACGCGCGTCTGGGCCCTCGGCAAGAAGTATGGCTTTATGACGCCCGTCCAGATGTTTCGCGATCGTTGGGAATGCAATCACATCGGCACAGTTATCTTTGTAGTCCAGGCCGTTTTGCTGGTGCCCTACGTGATCATCGGCATCATGGGTGGCGGCACCACGCTCAACGCGATTAGCGGTGGCTGGGTCCCCTACTGGTTTGGCGGCGCCATCGTCGCACTCGTGGTGATGGGTTATGTGTTCTTTGGCGGCATGCGCGGAACCGCATGGGTCAATACTTTTCAAACAATTCTTTTCCTGCTCTTCGGAACAATCGCGATCGTCGTTATCGGTGTCGGCATGGGCGGATTCGGCAACGCAGCTGAAGCAATGCTTAACTCGCCGGCACTGGCGCCCTTGCTGACGCGTGAACGCATTTCGCCGTACTACTTTTTTAGTTACACGTTCATTCCCCTCTCGGCTATTGCGTTCCCACATATTCTGATTTTCTGTCTAACTGCGGAAAAGATGGCGCACTTCAAAAAAACTGTCATCTTTTACCCGCTCTGCATTCTGGCGATCTGGCTGCCCTGCGTATTTCTCGGCGTGATGGCAAATCGCGTCGGTGACGTTCCCGAGATTCGTGCAAAACAAGAAGCACGACGTGTACTCGCTACTCAGGGGAAAACCATGGCCCCCGAACAGCGCGACGACTTGCGTGACAAAGCTGCAGGCGACGATGTGATTCTTCACTTGCTGAAGCGTTACGCGCCATTTTGGCTGGCAGGTTTACTTGGAGCGGGCATCATGGCGGCGGTGATGGCGAGCGATTCTCAGATTCTGGCACTCTCGACAATGTTCACGGAGGACGTGTTTGCCCACTACGGGGGCAAGGCGCGTTTCGGTGAAAGTGTTCAGGTGCAAACAGGGCGGATCTTTGTCGTCATACTGACTCTGTTTGCCTACGGTGTCGCACTGCGCGCGCCGGAGACGATCTTCGAGCTGGCAATTCAGTACGCGTTTTCAGGTTTCGCGGCGCTATCGCCTTTATTGATTGCTGCGTTGTTCTGGAAAGGCAGTACGAAGTGGGGCGCACTTGCATCAACGCTGTGGGTGGCTGCGGCAGTGGTTGCAGTTGCTGTTTTCCAGCAGGTCGTACCGGCGCCCGCGCCGGGTCCACCGGTTGCTTACTGGTCACTAGGCGGAACTGAAATCATTTCTCGCACTCCAGGTGGGACTGCCGTATTCCAGTTCATGCCGGTTGTGCCGATGGTAATCATCTCAGCGCTGCTGATGATCGTGGTTTCCAAGTTGACCAACAAACCCAGCGCGCGGACTGTTTCCAAGTATTTCGATTTTCTTCGCGCCTAGACAAAAGTTCAGAGTACAAGCTTTAGCTTGCTCGAGGAATACGAGGTCAGTACCACCTGCGGTAGCGGGTGGGTTCTTCTCCCCAGTCACTGACCCACCCGCTACCGCAGGTGGTACTGACTTCATTCATTCGTGGATCGCTTTAAAAACGATCCACGAATTACACGAAACAATTAATGAGCCGATGCGCTGGGGCTCGCTGACGCAGCAGGACTTGCTGTCGACGCGCCAGACATCATTGCGTCACGCTTCGCTTTAAACTCAGAACCCGTCTTCCACTCCGGATACTTATCCGCCTGCGCAACGCGATAACCAATCATTGTCAGTAGCTGCGCATCGTCGACAGCGCCGGCAAGATCCCAGTCAGGTTTAATCTCATCAGACACCTTGTGGTAGTCCTTGTTCGTGTATTCATCACGCTTCTGCTGACTAAACTCGGCGCTCTTGCCAACGTAATCGACACCAGAATCCGTATACAGTGCGGGAACGCCTTGTTTGGCAAATTCGAAATGGTCCGACCGGTAGTAGAAGCCCTTCTGTGATTCGGGATCCGGATTCACAGTACGGCTCTGGGCCGACGCCGCCTCTTTCAACAGATCAATTAGCGTACTATTGTCGTCGCCCACCATCGTAATGTCTTTGGTGCGACCCCATTGATTGACACCATCCATATTGATGTTTGCCAAGGTCTTGTTCAAAGGATACAGAGGATTCTCCCCGTAATACTTCGCGCCCAACAATCCCTTCTCTTCTGCCGTGACAAACAGAAACAACACGGAGCGCTTCGGCGGTGTAGCGAATTTGGTGAACGCCTCTGCGATTTCGAGTAGGGCTCCAGTTCCGGACGCGTTATCCAGCGCGCCGTTAAAAATCTGATCGCCCGGCAACTTAGGATCACGTCCCAGATGGTCCCAGTGTGCCGAATAAACCACGTGTTCGTTCTTCAAGGTCGGATCCGAACCTTCCAACTTACCAATCACGTTGTTTGAATTGATCTCACGAATTGTGTTCTTGACCGTAAAGTT
The DNA here is from genome assembly GCA_035273325.1 of Pyrinomonadaceae bacterium. Taxonomy (GTDB): domain Bacteria; phylum Acidobacteriota; class Blastocatellia; order Pyrinomonadales; family Pyrinomonadaceae; genus PSRF01. Next base: position 5,105 of record DATEPF010000300.1, on the reverse strand, counting down.
AGCCTTCGCCGTAAGAGTGACGGGCTTGAAGTCTCTGGCAATGGCCGCTTTCTTCAAGTTATCGAAGTCCTGACCGCCGGCGGTGAAAAGTTCTTTCGCTTTTTCAGTTGTAATCCAGGACTCGACAGCTACACGGCCCATGTTCTTGTCCGGCGTTTGAATGTCAAAGTTCTCGCGCGACCAGCTTCCGGAAACGACCTCGTATGGATAACCGGCTGGTTCAGTCTCATGAATGATGATCGCCGCTGCCGCACCTTTCTCGGACGCAATCTCATACTTGTATGTCCAGCGGCCGTAGTAGGTCATGGCCTTGCCTTTGAACATCTTCTCATCCAGTTTTGAAGCGTCACGGCCGTCCGGCACGGCGGGATCGTTAATTAACATCACGATCGTTTTGCCTTTCACGTCGACGCCCTTGTAGTCGTCCCAACCGTACTCGGGGGCAACCACGCCGTAACCGACGAAGACTATGTCCGAATTTTCCACTTTGGATTCCGGCACAAACCTTCGTGACACGGCCACGTAATCATTCGGAAACGTCAGACTGATCGACTTGTCACCGGCGGTAAACGAGGCGGTCGGTTGTCCCGTGAAACCGACCAGCGGAACCTTCTGGACAAAGGTTCCGTCCGGGTTGCCCGGTTTGAGTCCGATGCGCTGCAACTGCTGCGTCAGGTAAGCAACGGTCAATTCTTCGCCCTTCGTACCCGGCCCGCGTCCTTCATACTCATCAGCCGACAATGCTTTGGTGTGTTGCATGATGTCGTTGGCCGTGATGGCGTCAAAGGCAGGCTTCATTTCGGCTGGTATCGAAGCTGTGGTTGTGGTGTTCTCCGGTTGATTTGTTGGAGCTGTGGTGCAACCGCCGACCAAAGAGACCAACGCTGTAGTCAGGACAAAGAGAAGAATGCGCTTCTGCATAGTCAGTGCCTCGTTTTCGATTCGATTTGGATTTTGAACGGAATGTTTCTAAGCCCAAACCGTTGGTGAAGTCAATTGCCGTTTCGTGTATTTCGTGGATCGTTTTTAGCCGTTAACCAAATACGATCCACAAAACACACGAAATAACACAAAACGAATCCTGTGCTAACATTTCGACCGCAAAGACTCACGCGGAAGGTTGTCATGTTTATCCTGCGCCTGTTCGTAATCCTCTTTTTTAGTCTCATCACCAGTCCACTTGTGCCCAGCGCCAGCGCCAAGGACACGTGGATTAGCCTCCAGTCGCGCAACTACCACCTGATAGGCAACGTGAAAGATGGTGAAATCCGGGCCATCGCGATTCAGCTCGAACGTTTTCGACATATCTTTACTAAACAGTTTGAGAATGCAGACTTAAATTCACCGGTGCCGACGACGGTTGTTGTTTTCAAAAGCAGTGACTCGTTTGGACCATACAAACCAGTAGTTAATGGCCGGCGCGTTGAGGCCGCGGGCTATTTTCGCTCAGGCGATGACGTTAATTACGTCACTCTTTCTCTCGGCCACGCAGGACACGATCCGTTTGAACTTATCTTCCATGAATCAGTTCACTTGCTGGTGAACAACAAAGTGCGGGCATCGCCGCAATGGTTTAATGAGGGGCTGGCGGAGTATTTCAGCACCCTGCATTTCCTGCCTGCGAAAAATCCTGGCGATAAACGCGTGGCGTTCGGGAAGCCGATCGTGCGACACCTTTTAAAGCTGCGCGAAAACAAGTTGTTTTCGTTACAAACTCTTTTTAGCGTCGACCAGTCCTCGCCTTACTACAATGAACGTGACAAGAGCAACATGTTTTATGCGCAGTCCTGGGCGCTGATTCACTATCTGACGCACGGCCGCTCCGGCGAACGTCAACCCCAGCTGGCCAGGTTTCTCGAGTTACTCGCAGCCAGACGTCCGGTTGCCGAGAGTTTCGACGAAGCATTCGATACGGATTACGTGACGTTGGAGAAGGAGTTGAAGGAGTATGTGAATCAGGACAGGTTCCGGGCCAAAGTAGTTAACTTCGATGAGCCTGAGTCAGGAACTGACTCTAAGATCAGCGCTCTCTCGGAAGCTCAAGTGCTCACCTACCTTGGCGACCTGCTAATTCATACCAACCGTTTCAGTGAAGCGGAGGATCACTTAAAGCGAGCGCTAGCTATTGCGCCGGACTTCTCAATGGCGATCGCGTCGATGGGCAATCTGAAGTTAAAGCAGGGGGCGAGCACTGCCTCTAAAGAGCTTCTGCAGAAGGCGATCACAATCGATCCGAACAACTATCTCGCCCAATACTATTACGCCAATACGATCAGCCGGGAACAGATGGATGGAGCGCACAACGTGTTGAGCTTTACCCCTGACTCAGTAGTGCAGATGAGGACGGCGTTGCACAAAGCAATAGAAGTCGCGCCCGGATTTCCCGAATCCTACCGCCTCCTGGCTTTTATCAATCTCGTCACCAACAACCAGCTCGATGAATCGAAGAAACTGCTGGAAAAAGCCCTGAAACTCTCGCCCGGCCGGCTCGACTTCTCATATGTGCTCGCGCAAATCCTTATGCGACAGAAAAATTATTCGGTCGCCCGCCAAACGCTGCAACATGTAATCGCGGGCAGCCCGAGCGCGGAGATGCGTATGCAGGCGGAAGTGATGTTGAGCAGGTTGGAGATGGAAGAGAAGGATCAACCGAAGCAGTAAAGCCGTCCGTCCTGTGAACCAATTACTACCCGGCCCCGGCCAATCGCCGGCGACGCCGAGAACGGTGCGCCGGCGTTAAACTCCCAAAGCTTCGCTCCGTTTTCAAGATTCAAAACGTAAAAGCGTCCGTCGTTGGAGCCAACGTAGACTCGGCCGCCGGCGATTGCCGGTGACGATTCCACACGCGCGCGCGTGGCGAAAGTCCAAAGCGCTTTGCCGCTTATCGAAAGGCCGTGGACCATCTTGTCGCGGCCGCCCAGTACTACTTGAGACGAAGTGACTGCGGCCGACGAGTAAAACGGAAACTGCCGTTCGGGGTTAGTGTATCGCCAACCGATCGAACGGTTCTGCAGGTTCACGCCGATTACTTCGTTGTCGAAGGTTCCAAAGAACGCACCCGAATTACGCAACGCCGGCGAAGCGGCTGTGTAGGCGTCAAACGGCAAACTGAATTCCTGCTTGCCGTCAGCCAAACGAATGGCGCGGAAGAGGCCATCGCAACCGGCAAGGAAAACTAACCCACCCGCAACGCTCGGCGTCGCGTGCACTTGCGCATTTGTCTTGAACTTCCAAAGCACGGCCCCATTCTTTGTTGAAAGACAGTAGAGATACTGATCGTAAGAGCCGATGAGTACGCGGTCACCGACGACAACTGGCGATGACTTGATCTCGGTTCCGGTTTTGAAAGCCCAGTACTTCTCACCAGTCGCAGCGTTTAGCGCGTTCAACCACCCGGCCGAGTCGCCAATGTAGACTGCGCCGTTGCTGAAAGCAGGGGACGACTCGCCAATCGGCGCACCGGTATTGAACCTCCAGTAAACCTGACCGTTATCGAGATTGAGCGCGACGAGTTCACCTTTTTGCGTTCCGACAAACACAGTTCCTCCAACGATGGCGGCGGAGGATTCGATCGAATCTCCGGCTTCAAACGTCCAGAGGACTTTTAACGATGCCGGAACATTCGAAAGTGAAACTCCGGTCAGGTGATGATTTCCGCGGAACTGCGACCAGTTGTCGGCCGGCGTTTCCTGGCTTAACGCTGAAATGCAAAGTGCGCTGATCAACACACTGCAGGCGAAAAACAGACGCAACATCGCTGATAAGTTGTGGTGGTAGCTTGTCTTAGTCAATCGTTTCATTTTCGTTGAAGCGCATGGAGCGACTTGCGCAAGCGGCCCGAGCGGCTTTGCCGCAGCCGGTGCGGAAAGGCTCCGCCTTTCCGTTGCATTTACATCTCGTATCTTCGCGAGGCTACGCCTCGCGAAGAGGTTATTTAATAGACTGCCGGAAAGGCGGAGCCTTTCCGCACCGGCTGCGGCAAAGCCGCTCCGCACCGTTGCCACAGTCGCTCCGCCCCGGATGCGGTAGAGCCGCTTTAGAAAGCTGCGCGATAAACCTCCAACGCGCCTTCAACATTGAACGGTCTTGGGTTGAATGTGCCAGTCCACTGTTGTGCTGCCTCGTAAGCAAGCATCTGCAGATCGTCCAGCGGCACTCCCGACGCGCCCAACGTATTCTTTAGTCCGCCTTTCGCCGCCAGCTCTTCAATTCGCCGTGCCAATGTTTCAGCCGGCGAATCGCCGTCCACTCGTTTCGAAAGATGAAGCAAATCTGAATAGCGTTGGCCGGCCACCTCTCCGTTCCAACGCACCACGGCGGGTAATAACATCGCGAGGGCCTCGCCATGCACGGTTCCGTAATGCGCCGTCAGAGGATTTGCGCAAGCATGCGTGGCTCCGAGCATCGAGTTCTCGATCGAGACGCCTGCGAAATAGGCGGCCAGCTGCATCGCGCCGCGTGCCTTCGTATCTTCGGGAGTATCCAATACACGTTCGTAGTTGTTATCCAGCAACCGCCAGGCCTCGCGCGAGAAAAATTCAGATAACCCGTTGCGCCTGGTGGTGACGTAAGTCTCGACCGCGTGGGCGATGGCATCGAACCCAGACGTAGCTGTCACCACTCGCGGTTGTGACAGAGTCAACAACGGGTCCAACAACGCCACCTCAAACGCCGCGGACGGATCACCGCACGCCATTTTCTGATGCGTTTCAGCGTCTGAGATTAAAGCGTAACTTTGCGCCTCGCTCCCGGTACCCGCGGTCGTAGGTACTGCGATCATCGGCAGCAGAGGCTTCGTGGCCTTCCCGTACCCGTGGTAATCGCGCATCTGACCCCCATTGGTCAGAAGAAAATTGATCCCTTTAGCGCAATCCAATGAACTGCCGCCACCGAGGCCGATGATGGAATCAACTTGAAACTCGGCAGCGTACGCCCGGCCGGCTTCTATCATTCTCGTGTCGGGATTAACTTCGAAGTCGTGAAAGGAAGAGACTCGGATGCCGGCTTTGCGCAGCGGCGCCAACGCTTCGTCAACGTGGCCTGACTCGATCATGCCGCGGTCTGCGACTAACAGTGTCTTATGGAAGTTGAGCTCGAGTGCAATT
>DATEPF010000299.1:0-17735 GCA_035273325.1 Pyrinomonadaceae bacterium | reverse complement strand
GGATGGTCTGCGGACTGAAGGATGCGGATTCCACAGAGTTCAATGCGGAAACGCCGTATCCAATCATCTTCAAGCTGCGCGATCTGGTGAACGTTGAAGAACTCGGCGGGACTATGCGCCTTGGCGCGTGGCCATGCGAGCTGTCTTCAGGTTCACTGGCGGAAGAAGTCTATGGCGCAAACGAAATCAGTGAGCGACATCGCCATCGTTATGAGTTTAATCCGGAGTTTCGCGAAACGCTGGAGAAGGCTGGATTAGTCTTCAGCGGAGTTTCTCCGGACGGCAAGTTTGTGGAAATGGTGGAACTCCCCCGCGACGAACATCCCTGGTTTCTCGGTTGTCAGTTTCATCCCGAATACAAATCAAAACCGCTGGACGCCCATCCACTGTTCACCTCGTTTATCCGTGCCGCGCATCAGAATCGGCTCAGAAATGAAACGTCCATGGAGAAGAACGGCGAGAACGAGGTCTTACTTCCTGAGCGCGTCAGCGCGACTACCGCCGACTAAAAGCGGGCCACGAACAACACGAAATAACACGAACACATTCGTCTAATTGGTGGATCGTTTTCTTGTATTTCCGCCCTCGTGTGCATCTAACTACTTTTTACGGGATAATTCTCATGCTCTCTTCCCGACTGACTTCAAATGCTTCATTGTCCCAAATGCGGAAAGCAATATTCAGCTGACTTCAAAGTGTGCCCGGAGGACCTGACGCCTTTGCAGGCTGACGCGACCGTTGGCGGTGCCACGCCCGTCGATCCGCTGATCGGGCACACTCTCGACGAAAAGTATCGACTGGAAGAACGGCTGGGCGTCGGTGGCATGGGCACTGTATACCGTGCCGTACACCTGCTGATCGATCGTCCGGTCGCAATCAAAGTTCTCAATCAAAGATTTGTCGAAGACGAAGCCGCCCGCACGCGCTTTCGACGTGAAGCACGCGCCGCCGGCCGCTTGCAACACACTAACGCCGTCACCGTTACCGATTTCGGACAATCCTCCGATGGCTATGTCTACATCGTGATGGAGCTCCTCCAAGGGCGGACGCTGCGAGAAATCGTTGCCAAAGAAGCTCCGCTGGATCCTGCGCGGGCCGTCTCTTTGATGTTGCAAATTTCCGACGCTGTCGCGGCTGCGCACGAGGCCGGCATCATTCATCGTGATCTGAAACCAGCAAACGTGTTCATTGTTCAGCGTGCGGATGTCCCGTCGGTCGTTAAGGTGTTGGATTTCGGCATTGCCAAACTCGCCGCCGAAATGCTTGATGACGACGAACCGATGACGTTGACTCAATTCGGCGCGATGATTGGAACGCCGCGTTACATGTCGCCGGAACAATGTGATGGCGCTGAGCTGACACCTGCCGCCGACGTCTACAGCCTCGGAATCATTCTTTATGAAATGCTGACGGGCACGGTGCCTTTCAGCGGTTCGACGCCGCTCGCGATTGCCTTGAAACACTCAACTGAGGCACCGCGACCTCCGCGCGACTTCGTGTCAAACATTCCGGAACCACTTGAACAACTGGTATTACACGCACTCGAGAAACTCCCGCACGACCGTCCTGCCGACGCTGCGCAGTTTCGGATCGAACTGTTGAACACCGCGGAGAGATTGGGGCTCGAACATTCTGCGGCTATTAATGGACCAGACCTCGAGGCCCTGCGTAATGTCGGAACGGAATCGCCGTCGGGAAGGTTGGTTATCGACATTTCGCGTTTACGAGAGAGCCGCGCCGCCAGTGCTGAACTAAACGAGATGACGATCATGCGCCCGCCCAACCAGCCGGCGCCCGCTGCGACTGCACTCGAATTACAATCGAAGGACGCGCTTAACTTTCCCAGACTCTCGGTGCCGCTCGGCAGTTCGCGCAAATCAAAGAGACAACTGATGTTTGTGGGAGCGATCGTCGTCGCTGTTTTGATGGTTGGCGTGGCCTTAGTTATCCGTTCGCGCAATACGTCATTTGCGAGCGCGCCGGTCGCGATAGCGAGCCCAAGTCCATCCGTCGTACCCACGCCGTCGCCGTCTCCGTCGCCATCGCCGTCAGTTAAACCCAAGCCTTCGCCGTCACCGAGTCCTAAAAAGAAGGGTGGTTTTGTTAACAAGGTTAAGCGTATATTCAAGAACCCTTTCTAAGATATGACGGACAACGGAACCAAACCTTTTCAAGTAGGCAAAACTACTTTCGGCGATGGCCGCCTGACGATCATCGCCGGTCCGTGCGTCATCGAATCGCGCGAACATGCGTTGATGATGGCGCGTGAGTGTGCTCAACGCGCGCTTAATGCCGGACTCGATTTCGTTTATAAGTCTTCATTCGACAAAGCAAACCGATCGTCGATCAAAAGTTTTCGAGGGCTGGGCATGGAAGCAGGGTTGGAGGTGTTGAGAGAAGTAAAAGAGCAGGTCGGCGTACCGGTACTCACGGACATTCATGAAGTTGGCCAGGTCGAGCCCGTGAGCCAGGTTGCTGATGTGCTGCAGATACCGGCATTTCTCTCACGTCAGACGGATCTGGTACTTGAGGCGGCCCGGTCAGGTCGCGCCGTCAACATTAAGAAGGGACAGTTTCTGGCGCCGCTTGACGCGCGCAACATCGTCGAAAAGGCGCGCGCCGCAGGCTGCGACAAACTGATGCTTACCGAGCGTGGCGTGAGTTTTGGCTATAATAATCTCGTAGTAGATATGCGATCGTTTCCAATCATGCGGGAGTTTGGTGTACCGGTGGTGTTTGACGTTACCCACTCGTTGCAGTTACCCGGGGGCCTGGGTCATGCAACGGGCGGTCAATCGGAATACATCGAACCGCTGGCACGGGCTGGGGTCGCATGCGGAGTTGACGCAGTGTTCATGGAGGTGCACGAGCAACCAGAACGAGCACTGTCGGACGGACCTAACGCGTTACCGCTCGATCGAATGGAAGCGTTGTTAATAATACTGCGGGATATCCATACTCTCGTCAGTCACACTACGGCCACTGCCCCGGCGAACCAATCGTCTGACCATTAAGTCAAATTTCATTCGCGCACATATGAAACGCTTTTTAATTGTCTTACTCGTTACGCTTTCGTTCGTCCCACAATCGCCAACAGCCGTCGCGCAGGAAGAAGCACGCGCCGCATGGCAAATAACAAATTTTGACGTTACAGCCAACATTCTGCAGCCGGAACGCCAGCTCTCTGCCACCGCCGTTCTAAGTGCGAACAATGTCGGGCGCGGCGCCGGTACTACTTTCACCTTTCGTATTCATCCAAAAGCGACAGTCAAAACCGTAAGTGTCGCGGGCGCCACCGCCACGTTTCGTTCGGTACCCGAAACAGCGGGAGGCCTGCAACGGTTAACTGTAACGTTGCCCGGTTCCATTCAGCCGGGAGCGACCGTAGCGCTGACTATCAATTACACAATTCCGGTTGAAACTAATTCCGGCCTGACTGCGATCGCGCCGATCGGTTCACAGTTTCTGCCACAGTCGCAGTGGTATCCCGCTCCCAACACTCACTTGACGATCCGCGGCGCCGACACGGCCCCATTCCGTCTGACCGTAAACGCGCCCAATGTGATCAGCTCCGGAGTTGAAAAGAGTAGCGGTAGTTCTTCGGTGTTTGAACAATCGTTGAATGCACAGCCGTTTTTTGTTCAGGGAGAGTGGGATCGGGTTGATGGAGTAGGCGACTCCAGAAACATCGGCGCGTTAATTTCGCGAGGCGCCACTGCAGATGAAAAGAAACAAGCGGAAGCATTGATGACCGTGGCGGCAACGGCGCGCATCTACTTCACGAGTTTGCTTGGACCAGGCCCGGATGTTCCGGTTCGGCTGGTTTCCGTCAGGCGCGGGGCAGGCTTCAGCGATGGTGGGACAATTTTGATCGAGTCAGCCGCACTAAGACGCGCCAAACCGGACGCTGCCAGCGTGTTAGCGATCGCCGAAGCGATCGCGCGTTTATGGGTTGGCGGTCAAACTGCGGTGCGCGGCGATGCAGGAGGGGTCCTCCGAGAAGGCTTCGTTCGTCATCTCGCGAATACGTTTATTGAAAAACAGTTTGGCCCTGAAGCTGCCCGCGAGGAACTGCTGCGCCAGCGCCTTGCTTACAGCTCGGTTTCGAAGAAGGACGCACCCCTTTCGCGCGTCACTGCACTTGATCCCACGTACTACAGCTCCGTCCCAAACAAGGGCGCAATGGTTTGGCGGTTAATTGAACACCACCTTGGACGGGACGTTCTGTTGAATGTCATTCGCGAACAATTGCAGTCGGGCAAGGGTAATCCTGGTGGCATTACGCTCGCGGGAATTCGAGGCGCGCTAGCCACGCGTGGTGGCGAACGACTGAAGACGTTAATAGATCAACAGATGGATCAGGTTACTGATCTTGATTTAATGGTTGGGCTTCCGCAACAACGCGGCGCGGATTGGGTTTCGGCGTTGAGGAATCTGGGCTCAATAGATGCCCAAACTTCCGTGAGAGCAGTCACGGCCAACGGTGAGCAGCTTTCCGTGGATGTAATCGTTCCGGCCCGTAACTTTAGTGAAGCTGTTTTCAGAAACGCAGGCAGGATTACTCGAGTCGAAATCGACCCGGAGAAGTTGTACCCCCAATTGGACTACGGCAACGACAGCATGCCGAAAACACGTGATGTACAGGAGGCGCTGGTCGAAGCCAATCGCACTTTCGGCGCACAGGACTTTGTTAAGGCAGAGAAGGTGGCCCGCGAGATCCTCGCTGTGGCTCCGCAGCTTCAAGAGGCCAACCTTATTCTGGCGCGCGCGTTGTTGGGGCAAGGCCGAGTCGATGAAGCAGAGAAACTGTTTCAGGCTTCGCTTGCCGAGCAATTGCCGACCCCCACTACTTTTGCCTGGGCCAGCGTTGGCCTGGGAGAAATAAATCTGCGCCGCGGTCAGCATGCGGAAGCTGCTCGAAGATTTAACGATGCTGTGCGCGCGGATGCGGAGTATGGAGCGTCTCTCGCCGCACGCGCGGGAAGAATCAAAGCTGAAACCGCTGCTAACACCTTGCAGGTTGACCCGGCAGTTCGTACGTTCATCGGCCAATTGGACCAGGCGATTACGAGTGGCAAACAGGCGGAGCTTGAGTCGAGAATTGTTTCCGGCGAGTTAGTGAGATTCATCGGCGGCGTAGTGGGGACACAACCGGAAATCTGGCAGACGCGAGTGTTACGGACCGAGCAACTCGATTTGAACACTGCCGCGGCTGACGTCAGTCTCGCCACGAAGGAATTGGGCCGGGAACAGTCAGGAACTGCCGTTTTAATACTTTCCAAAGCGAGTGGAAGCTGGAAACTGATGGGGATTGATTTGTTTGAGGTGCGGTAGATTTTTTGAGGTTCGGCTGAATCTTTCGGCAGATTTGTGATTGGTCATTTCACATTTGTCATTTGCTATTAAAAAGACAAGCGGAAGTTGCCCGGTGCCAACAGCAAATGGCAAAGGCTTTGCCGAATTTCAACTCGTTTCGTGTAATTCGTGTTATTCGTGGATCCGTTTTTTAGGCTGCAAAAGTACGATCCACTAAATACACGAAACACACGAAATAACAAGAACGTCCTCTTGCCGACTTTTGAGGCAAAGCCAATGACAAATGTGAAATGACCAATGACAAATCTTCCTTCCAGTCATCCCTAATACATGACAACTGACCAACCCTCCATAGAGCGTCGCGCGTCGCGTATCAAGTTGTTGTTAATGGACTGTGACGGCGTGCTCACCGATGGCCGCATCTGGCTACCTGACGTAGGCACTGACCAGAAAAGTTTCAACACACACGACGGGCTCGGCCTGGCGCTGCTCCACCGTGCGGGCCTGCGCTCGGGGGTGATTAGTGGTCGCATTTCATCAGGTCTCGAACGGCGCGCTGGTGAGTTACAAATTGAGTTTGTGCGCCAGGGTGATCCCGATAAGGTCGCGGCATTTGAAGAGATCCTTCGAGCTGCCGGTGTCGATGAAGACGAGGTCGCCTTTGTCGGAGACGATCTCACCGACATTCCCTTGATGCTGCGGGTTCATTTGGCAGTGGCAGTCGCCGACGCAGTAGCGGAAGTCCTCGAGGTGGCCCATTTTGTTACCCGACGCGAAGGCGGCCGCGGCGCTGTGCGGGAAGTGATTGAGTTAATCCTCAAATCGCAGGGTCGTTGGAGTGATTTGGTTGGGTACTACACCGGTTAAAAGATCATTTTCCATATATCATTTCACATTTGTCATTTGTCATTGATTTCGTGGTATTTCGTGGATCGCTTTGTCGGACCATTAAAAACGATCCACGAATTACACGAAACACACGAACTACACGAAATCAATGACAAATGACAAATGTGAAATGACAGATGACAAATGATCTTTCACATCGTTGACATAGACCGGCCTCTTGATATCATTCTGGCCTCAGGCGGGCGTAACTCAATGGTAGAGTGTCAGCTTCCCAAGCTGAAAGTTGCGAGTTCGAGCCTCGTCGCCCGCTCCAATAATTATCGCGCACAGCTTTCGCACTGACCGTCTCCCCATTGGTTAAACCGGTCTCTTTCGTTGTACGTCGAGCGCGACGTCGCGGAAACGTCGGAGGGCTGAATATGAAAGTGCTGACTGTCCTGGCAACTCTTCTTCTGACCATCCTGCTGATCACAAACTTTCCGGCCAATGTTGCGGCAATTCAGGAACAACTGTCGTCGGACGAGAGTTCCATGGTGAAAGTCGTTAGTTATAAATGGGCGCGCGACCGGCAAGCGGTGGAACAAGCAACCTCGATGCTTAATGCTCCCGCGGCGGCCATGATTTTCCAAAATAAAAATTTCGAGCGGAATCGCCGGGCCAACGTCTCACCGGGTGAACGTGATCCCAACCTGGATACGATTGACGGACGAAGCGCGGCTTTGGAGAAGAGCGTCCAATCGTCGCGCGCGCCGAAACCGATTGATGGGTTCACTTATCGCGCTAAGTTTCAAAATATCAGCCCCAAGGATTTGGAAATAATCTTTTGGGAGTATGAGTTTACCGACACCGCAATTTCGCCGGTCGTTTCACGTCGTCAGTTTTTGTGCGCCGGCCTGCTAAAACCGGGGAAGGATAAAGAACTGAAAGGATTTACTCTGTCGGGGCCGAGTGACGTGGTGACAGTCGATAGCCTCGCTAAGAAAACAGACAGTCCGGTGAAGGAAAGAGTTGTTATAAACCGTTTGGAGTTTACCGACGGCACTATCTGGCAGCGGAAGGGCTGGCACTTCAGCGACGTGAAGCTAAGTATTCAACGTGCTTTGAGCAGCCCGTGGGCGGCCGACATGTGCAAGTCTCTTTAGACCATCAGGCGTTTAGAGTGTTCGCCAGATACTCGAAGCGGGCCACATCTGACTCACCCATGATCACGGTGTCTCCGGAATTGAGGGTTGCTTCCGTCACGCGGTCGCTTCGCGGATCATTCACAAACGTGCCATTGCGCGAATCCTGATCGACGATCGTAACTGCACTATCGCGCACCCCGATCCATAGATGACGTTTCGATATGCGCGGATCTGCAACAACGATCTGCGAGAGGCTTTCATCGCGTCCGATGAAGGAGCCGGCCGCGGTTACTTCAAACTCCTGACCCGCCAATACACCTGATACGAACTTGATCGATCCATAACTTATCGCCTTCGGTTCGCGGATTATCGCCACGGTTTTGGTCGGATCAAAATCGGTAGTCTCTTCTCGATGTGCGGCCGGCTCCGCTTCGAATGGTGTCGCCAGGTCAGCGGCCGGCGCCGACACTCCCGGTGCGTTCGGGAAAGATGTTTCCGGTTCAGCCGGAAACGCCGAAACATCTTGCGACGCTACCTGGTAAGCGGCAGATCCCGGACCGGTAGAGACGCTAATCTCGGGCACGCCGCTGGGCTGCTGGGCCTTCCGTTTCCTGGCGATGAAAAAGATCGTCAACGCCACACCGATGATTACGACGATAAAAAAGAGCACCACCAAAACAGCTGCGATAATGAAGTACATGGAATTGTCAGCTTCTTCCTGTAAAGCCAATGCTAGTAAGGCAAAATTCATTTTAGGGATGCTCCTTCAAACGAAATCGAATTAGCGGTGGTTTTTGTAGCGCGCAATATTAGCCTAAAAACTGTTATTTCGTGTAATTCGTGGACCGTTTTTTTAGGCGGCATAACAGCGATCCACGAAACACACGAAACCTATGAAATAGCATCTCGCTCAGACTCCGTACTGTAACTGAACGAACGACTGGCCCACCCGTATGCTTTACTGGCGGCTAAACCTGCGTTTAGTCGATTTTCCTTCGTAAACAACGTTGGCGGTTCGCCCGCTCGCTGGCACGTTGGTTGCCAAATATTCCCCCGAACTAAGCAAATCAGGAGGAGCAAACGTGAGCAATAAAGTTTTGGCGATTCTTGCCGGCGGACTTCTGGCACTGGGTTCAACCGCGTGCAATACCGCGGATAACGCGAACGCCAGTGCTAATGCCAACGCCAACGCGACGGCGGCTGCAACGACCACCACCGCGGAAGGGGCAGACAATTCAGAGATCACAACCACAACAGACGCGAGCGGCGTGAAGACTGAAACAAGAGTCTTTAGAAACAATCCACGCGTGTCGCGAGTTGTCGTAACGACGCAGCCCTCCGGCCAACGGACGGTCCGTGTTTACTCGGCGACGGGGGAAGAAAAACTTGTTGACGATCTGGACGACGCGCTACAGGCAACCGGTGAAACGGTTGCGCGAGCTGCCGGATGGACCGCAGACAAGGCTGAGGAGGCCGGTCGTGAAGTAGCAGACAAGGCTGAAGACGTTGGCAAGGAAGCGGCTGACAAAGCGGAAGACGTCGGCGACCAAACTGTTAAGGGAGCTAAGACTGCAGGCAGGAAAACTACATCGGGCGCGAAGAAGGCCGGCAAAGCTATCAAGGATGCCGTGACTCCATAGTTTTCATTTCAGGGCGCGGTCAGCAACAACGGGGCGGCATGGGGCCGCCCCTTTTTTTTGTTCGTGTAATCGTGGACGTATTATCCAAGGTAAAGGCGATCCACGAATCACCACTCGGTTAGTTTCTTTCCGTCAAAACGCGAACTCCAAACTTCGGTGATATACTAAACATTCACGATTTCAGCGCTTTTATCGGAGTAAACGTCATGACGGAAACCACGCGGTTTACAATTATTTGCCCGTGCTGCGAAGCGACACTTAACGTTGACGCACAGACCGGCACCCTGCTCTCGCACGAGGAAAAAACCAGGCCGCTGGCATCGTTTGATGAGATGGTTAAGGGACTCGACAAACAGAAACAAGTGCGCGAGCAGATTTTTGCCCAGGAGCTCAGCTCTCATAAAGACCGCGATCGGATACTGGAAGAAAAATTTCAGGAGGCCATGAAGCGCGCCGAAAAAGACAAAGATAAACCCTACCGTAATCCTTTGGATTTGGATTGACCCCCGCGAACGAAGGATTTATGCCACACCGAGGCGGCGAACAACGCTGAAAGCGTTGGCTTTGCCCCAAAAGTCGAATTCAACACGTTTCGTGTAATTCGTGTTATTCGTGGATGCGTTTTAGGCTGCAAAAGTACGATCCACGAATACACGAAACACACGAACCGAGTTGCGAATGCTTTGGACGTATCAAGACGCAACTCCTTCAGAGTTGCATCTTCGATTATTGAACGTACATCTACCCAGGGTTGGTAAAGCGCAACCTTGGGCTGAAATTAGCCAACGCCTTCAGCGTTATATGCGCCGTTGACGTTCCGCTTACAAATTAATTGGCCGAATCCTGTATCGAAGGTTTTGGTAATCCACGGAACAACTATGAAGCGGAAACTATTATTGTCGGCCACGCTCCTAACCTTCTTGATCACTCCTGTCCTGGTCTATGCCCAGGTCAGTATGCCTCCGATCAAATTTCGGGAGCGCACCTTGACGAATGGCCTGCGTGTCTTATCAGCCGAAGATCATTCCAGTCCCACAGTTTCAATCCAGATGTGGTATCACGTCGGTTCCAAAGACGATCCCGAGCGCCGCAGCGGTTTTGCGCATCTGTTTGAGCACATCATGTTCAAAGCGACGAAGAACATGAAGTCCGAAATGATGGACCGTCTCACCGAAGATGTGGGTGGATTCAACAACGCGTTTACTAATCCCGACGTGACTGTTTATTACGAAGTCGTCCCATCAAATTATCTGGAGACATTATTGTGGGCCGAAGCGGATCGACTGTCCGGATTGATAGTCGACGCACCTAATTTCAAATCGGAGCGCAGTGTAGTGCAGGAGGAGTTTCGCGAGCGCGTCCTGGCCCCTCCGTATGGAATGCTTGAATATTTGATCGACCAGCAGTCGTTTCAGAGCCATCCTTATAAACGTTCGACCATCGGCAGCATCGAAGATCTGGAGGCTGCTTCATTAGATGACGTGCTCGCGTTTCACAAAACTTACTACCGCCCTGACAATGCGACGTTAGTCGTGGTGGGCGATTTTGATCCAAAACAGTTTGACGCCTGGGTCAACAAATACTTTGCGGGAATTCCGAAGCCGGCGATCCCTTTGCCGCGCGTGACTGTGCGCGAACCCGCGCGAAGTGCAGAGCGTCGTATTACACACTACGCGGCCAACGTACCATTGCCCGCCGTGGCGTTTACTTACCTAACGCCTTCTGGAAAAAGTCCGGACTCTGAGCCCCTGGAAGTAGCCGCCACGATCCTGGCGATGGGTGAATCATCGCGGTTATATCAATCGTTGGTTTACCAGCAACAGATTGCGCAAAGCGCAGCGGCGACCGCCGATCTGCGGGAGGACGCCGGTCTGTTTTACTTCATTGTCGTCGTGTCAGGAGGAAAGAAACCGGAAGAGGCCGAACGGGCACTGCTGGCGGAAATTAAGAAGCTTCAGGACGCACCGCCAACTCCCACGGAACTCGACAAGGCCAGGAACCAACTCGTGACCAACGAACTTCACCAGCGGGAGACAAGCGACGGTAAGGCACTTGCTCTCGGCTCGTCTGCCGTTTTGCTTGGCGACCCCAACAGGGTAAATACAGACCTGGCAAAGCTACAGGCAGTCACTGCAGCGGACGTACAGCGAGTAATGAAGAAATACTTTACGAACGCGAATCGTTTGGTGATTCACTACTTGCCTGAATCTGCTAAGACGCCGGCGACTACCACGGGGGGTTCGAGATGAAGAACGCAAAATTTCCATTCAGATATTTGTTTAGTGTTGCGTTGTTCGTCGCCATGGTGGCACCGGTTGTCCTGGCGCAGGAGCCCGCGCCCCAGGCCACCCCGCCGCCGCCCGCGGCCCCGCGTTCGGTGCTACTACCAAAACCGGTTGAGAGGACTTTGGCGAACGGCTTGCGGGTGATCGTAGTTGGGCGACCGGGCACACCTCTCGTGGCCGTGCAAATGTTGGTTAGAAACGGCGCTGAAGTTGATCCTCCGGAACTTGCCGGCCTGGCCAACATGACGGCCGGACTGTTGACCAAAGGCACGGCAGAACGTTCGGCTACTCAGATTGCCGAAGACGTCGAAGCGCTTGGTGCTTCAATTGAGAGTTTCACGCGTTTTGACGCATCGAGAGTGAATCTCAACGCCATGTCTTCGAAGATCGCTCCGGCGCTGGCAATTATGGCGGAGGTGGTAAAGCGTCCTGCCTTCAGCAACGAAGAGCTCGATCGACTGAGGCAACTGACGCTCGACGATTTAACTGTTGAGCTCAGTGACCCGGGAACTATTGGAGCCTACGTCGCTTCACGAGTTGTTTTCGGAGATACGCCTTATGGTCAACCGCTAAACGGTACGCCAGAGTCGATCGCTCGAATCAAACGCGATGACCTGCTTAAGTACCACTCCCAATTTTACCGTCCCGACAATGCGGTTTTGATTTTTGGTGGCGACATCAAACCAGTTCAGGCGTTTCGTCTCGCTCAGCAGTTGTTTGGCGATTGGAAGAAACCCGTCGCCGCGCTCCCCGTGGTTGCAGCACCTAAGCTGGGTGATACTCAACCGCAAGTCCTCGTTATCGATAAGCCAGACGCTGGACAGGCAGCCGTACTCGTCGCGCGCACCGGCATCGATCGCAACCATCCCGATTACTTCCGCGGCCTTGTCACGAACTCCGTGCTGTCAGGCTACTCCGGCAGGTTGAATCAGGAGATTAGAATCAAGCGTGGACTAAGTTATGGCGCTCGCAGTGCGCTGGACATGCGCCGTTTCACGGGACCGTTTTCCGCGTCGGCACAAACGAAGAATCAATCGGCAGCCGAAGTGGCATCACTTCTGATGGACGAGGTAAAGAAATTGGGGACGGCCCCAGTGCCTGACATTGAATTGGAGCCTCGCAAGGCCGTGGTGATAGGTAATTTTGGGCGCAATCTTGAAACAGCTGCTGGTCTGGTCCATCAGGTGGGTTTGCTGGCGCTTTACGGGATTGGTCTGGATGAAATCAATCGCTACGTCGCGAACGTGCAGGCGATCACAGCCGGCGATGTCCAAAAATTTTCGAGCACTCGTTTGGGCGCGCAGGGAGTCAACACGATCATCGTGGGCAACGCAAAAGAGTTTTTGCCCGAACTGACTAAGATCTACCCGAGCGTGAAGGTGATACCAGTCGCTGAGCTCGACCTAAACTCAGCGCTCTTGAAAAAGAAGCAACCGGTCGAGTGATTCTTAGCGGCTTTGCCGCATCCCGTGCGGTAAGGCTCTGCCTTACCGAGCTGATGCTTCTTGCGACCCGCGGCGAGACTGAGCCTCGCCGCGTTGCTTTTTTATTCGGGTCGGAAAGGCGGAGCCTTTCCGCACGGGAGGCGGCAGAGCCGCGGTATGGCTGAGTTTCGACCCCTGGCTGCGGTAGACTCATACTCAAAGCATGCATTCGAACCTGCGAACATTTCTCGACTTGTTGGTGCGAGAAAACGAGATCGTCAATATCAAGGCCGAAGTAGATCCTTATCTCGAACTAGCCGAAATACATCGCCGCGTCATCGACGAAGGTGGTCCGGCGCTGCTGTTCGAACGAGTAAAGGGAAGTCGCTACCCGGTGGTTACCAATCTTTTTGGCACTAAGCGCCGGATTGAGCTGGCATTTGGGCCAAAGCCTGAAGCGCTGGTTCGTGAGATGGTCCAGGTTGCGGAGTCGCTGCTGCCCCCACGTCCTCGTGAGTTATGGAAACATCGCTCACTGGGAAGGGAAGTGCTGCGGTTGGGAACCAGAAATACCGCGCGCTCACCGGTGACGCAAGTTGTTGATCGACCGGCGAGGCTTAACGAGTTGCCGGTGCTAACGACGTGGCAGGAAGATGGTGGTCCATTCATCACGCTTCCGTTGGTCTACACTGAAAATCCGGAAACCAAAAAACACAACCTCGGCATATACCGGATGCAGATCTACGATGCGGACACCGCCGGCCTGCATTGGCAGATTCAAAAAGGCGGCGGCTTTCACTATGCCGAAGCTGAACGATTGGGACAGTCGCTGCCCGTCACAGTTTTTCTCGGTGGCCCACCTGCGTTAATACTTGCCGCAATAGCTCCGTTGCCGGAAGACGTGCCGGAGCTAGTCCTGGCTTCTCTCTTAGCTGGGGAGAAGTTGAAAATGACCGCCGACCCGCTCGGCGGTCCACATCGCTTGCCCGCGGAAGCGGAGTTCGCGTTGGTTGGCCATGCACCGCCGCAGCAACGACGAGTGGAAGGGCCATTCGGCGATCACTACGGTTACTACTCACTCGAACACGAATATCCGATCTTCAAAGCCGAAGCCGTCTTCCATCGCCGCGATGCGATTTATCCGGCCACGGTAGTTGGCAAACCGCGACAGGAA
Source organism: Pyrinomonadaceae bacterium (assembly GCA_035273325.1). Classification (GTDB taxonomy): domain Bacteria; phylum Acidobacteriota; class Blastocatellia; order Pyrinomonadales; family Pyrinomonadaceae; genus PSRF01. The sequence continues at coordinate 3,923 of DATEPF010000299.1, read as the reverse complement.
GATTTCTTCATTGGAGACTACCTGCAGCAGTTGCTGTCTCCCCTGTTTCCCTTAGTGATGCCCGGCGTGCGCGACTTGTGGACATATGGTGAAACGGGTTTCCATTCTTTGTGTGCGGCGGTAGTGAAGGAGCGCTACGGTCGCGAAGCACTGGTATCAGGATTTCGTATTCTTGGCGAAGGGCAGCTCTCACTCACGAAGTTCCTGATGCTGACAGACACACCTCAGGATCTCCGCGATTTTCCAAAACTTTTCGAGCACATACTGGCGCGTTTTAATCCGGCGACTGATCTGTTCGTGTTTTCCAACGTTTCAATGGACACGCTGGACTACACCAGCGGCAAAGTTAACGAGGGCAGCAAAGCGATCATGCTTGGATTGGGCAACGCGAAACGCGAACTGCCGCGCGAGTTTAGGAAGGAACTACCAATCGGTGTATCGAGTGCCGAGGTGTTCTGTGGCGGTTGTTTAGTAGTTCAGGGTGTTCCGTACAACGAAGATCCGGCGCAAGCCGCGCGGCTGGCACAACAGCAGGCATTTTCTGATTGGCCGTTGTTGGTGTTGCACGACGATCCACGTGCGATCAGATCCACGTCAGACTTTCTCTGGTCCACCTGGACAAGGTTTGAGCCGGCCGCAGACATTCATGCAGCCAAGACAGAGGTGATACGGCATCACCTGGCGTACAGCGGCCCGATAGTGATCGACGCGCGTACCAAGCCGGGTTTTCCGAAAGAGCTGATTGTCCGTGACGACATCGCAGCGAGGGTCGCCTGGCGCTGGCGGGAGTACTTTCCACTCGCAGATTACCCAGATTCCACAGATTTCAAATAAGAGTCACCCGGCAGCCGCTTCCACTAACAATCCGATAACAAGGCGCTCGGAATTCTCATTAACACCGCGGCTTCAGCCCGGTGACTATCTCGCGACCGAGAATTACCAAACCGTTTCAACGGTTTCACCTTCGGAAACCGTTAAAACGGTTAAGAGAAATATGCCTTCTGATCACCGGGCTGAAGCCCCGGTGTTTATGAGAGGCAGCCAAACTTACTCCTCCTCGAGTACAGAAAGAATGTTTCCTGCCGGATCCTTAAACCACGCTATATTTGGGCCCTCGTTTCCACGCGCTATCCCTTTCGCGTCCGTCTTAATCTCAGGTTGGTCGTACTGTTCGAAACGAATGCCCAGCTTAGTGAGCTGGTCGACGGCTTCTTCAATATCGGCAACCGGAAAATTGAGGACCGTAAAAGTTGCTGGAGTGTGGTTTGACTTCGGGTAGATCAGGATGTGAGCGCCACCGGCTATCTGCAGGTTGAGGTGCCCCATCCCCATTTCAGAGACTTCCAGACCCAGCGTCTTACCGTAGAACTCCTTAGCTTTTTTGAGGTCGTTCACCGAAAAACTTGAAAATGCTTTTGTGTTCCTGAACATAGCTCTCCTCCACAGTGCTCTGATGTATAACGCAGACGGTTCGTCGGAACGAGCACTTTGCGACGGCATTTAATCCACAGATTACACAAATTCAGATAGACAACAACGTTGAAACTGGCTGTGTGCTCAAGCGGTTCGCATCTATCAAAGGCCCTTTTGAAATCTGTGTAATCTGCGTCATCTGCGGATTGAGATTACCCCGCAACCGCTTGCGCGAACTGCGCGGTGTCCGTGTACTGCTGAAACTTTATGACCTGGCCGTCACGGAAAGTAAACAGGTGGGCAAACTGGGCCTTCACGTGGCTGCCGGTCTTCTTGTAAGTCCCGCTGTAGTGACCTTCCGCAACCACCGTTTCGCCTGCGTCAAGCACCTGTTTTGCTTCAACTCCAAAACCGTCCCACTCGCCGCCCAGTCGCATGAACACACCTTCAAGCACCTCATTTGGACCAACGTAAGGATTCTTCTCTGCGTAAATGAAATTCTCCGCTTCCCACCACTCGACCTGCGGGTGAAGCCCGGCAAGCACGGCGGGGATGTCGCCTCGGCCGAATGCGGCGTACATATCTCGGATCTTATTCACATTCTCTTCAGACATTCTTTAGCCTCCGAACGGTTGTTATTGTTGGGCGCGAATATTACCACCAGTCGCTTCAAGAAGCGTTCTGCGGGGTGTGGGACTCGACTCTTGCGGACACGATCAGAAAGTCGTATTAAGCGAAATTTTTCTTGTGACCTGTCGATTTCGTCGACTTCATCCGTCGTAGATATGAAGACCTTTTCAACACGCGTCCGATAAAATTAATGCGAGGAGAATGATGAAATGAAATACATGCTATTGATTTATCATGCCGAAAAAGCCTGGGACGGACTTACGGAAGAGCAACGCCAGCAAATCTATGGCGATTACCGTAAGTTCACCGAAGACATAATCGCCAGCGGAAACTATATCTCCGGATCCGAGCTACATCCGGTCTCAACAGCCACCAGCGTACGGATACGCGATGGACAACAACTGACGACCGACGGGCCGTTCGCTGAAACGAAGGAACAGTTGGGCGGCTACTACCTGGTTGAAGCTGACAATCTCGACCAAGCCATTGCCATCGCAGCCAGAATTCCATCCGCTCAGGTTGGAACGATAGAAGTGCGCCCGCTTGCTGAAAGCGAATCGGCAGCAACCGCGTAGCGATTTGTGTGGTTCGTGGATCGCTTTTTTGACCGCCTAAAGAACGATCCACAAAATGCACGAAACACACGAAGCGAGTTCGGTGCGGGACCATCTCTCAACTGCTGCGTTCACTTGCATCGGGCGCCCTCGCATGTAAACCTCGCGCGCATGGCGAGCACCCGCGACTTACTGGAGACGGTTTTTCGGGAAGAGTATGGCCGCATACTGTCCTCATTGATTCGTCGTTGCGGTTCGTTTGAGTTGGCCGAGGAATCTTTGCAGGATGCATTCTCCACCGCTATAAGCAACTGGGAACAAGAGGGAGTTCCGAACAATCCAGCCGGTTGGTTAACTACGGTGGCCCATCGGAAATTAATCGATACTCTGCGCAAGGAAAAAACAAAAACAGATAAGCAGTCAGCGCTTACTTACGAGCTCCTGCGTTTACGTGAACATGATCGGGAAGCCCATGAGAACGAGATTGCCTTTCCCGACGAGCGGCTGCGATTGATCTTTACCTGTTGCCATCCCTCGTTAAGTCGCGAAGCACAAGTAGCACTAACACTCCACACTCTTGGCCGCCTTTCAACTCCGGAAATTGCACGGGCGTTTCTGGTAACCGAACCCACACTGGCCCAACGTTTGGTGAGAGCAAAGAGTAAAATTCGACTTGCCGGCATCCCCTACGAAACACCGCCGCTCGATGTATTGCCGGCCCGGTTAGCGGCAGTTCGCGCTGTCATCTACTTAATCTTTAATGAAGGCTACTCCGCTACGGCAGGCGAGCGCCTGGTAAGAAACGATTTGTGCGAAGAGGCCATTCGCCTGGGACGAATGCTGTGCGACCTTTCGCCGGGCGAACCGGAGAATGACGGATTGCAGGCGCTAATGCTGCTGCAGCATTCAAGGAGCGATGCGCGTATTGATGGCAATGGCCAGCTGGTTACGCTTGAAGAACAGGATCGCTCGCGTTGGCATGCGAGCATGATCGAAGAAGGACTGCGCTTGCTGGAGGTGGCGCTTCGGAAGAATCAGGTGGGCGTCTATCAAGTGCAGGCTGCCATCGCAGCTCTTCATGCAGAGGCGAAAACTGCGAGCGCCACTGACTGGTCGCAAATTGCCGCACTTTATGTGGAGCTCATGAAGCTTAGTCCATCGCCGGTGATGGCGCTCAACCATGCGGTGGCGGTCGCCATGTCCGATGGCATAGAGCAAGGTTTGAAGTTAATCGAAGCTGCCGGCGCTCCAGGTGATTTGGATAAGTATTACTTGTTTCACTCGGCCCGCGCCGATTTATTGAGACGGCTAAAACGTTTTAACGAA
>DATEPF010000298.1:0-7816 GCA_035273325.1 Pyrinomonadaceae bacterium | reverse complement strand
GGCTAGTCTCAGCACGCTAGCTAAACGCTCGTGATCGCTATACGTGAATCGGAACGACACGTAGTGATCGTTGGTAACCTCACTGGCACCTGGTCTATAAGGAGGATCGAGAAAAATAAAATCGTCGGAGGTGCATTCGGCAATTACTGGTTCAAAATCCGCTACGCGCAGAGAAGCGTTTTTTAACCGCCGAGAAACTGTAAGTATGTTCTGTTCGGTTACCGCCCACCGTCTATCTTGGCCGCCGTAACCAACGTTAAATTTGCCGCTCGCGTTTTGGCGCCACATGCCCTTGAAACATGTGCGGTTCAAGTAAAGAAGGCGAGCCGCCTTCGTAGCTAAATCGAGACTCTCTGTATCCACTGCACGTGTTCGGTAATATCCCTTCTTGTTTGATGGAAACTCACTGAATGTTGTCCAAACGTCACCGGGGTACCTGCGCAAACCGCGATAGAGTTCTATAAGCTCAGTATTAACATCAGCGAGCAGTGACTTCTTTGGGTTAATGGCGAAAAAGACGGCAGCTCCCCCAACGAAGGGTTCGACAAAACGTCCGCCGATTGTCCGTGAAGCGGGCAGTTTCGTAAGCAGATAGTTCACCATACGCTGTTTGCCACCGGGGTAACGCAGTATCCGAAGATTGGTTTGAGGCATATCGCTGAAAGGTGGACTAAAGAGAGAATCTGCCTGCCACTAAAGAAGGTCCTTGCGGTATCGGAGAACGAATTAAGACGGATGCTGGTACGGCGTACACATTCTTTCAGAGGAAATGTGGTGCCGATGACTGGTTCTAATATATTACTAAATACTTGAGGACCAGTCCGAGGTATTCCAATGCGGGCGAAGAATATCGACTTCTACCGTCCCAGTCAACACTTTAGCTCTTTCTCGGTAGTGGGTCATTTACAACAATGAAAATGGCCCGCTACCCTCTTTCTCGATTCAGACAAATAGAGTGAAGGGAGCCAAGAATCAGTGGTCGCACCGGAAACTACTGCCCGACGAAACACTACAACAGGTGTGATCCTGTCAACGCGATCGGGTCTGCCTTATCACGCAGTAAGCGATTCAGCGCCGATGGTAAAGGGATGATCGGTGCGATGGGTTATTCACGGACTCCTTGATCAAAAATTCGTGATAGTTATCCTTTTCGGATTCCGATTATGCAAGGCTTGGACCGGTTTCGCAGAGGGATATACAAGCTCCGGCTACTCGGGGTTCCTAGGTAACCCCGTGCGCTTGAGCTGCGCATCGATTCCTCGAATGGATCGAACTCAGACAATTAGGGTTATCGCTTGCGAGAGGCGGGTTTACGTTTCAGGCCGGGGTGACGGATGTTGCCCGGGAGTTTTGACGGGAGATCGAGTTCGTCGTCGACGAGGTCCTCCATGTGGACACACGCGACGCGAGCGTATTGGCGCAAGATGTCTAGAGGCGGTTCATTTTTATCTAACTCATACTTGGAAATCGTTGTGTAGTCGATTTGATCCTCGAACCCTAGCCGTCGCAGCATCTCTACCTGCGACAACCCGAGCCCACGTCTAATCTGAAGAAGTTTTTCGGCAAGGCGCTCGGTCGACGACGGACAGTGCCCATCAGGAGTTTTCTCCTAATGGCAACTGCCATCGTGGGCCGAGCGACGTGATTTATTTCTGACAACGCCCTTCGGCAACCTCAGCGCGAAAGTGATTGACCCGCGTAATACTTCGCACGCTTATATATGGCTCCTTTTCCTGTTTATCGTAGGCGCTTGCACACTGTATCGCAACCGTCTTATTTCCGACATTGGCAGTCACTCCAAACTGCGATGCCACAAGCACAAACTCCAAAATTATTCTATATCCGCGGTTCGCGACGACGTCGAATTTTTGAAACGCAGGGGTTGGGGGGGAATCCAACGAAGTTCCAAGTATTGTCCGAGCGCCAGGCGACACCTATACCGCATAGGTCGTGAAAGTCTAACGCCTGGGTAACTTGTTACATACGCAAGCTTGACCTAATGGTCTCTCCTCCGATAAATTCCCAGCGCTCTCAGTTAGGCTCACTTTGCTCAGTCGCTTCACGATCTCAAAGCGCCAAAGCTCATTGCCAATGCTCACTTTGCAAGGAGATTAAATACAGATGAAGTTATCATTCCTCGCGGCCCTGTTTCTTTTTGCTGCTGGTACCGTCAAGCCACAGACGATTACGTTTGAGAATGGCCAGTTACCTGAGGGTTGGAAAACCACAGGGGCGGCGACGGTGTCTGAACAGGCTAGCACTAACGGCGGCAAATTTTCCGTTATGCTCTCAGGGGCTCAAACTACCTTGGTATCAAACCGTCAGAGTTCTGTAGGTCTCCTTACGTTTCATACAGCGGCTCTGCCGAAGACTCATGACATCGAACTCGCGGTTCAAATTTCGACTAACGGTACAGATTATGTGCCCGTTGCAAAATTCTCTTTAAACTCATCAGTCGGTTCAACTAAGGGAGACAAGCTTTTTGATCGACAGTTAGTTCCCTTAAATACCTTAGGGGATGTTTACGTCAGGTGGGAAATCTCTCGATGGGCTTCGGGACTACTGTTTTTGGATGAGATCAACTTTGAACCAATGAGCCCAGCTGAAGTAGAGAGAGAGACAAGAGCGAGGAGAGAAGAGGAGCAACGCAAACTGATAAACGATATTGCCAGCCAAGCAGCCGCTAAAATCGAGTATAGACAAGTGATCAGCTCGTTTGATGAGATGACAGTTCTGTACAAAAGTCGAATGCTTCTGTTGGCGAACCTTAATGATAGGGTTAACACTATCAAGATAACGACAGATTTAGCCAACGCAACCACCGCACGAAACCAAATGGCTAATCCCTTTAAGTATAACTATTTCAATGACCTGACTAATAAACTTGGCAAAGTTCTTCCGGAGCCGAAAAGTAGCCGCCTTAATAATGTTCTTAACATAGTAAAACAAGTCGCTTCAGGGGCTTCTACTGTCGCCTCCATGTTTACTGGGATCAATTTCAGAAGTTTTGCTGACAGCGTGAAAGGTCTCTTCGCGGATGGGCTGACAAAGCAGAGTATTCTAGCCCGACGCGATGAACTTGAGGATCAGGCGAAACAAGCCGGAGGGAAGGACAAGATACAGGGATATGCCGAGAAGGCGCTCGCGATCACCGACGCTCTAAAGACTAATGTTTCAACGTATAAGGACGCGCAGCAATTCTTAGACATCATGACAGATGAGAACGAGAGGCTCAGTAAGTTAGCTAATGAACTTAATGAGGTAAATCAGGAAGCTGAATTGCTTCGATCCGAATTGAGGGCTTATTTGGCGAAATATCTCGAAGCGACTGGAACTGAAGCAATTAACGAAGACACACTTAATTATGTCATTGCACGGAGGCCGGAAACACTTGACCGGCTTGGCAAAAAATCCGCAGCGTACTTCAACGCAGCGAAGCAAAAAGAAGAAGGCTTCACAGGTTCCTTTAGTTCTGAGCAAGCGGCCCTCCTGCGGAACATGGAAGCCCGGTTTCGTGATACTGACGAACTTGAGCGGAAATATAACGTGCTGGTCGGTCGACTTCTTACCTTCCTTAACCACTACTCTGAGGATGTTAAGAGAGACAGTCCATTTCGAGGCACGAACTTGGATCCAGACGATACGTGGGGACAAAACAAGCGAATAGTAATGGCTGTAATGGATCGACTTCCAGAACAAGTAAGAGAAAGTTATTTGCGAACTAATCTTTACTCAGGTCCGACTTTTTAGGACACCGTGAAACTGACCCGTTCAAACGGAGTCGAAGTATGAGACCTGATTACTTATTGCCGTCGGTTTACGCAGTTTGTAACCACCGGGTGCTGCCGTCCTTCTTAGCAGCGCAGTGAATCAGATATGGGCTCGCCATGCCGAACACTCGCCATGCCGAACACGCAGTAAAGACGCATACGACCGTAATCGATTCAACAAAATGCCTATGAGGAAGGATTTCTGCAAAGTACTCGCGATCATGCTTTTGCTAACCACGGCTAACTCTTCCGTCTACGCATGGAAACCTTACACTCACATTTACACAGCTGAACTGGTTCGAAAAGAGGTTGCTAACAATGGCGCCGTAGTGATTAATGGACACCAATACCCGGTTAATAAAGACCTAACTAGAGCGTTGACTCGCTGGCCGGCCTACTTCAATGCTGGAGTAGTTGGACCTGATGGCTTTCCCGACATCACATTCGGCCAAGCAATAATTCATCCTCGGCACACGGGCGAGTGGCTTCAGCACGTGTATACCGAGGCTTGGCAGGCTCAGAAAGAGCACCGATACACTTACGACGAAAAAGGTCAGATATTGGCCTTTACTTATGGATACCTGGTCCACGCTGCCGGCGACTTGTGGGCCCATACACTAGTGAATGACATTGCGCTAGGAATTTTTCCAAGCATTGTCGAAATACCGAAGAAACCTGTCCTTCGGGATATCGCAATTCGTCACATGCTAGTAGAGGCGTATGTAGGGGACGCCACACCTGGCTTCGACGGGAACCCCGACCGCGCTCTGTTAAGCAATGGAGACTGGAGCGATGACAGCACCGCCGGCATCGAATTCGCCGCGCCGACGAAGTTTATCTATTACACGCTGATTGACCCTGATGCTTCTACGCCATCTTTATGCAGGAACAACCTAGATGACGACGAAGATGGCATTACCGACGACGGTTGTGGGTCGATTCCTCAACATGGCTTGACATCGGAATTGTCACGCGGCCCCCTCATTGATTTCTTTCTGTTATTGCGAACGAAAATCCGAAAATCGCGCAACGATCTAAACCTTAAGCGTGACATTAGGGACGATTCCTTAGACGCCTCAATTGCGGCATTCGAGAAGTTTAAGAACGCCTGCTCGCCAAAGTCTGTAATTGCTCGTGGCGGCAAGAAGTGTCGTCCCGAATGGCGAGCGGTCAAGTCGCTATTAGGTGAACACATAGGTGATGAGGAAACTCTTAAAGTCCGAGAAGTTATTGAGGAAATGCGAAGAGTGCTCCTCGCTTTGTACTTACGGTGGTGGGAAAACAGAATAGACGAAGGCTTAAAGTCTTGGGGCGAATTTGCACTCGCGACAACCAAAGCCCTGTTCGACCCGCAGGCGCGTCGTAATGCACAGAATATCGAGTGCGAAAACAAAGGCCGGGATAGAAGCACCAATCAGGACAAAACGCGATTAAAATGTGAGACAAATCTCAAAATAAGCACCGTGCTATATCTGGAATCGGAGAAATGGGTGAACACCCACCTCTACGCGATGTTAGGTCTCCCGAAAAGCACAAGTAATATCCTCAAATGGATTAAAGGATTCGATAGATGGATAGATCAAAAAGCAGTGCCCTTCAATCCAATCCGGGAGAAAAAAGCCGGAATCGATAAGTGGATCAAAAACGCGACCAATGATTTCATCAAACGCCGCACCGGCGCTGATGTCGATGCCGGTGAATACCTTCTAAAACACCCAGCAGCCTGGCTCGACGTCGACCAAATCAAAGTTCCTAAAATGAAGCATGAAGTTGTACTTTTTGCTAAGGGCGAAAGGCAACGGCTTGATGGTTTTATGGGCTTTATTGGAGACGACCATTTAGTGCCGGATGAAGAAGCCAAACCTCATTCAAAATTTCCTCACCGAGTTACCAGACTGGACGATGAAAAGGGCGTTTTCGAACCGGAGAAGTTTGCCGCCATTAGAAACACTATTGTTTCGACTAAACTTGCGCTGCTCGACGGTTCGACATTGAATGCGGTAATTAAAGATGTGTTTCGCGACAGACATGTTTCAACCGATGGCAAGAATTTGGAACTGTATTCTAATGTACCGCATGACTACGTGCCTGCTAACTTTATGATCTACTCGTACAAGTCCTCTCTAGCAAATGCACATTCTAACCTCTGGCTCCGCTCAATAGATTCCGATCACGCTTGGCGTCCAGATGGTTTGCCGCGTTTCGTCAATCAAGAAACTCCCCTGCCTACACCCCAGTGCCATCCATTTCGCATTGGACATCCATGCCCACGAAGTCCGAATGAAAATGGCGGGAATAATACGTTTCCGCTTTGGAGATCTTGTGTGGGCCGCTATGTGTTTCGTGTGCTTTTTCACGATTGGGAAAACGGCGCAGAACGTTTTCCAGATCATGGCGATTATTGCGAAGGAACTACTTAGGTTTTGGACCGACAATCTTTGCGTCGCCTCGCGTTCCTTATTGAGGATCCTCTGCGACGTGACGCGTTGTTGCGGCCAGCATAGCTGAGCCGAAAAGGACGTTGCAGGCGAGTGCGACGGAGATGTATTTGGCAAGATCGCCGTACGGCGCAGACATCAGCGCATGCTCGATAGGTCGTAGCTGACCGTTCATCATGCAATCTAAACCTACAGCGATACAAAAAGATAAAAGCCATCCGACGCCGGTGGTGATGCCGACGGTTTGCCAGAGAAGGAAGGGTGAGTTGCGGAGTGCCGGCAGATAATGGTGGACCATAAGAGATGCCACAACTGATAACAGCACATGCCAAACGCACAACGGCGTCCAGAGCAAATTCTCAGCGTTTCCACAGAAGTCAGCGTAATTGTTTTCGCGCTGGCAGGATAAATAGGCGTAGTAGGAATCCACACGCGCCACCAGAAGAAAGACGCTGAAGGAAAACAGGCCGCCGGTCGCGCCCAGGAATGCAGCTTTAATGTCGTCCGTCAGATTCTTCATGCGAATTACCTTTGCATGACGTTAGACAATCTGAAGGACGAGTTGTTCCACGTTAACGCTGAAAGCGTTCGCTAATTTCAGCCCAAGGGTTGCGCTTTGGCAACCCTGGGATCAATCGATTAATTTTTTGTGGAAGCAACCCTGAAGGGGTTGCGTGCGAGGTAGGAATCGACGACGCAATCCCGATGAATCGGGATTGCGTCAATCTTTTTTTGACCGTTGTGTTCCCAGGGTTGCCAAAGCGCAACCCTGGGCTGGAATTACGCGACGCTTTCAGCGTACAAAACGAAGAACCCACCCGCTATGCTGCGCACCCTCTCCTAGCCTCTGCCAGCGGGAGAGGAAATTGCAGGTGGTACTGACCTCATGACCCGAACCATCAGGCGGCGGCGGTCTCGGCCTCTCTAATGTGGCGTGACAAAGAAGGTTGGATTGCTTGGGCGATGGAGAGGTTCTCGGCCTCGCTTAAGCTTGAGACAACGGACATGGCGTGTTGTGTGGTTTTAAAATAAGCCAGTTGAAAACCATTCAAATGCATACTACCGATCGTTTCCGGCGCGCCTGTTGAGGCTGGGCCATGTTCTGCAGTATTGATCTTCGTTACGAGGACCGAAACCAATTCACCGTGATACCTCAGGATTACGTGGGCAAACCGCTGTCCCTCAAAAACACAGGAGTGCGCCGCAACCAATTCAACGCCGGCAGGTAGGTTGCCTTCTGCCGTCACAACGTTCACAAGCTTGATATAGGCACGATCAAATCTTCGACCAGCCTCCTCCAGATCAATGGGTTTTTCCTTTAAGCGGTGATGGATAGCGCAGTCGCGATGATCGCCGACAGCGCTTTCCGCTAAGGCTGCACTCAGCACAAAGCCACTATCGCTGCGGTCCACATCGTCACTGGCTTTTGGCTTCGCGCCGTCAGTAACAGTCTGCGGGTTCTGTGAGTTCCAGCGCTGTTGTAAAACTCTGAATCCAAGCGCTGCGACAATAACCAGAGACGCGGCGATGGCAATGTATGCGACTCGCGTCACGAATAAAGATCTGGATTGACGCAATGAGATCTCTTGCAACTGAGTTTTGAGATTG
>DATEPF010000297.1:0-4188 GCA_035273325.1 Pyrinomonadaceae bacterium | reverse complement strand
GTCGCCGGACAGGCGGCGGCGCAGGAGCCATGTCCTGCTGCTCAAACAGAACGAGAATGAAGCCGCGATTGGCGTCCTCGGCGTCTAAAACAGGCCTGACGATAATGTTTATTACATGTATTCCCAGATCGGTAGAGACTTTCAGTCCCGGTACCTCGACGTGGGTGCGGGTTTGCACCGCCTGGTACAAAGCGGTTCGTAACTCCATCCGCAACTCCGGCCGCACCAGTTGAAGCAAGTTCTGAGAAGGCTGTCCGCCTTGCATTTGCAGATAGACTCCAGCACGTTCGGACAGATGCACAATGTCATATTCCTGATTGACTACCACGCTCGGCGGACCAAACTGTTCGAGCAACCTTTGATGCATGTTTGCATAGGACAGGCGCTCCATCGCGCGGACTTCCTGGACCGTCCGCCCCTTTTCCACGATAGTGGGCAAGGTGGGCTTGAAGTTGAGATCCGGAATCGGCAGCTTCAACCGCGTCGGTACCGGCCGCGTCTGGTAAATGTGATGATCGTTGTCAACAACTGCATAAAGATCGTTGGAGCCCTCAATTGATTCTGACGCGCCAAGGAACAGATATGACTCCGGATTCAGCGCGAAGTGCATCACTTCAAGTAGTCGTGCTTGCGCTGTCCGGTTGAGATAAATCAGCAAGTTGCGACAGGAAACCAGATCCAGATGCGAGAAAGGCGGATCCTTGATCACGTTATGAACGGCGAAGAGAACCATCTCGCGCAACTCGCGCCGGACGCGGTATCCATCGGCTTCCTTTTGGAAAAAGCGTTGCAACCTCTCGGTCGATACATCGGCGACTTCAGCTTCTGTGTAGTACCCCTCGCGCGCTACGGCGATGGCGTTGGCGTCAAGATCGGTAGCAAATACCTGCAGCGGGTACGCCGTGCTCGACTTCGCAGCTGCCTCGCACAGCAGCATAGCCATCGTGTAGGCTTCTTCGCCCGTCGCACAGCCGGCCACCCAAACCCGCACACTCTGATTTTCGCTTTTCCTCTCAAAGACTCGCGGTAGAACCAGCCGTTCAAAAGCTTCAATTGTTTTGGGATCGCGAAAGAAGTGGGTAACACTAATGAGTAGATCCTTCATCAGCGCCACTGCTTCCTCGCTATGGTCGCGCATGTACTCGGCATAAGCCGGCAGGCCAGACAACTCCTTCAATCCGATCCGCCGCTCCAGCCGCCGCAGCATCGTGCCACGTTTGTAATTTGAAAAATCATGGCCGGTGCGCATCCTTAGTTGCGTAAACACATCGCGCAGGGCCTGCTCGTCAGTTGGTGTAATGCTTTTCGTGGGCTCCGGGATACGGACAGTCGCACGATGGTCCCGGTAGGCAATTATTTTCGAAGGGATCGCCGTTACCGGAAGCACGTGATCAACCATCCCGGTTGCTACCGCGTTCTTCGGCATGTCCTTGTACTCGGCTTCCGCCGGATCCTGGGCGATGGAAACGCCGCCGTTTTCTTTAATTATTTTGATACCGATGGAGCCGTCTGAACCCGTGCCGGACAGTATTACCGACACCGCGCGGGCGTCGTTGGTTTCAGCCAGGGTCCGGAAAAAAAGATCGACTGGTGAACGGCGTTCTTCCAATCCAATCATCGCGGTCGGAGTCACGTGGCCGTCGGTCATCTCCAGATTGCGATTGGGCGGAATGACATACACGTGGTTAGGGTGAATTTTTTCCCGGGCGTGCACCTGTGTCACGGGAATTGGGCTGACGTATTGAAGGACCTCGGCGAGTTTGCTGTCGTGCTCCGGTGACAGATGCAGGATGACAACGTACGCCATGTTGCTGTCGCTGCGAACGTGCGAAAAGAACTCCTTGAGCGCATGGATACCGCCCGCGGAAGCGCCTAAACCGACAATCAAAAAGTCGTCATCGACCGGTGGTGGAGCTTTCTTTTTAGATGGTTTGGTTTTTTTTTCTGCCACTACCCGACTCCTCGTTGTGGTTCCGACACGAGGCCGTGAGTTTTAGTCGCGCAGGGTCTCGTAAGTTTCCCTAAGTCTAGTCCTTATGTACGGTTATGTATAGAGTGATGGGTTTCGCGGGCTTTCAAATTAGGTTCGTGTTTCGTGTGTTTCGTGGATCGTACTTTTCCAGCCTAAAAACGGATCCACGAATAACACGAATTAACGACTGCACAGTGCTGTTCGTTGTGTTTCCGCTGGCGGAAAATCAAACATACTTTAGCGTCACAAACGCCTCACGATCCGCACAGCTGCAGACTATACGTCACGCAGCCTCCACAAATTCAAGACTCACTGCGAGGGTAAAAAAATGAAACGCTTACGATTGATCCCATTCATTTTAGTGTTAGTCATGGGCTTCTGGGTTACGCCTTCTCGGACACAGGAAGGGCCACCAAGCCCGAAAGAAATCAAAGAGTGTCAAAGAGAATGCAAACGTACTTACAAGGATTGCGTGCGCGCCGGAGAGATTGAGGAACCACTGTGCGAAGCAGCGTTCGCATTCTGTGAAGAGTGCTGTACTGGCGGCTGCAGGCCGCCGCAATAGCAAGCGGGATGCTGCGACAAGGTCGGATGTGGTCAACGGGCGTCGCCCAATGCGAGTGGTGACGCCCGTTCACTTCGGAACACAGTGTCCGAGTTTCGTGTGTTTGGTGTAATTCGTGGATCGTACTTTTGCAGCCTAAAAAACGGATCCACGAATAACACGAAACGTGTTGAATTCGACTTCTGAGGCAAAGTCGTTCGCATTCAAGATTGCATGTGCTATAAGAGCAACTACCCTTTCTTTCTATATCATCCATACCGACCCGGGTGAAGCATGGCCAAAAAGGACATCATTGTAATTGGTACGTCCGCAGGCGGAATTGAAGCGCTGAGAACGTTGGTTGCGGATCTGCCTCTGGATTTTCCCGGTTCCATATTTGTGGTCTTACATATGGGCTCCGATTCACCGGGTGTGCTCGACCGGATCCTGCAAAAAGTGACTTCGATCCAGGTGCGAACTCCGGCTGACAAGGAGGAGATTCAACCAAATTGTATTTATGTCGCACCGCCTGATCATCACCTGCTGATCGAGCCCGGAATAATCTGCCTGTCGCGTGGTCCTAAAGAAAACAGATTTCGGCCGGCGATTGATCCGTTGTTTCGCTCGGCCGCCGGAGTTTATGGACCGAAAGTCATCGGTGTGGTTCTTACGGGACTTCTCGACGACGGTACGGCCGGTCTGTGGGCGATAAAAAAACTAGGTGGAACCGCCGTCGTCCAGGACCCTGAAGACGCATTGTTTCCGTCGATGCCGGCCAGTGCGCTACAACATGTCAACGTGGATTACCGGCTGCCTTTATCGAATATCGCGCCCCTCCTGTCTCAATTGGTACAAACGTCGGCAGATGAAGAACCGAGGTATGACATGCCTGACCATCTGAACATTGAAGTTAAAATCGCCAGGCAAGATCCGGCGTTTGATCAGGACATTCGAGAATTATGGGAGAAGTCCTCGTATACCTGTCCCGAATGTCATGGCGTCCTATTGCAATTGACAGAAGACCGTCGCACTCGATTTCGCTGTCACACGGGTCATGCATTCTCAGCTGATGCTTTGCTTGCCGACCTGACGGAAAACGTCGAGGAGTCGTTATGGACAGTCGTGAGGAGCATCGAAGAAAGCGTGATGCTGATGCGCCACCTGGCGAAGCACGTTGGCGAGCAAGACCCACCGACTGCCAGAGAATTTTTGCAGAAGGCCGAAGAAGCGAAAAGACGTGGTGACCTTGTCAGAGAAGCCCTCGCGGAGCACGAAGAATTAAACCTCGCACGCGTTGGTGAACAGGCTTCCGCGGATTAATCGGCGGAACAAAGGGATCTCCGCGTTATTTCGTGTATTTCGTGGATCGTACTTTTGCAGCCTAAAAAACGGTCCACGAATTACACGAAACGCGAACGCTGCGAGACACCGGCTGAAGCCAAAAATGTCCTACCGACAATCTGTCCGCGACCGGACAGACTCGACCTCCACACGCGCATAATATGCACGGAAAACCAGGGGTAGGTCGCGGGCTTTGGCGACATCCCGACTAATCGACGAAGCCCGCACCAAATTCGTCTAATTCGACTAAAACTTAACGCAGATCAGTTCCCCCCTGGCTGAGGTGTCAGCTATGGATATGCGCAAACATCACATCCTCTACGTCGAGGAT
>DATEPF010000296.1:0-13796 GCA_035273325.1 Pyrinomonadaceae bacterium | reverse complement strand
TTTTGCACTGCCGGTCCTTAGGACCTCTTAGTTAGCGGTACGTACATCCACGGCCTGACGGCCGTGGCTATTCACTGCCGGTCCTTCGGACCTGAGGCCTTCAAGAGACACCAGATCCACGGCCTAACGGCCGCGGCTATTAACTGACGGCCCTTCGGGCCTCCGGAATATAAAGCGTCCAGTCGCAGGGCCTTCGGCCGCTACTTCCGTCGCTCTTCGTATTTCGGCAGCGACTCTACTAAATAGTCAAAGCCGAGCCAGAAACTCCAACTGTGGTGAAAGAACGCAACGGGGAAGAGAAGCGCTACTGCAAACAATATGGGCAGCACTTTTTGGTAGTCGAGGCGCGCCACCGTCAGGAATAGAAGGCAGGAGACGAGGATGATGAACTCCGTTGTGATCACGTTTGCCAGGATCGCGCCCACAAAAAAGCCCTCTTCACGTTTGAACAACGCGCGGCAATCCGGACAGTGATGCCTGATGTGAAACGGTTTTCTAACGATCGAAGAACGGCCGCAGACCGGACAACGTAAGGTAAGGGAGCGGAGCAAGACCGGGAAAATTGGACGCTCTCTTTTCAACTTCAAACCTATTCGTAACTTAGTGCCGTCACAGCATCCTGACGCGCAGCGCGGATTGCAGGGTACAAAGCGCCGATCGTTCCGCCGACGAGGCCAACAGCAAATGCGATTGCCACCCAACGCGGCTCGATATCAATAACCAGCGTGGTCACTCGCATAACGAAGAAACGTGCCAGCATCGTCAACCCTATCCCAACGATTACCCCCAGCAAACTGACCAGGATTGCTTCCTGTTGAATGACCCAGGCAATTCCTGTCTT
Organism: Pyrinomonadaceae bacterium; assembly: GCA_035273325.1. Classification (GTDB taxonomy): domain Bacteria; phylum Acidobacteriota; class Blastocatellia; order Pyrinomonadales; family Pyrinomonadaceae; genus PSRF01. The sequence continues at coordinate 12,955 of DATEPF010000296.1, read as the reverse complement.
GGACATTCCCAGCGATTTTAGAATGCCGATTTGACGTGTACGTTCGGTAACGGTCGTGTACATCGCCAGCAGAATTACCAACATGCTAATCGCCGTAGCGACACCCACCACAACTTTAATAAACACATTCAGAGCGGGCACGCCCGAGGCATAGATCTCCGGCAAGTCACGCGTGAAAATTATTTGATCGTCAGGATAACGCTCACGAATTCGGGCCGCCACGTCTTCCTGTTTTGACGGGTCAACACAGCCGACAAGTATCGCGGACGATCGCCCTTCAGCGCCTTCCTGCTCCTGCATCGTTGCAAGTGGGATCTTTATGCGACCGCCACCCGGTGGTTCATAGACACCCACAATTGTGAACGGACGTTCGAATAGTTGAACTGTCGAACCAACCTTTGCCTGGCGCTGCTGTTGCCAGACTGGATCGACAATCGCCTGATCACCACCCGTCAGGCCGGAGCCTTCCCGCATTCGTATCCTCGTCAGCTGTGTGTATTCATCAAATTTGATTCCATCCAGCAGGCGTGTGCCGAATCCGGAATCGCTGCGATCCAGACTTTGGCCGAGCGGCGTCGCAGCGCGCACACCTTCAATAGCAGCGATTTCCTGCGCCCGTTCCTCGGGTAACATGAACGGTGAAGCACCACCGAAACCGATGGAACCGGAGCCCCTGACCATAATCTCAGCGCCGATGTTTGCTTCGCGTCGTCCACGTTCACGCAATACACCGTGAGCCAAACCTACAGTAAATACGATTAGCAAAACTCCCACGGCCGTCCCCAGAACGCTGACTGCCGTTCTGGCCGGCCGGTGTGCAATATTTGAAAGTACGAGACTGTCCATAAGTTTCTGCAAACGCGGACTACGATGAACAACTCTAGCCCACGCGTTCGGCAAAGCCCGCCAGGTCAGTATTAATAAACCAATCGACGTCCAGAATATTGTTCCAGCTTTACGTACCAGAGCAAGTGCCACGCCAGTGGCCGCGGCAAACCCCAGCGCCTGTAAAACGATTTCGGTGCTGCCTTCGTAAACGCCAATTGTCCCCGGTACGAACGCGAATACAAAATTAATTACTTTGGTTAACGACTCGATAATGTAGGCCTGTGAAACGAGCGGATTAAAATCGAGCATCCGCAGCGTCACGTAAACCTCCACCACACTGGTTACGTGGGACAGCAAATCGCAAGCAATCATGCCGAAAAAAACGCCGGGGTGGTGCTTGTAGAAATCGTAAACTTTCGATTCGATGTGATTGATATGCTGGCGGCGCTTCAGAATCACTTTTGGACTCAGCCGCAGACGGGCCATCTGGTCCATCAACCATGTCACCAGCATAATCCGCCGACGGGCGGCCAGGGCCGCAGCTACAATCCCGAGCGCCGCCACGGTGGCGATCACAACGAGCGCGTAGTAAACCGGCGCGGGCAGCGTGTAGGTGAAGAGCATCACGCAGGCGCCGCTCAGGATAAAGAACACTACCGACATGTTGTAAAGCAGGTTGTCGACTACGAGCGCGGGAACGCCGTAAGTTAATGGCACCCGTTTGCGGAGCAGAGCGACTTTGGTGGCTTCGCCAAGTAATGGGCCGGTAAAAGTCAGAAAACTGATTGCCTCGCCACCGAGCCGCGCGTTGAACGCCTGCATGAACGTAAAGCGCCGGTGCTCTTTGGGTACCGCCGCGCTCATCGCGATGGTGCGAAAGACGTGGCGCAGGCCGCTGATGCCGAGGAGGATGAAGAAGCCGAAACCAATTCGCAGCAGCGCATCAAACAGAGGCTGCAGCCCCACGCGATTGATGACGAAAATGAGGAGTGCCAGTCCGAAAAGAAATGCAATTGCCTGCAACCAGATGAACGACCGGCGAGATTTACCTGATTCGGGCTGCTCTGGTTGATCGACAAGCTCTTCCAGTTCGCTGGTTATATCGATCGAATCATCAGCGTACTGATTATGCATAGTCCTCACGTGGCTTGAGTAACTTTGGTGTTGTTTCGTGTAATTCGTGGATAAGTTTTTTAGACTGGAGAAAAAACGGTCCACGAACTATACGAAACACACGAACTCGTGGATGCAAACAGAGCACCGTCTATTGCTGGTTCTTCCCTAGTACCTCTTTAATTGGAGGCGCGGGGAAACGTCGAAACCCTTTTTCCCGGAGCTGTGGAACAGGACGGTTATCATCGCCCAATTGGCCAGTCAGCGCCAACACTGTCGGGACAAAGCTCAGACTATCGTAAGGCTCATCGATGGTTGCTGCTCGCGCGATGCCGGTTCTGTTGCCTCCGGACAACATGAGGGTTGAATGAGTAGAAATACGAAAGAACGAGCCGTGATTACCGCCGGGATTGAAACCGCGCACATCGAAGTTCCAATGGTTGTTTGCTACCAACTGCAGATCGGGTTCAACCAGACTACGTTGCCGGGTAACAAACCGCCGCATCAATTTCTCTTCGTGCGAAATTTCTGACGCGGCAGTCGAAAGATGTTCAAGAGCGTGCAGGGCCAGCGCCTCGTAGACACCGATCAATCCGTTTGAATATTGAGTTTGGTGAAGAACCTGTAACCACTCTCTGTCTGTGTGCCACAGGTTCAGCCAATTGCTTCTGTCCGGGGCCGGAAGGCCAAGTTTGTCATCTTCAAAGATTTTGAAAGGGAACCCGGACTGCCATTCCGCCAGGTCAAAAGTCACCTCGCCTGATTCGCTTTGCTTTAGATTTTTGATCGGTTGATAACGAAGACTTAACTCTTCCCGGGCATCCAGCCGGGCGAGAATCAACGCCTGTTTGTCAGCCCCGCTGTAAACCCAAACAGCGTCCTGCAGTAAATCGGTTTCCTGCAAACGCTCAGCAAGCAACGCAGCAGGAATCCGAACGGCGATCATGTCGATAGGCTTGTTCGACACCTGAGGCTGCACATTGTTTTTGACACTGATGTTGTGCAGGAGTGGAAAATAATCTCTCCGCTCAAAACTTTTGTTTAGGTCAAGCGCGCCTTTTTCATCAAGCACCAAACCGCCGGGAGCTATGCCGACCACATAGTTCTGCAGTTGGTGAATCGTATTTCGTTCACCCATCGCATTCTTGGCGATGAAGCTCTCGATGTTCACCTTCGCAGGTATGAACCGGTCGCGTTGCAGTGCGAGTAACGAGCGCAGAGTTAGCAGGTAGGCAACGTACTCTTTTTCCTGGGTGGTCCACTTTTCGAGCCGCGCGAAGATCCGCGTTTTCTGATCGTCATAACCAAGCTCGAGTTCCTGCGGCGTAAATTCTTTAGGCTGGCTTTCCCACAGTTTTGTTTGTTCGGCAATCCGCCGGCGCAACGCCGCGAGCTCTTCATCCAATTCTCGTATTCTGTCTTCCCATCGCGAACGCCTGGCGTCGATCATTTCAAAAAACGCACCTGAAACAGCGGCGCGCATCTTTGGAGACAGGTTATTGCGTTGCAGTTGCTGAAACAGGATGTGCAGTAAATTGAGATCGCTATTGCGCAGATGTATCGCCGCTCGTTCGTTGCCGTCGAAGTCTAACAGGACCGTCGGATAGGAAGTGCTTTGGCCCTTCAGGTAGTAGGAGTCGTCGGTGGTGGTGGTGATTAAAGGAACCAGGAAGTTAATGCCCTTCAGCGAATAACCGAGCATCAACCGGCGCTTGGTAATCACGTGGTGCCCGCCGCCAGTTCTGCTGCCGAGAAACTTCACCAGGTTGTAACCCTGACTGTAAACGCGTTGATTGGTATTGAACCCATGATCTGAAACCAGTATCAGGGCGGTTTCCTCCGCCAAAGGACTCTTCTGAATAGCGGACCACAGGCGGCCGAATACGAGATCAATCTCCTGCATGGTGGCCAGATGAGATTCGTGGTCGCGATTGTGGTGCGCTGTGTGATCGAAAGCGCCGATGTAAAGGTCCAGGTATCGAGTTTTCGGGTTGTTAAGTTTGGCTATCAGCTCGCGTTCCATCTGCGCATAAAACGGCGTACGCATGTCCAGGCCCATGGTCCACTCGTCCAGCATTTGGCGCGGGTGTCTCATGAAGTTTTTTTGTAGCGCCTCTTTCAGCGTGGCGAACCTCATGCCGCGTTGATATAGCTGAAAGCTGATGTACCGGTCTTCGTGAGCGAAAGCATCGGAGAGCAAAGGCACACCCAGCGAGTCGAGAACTTCGGCGCCGGGCATGTCGATGCGCGCGCCGGCGGCGCTCTTAAAATAAAACGGAATGAAGTTGAGGTAGTCGTAAGCGTGCAACGTATACCGGTCAAACTCAACGTTGCCCTTCACCTGCAAATGTTGTCCGGTGTCGAGCGTAGACCAGGAGGGAGCTGAAAGACTCATGCCGCGCACGTAGAAGTTATTCACGCGCGTGCCGTTCTGGTAGAAAATATGATCGATCCAGGGAAGTTGGCTTTTTCCGCTACGCGGATCGCGTTTACGCACAAATTGATCAACCAACTCGCCTGGCAAACCGTCAACTTTTACCACGACCACACGTTTGACCTGAGCCAAAGCGACTGCCGGAAACAGTAGACAGAGGCCAAGGATCACCAGCCGGGATGCGATTTTGATTTGTGAGCGTACAACCGAACGGCGGCGAGCCCGACATCTACAATCCATGATTACTGCTGCCGTGCGGCTTCGTCAGTGCCGATGTTTACCGAGGCGGCCAGCGGCCCTGCTGGTCGTGGATTGTTGAGGGAGGCGGTAATCAGGTCTTTCCACGCCGGGGCTAAATCCGAATTGCGGGAGATCCTTATCAGTTCTTTGCGCGCTTTGGGGTTGCCGATGCGGGCCAGCGACTCAATACAAATACGCCGGGTCTCATCGTCATCGGTGCGATCGAATATTTTTGCGGTAGCAACTACGGCGCGGCCGTTGGCGAGTGGACCCTGATCGGCGACGAACCGTAGCGAACGTCTGACTTCGTCCAGGTTCCACGCCACGTCAATCCGTGGCCCGGATTGGGCAACCTCACGCAGAAAACGCGTGTGATAGTTCAAGCGTCGTGCGACGTTAAGCCGCGCTTCCATCTCCGGTTCCGCTTCCTCGCGATGCGTATACTTGCCGAACGTAAGAATGTTGCCGACCCGGAACAGTGTACGTTCCACCTTTCCATGTCTCAGCGGCACCATCTCGGCGCGTCGATCGCGGTCTAACTTTGCGGGCAAGCCATCAGCAGAACGCGCATATTCCAAAAGCGCTTTGTATTGTTGTCGCGCCAGACTGGTTTCAGTTTCGAGATCATTTTCCAACGGATTGATCGCAACTTTTTCCAGACGCGAGCTTACTTCTTTCCGCAGTTTGGGCCGCATGGATCCGTCGAGAGAAAGCAGGAGTTTTAACTGCGAATAAGTTCGCAGGCGCGATGGCTGGTTAATGTCCATGCCGCGGCGTCCGGTGGCGAAGTCGTAAACCGTCCGACCGAGAAAGTAGGACACGCTGCTAAAACTGGACAGCGACAACACATTGTTGGTTACGTCCTGAAGCGCGCGGCGAGACATCTCGCGTTTCTTCGGATTCAGGCCGTCTCTAAAGTCGACCAACAGGACCGGTATCTTCGGGTGGTCCAAACCATAAAGCGCCAGCGGGATCATCTCCACCGGACGCCCGCCGGGTGTGTCGGCGTTCACCAGCCGGCTTTCGGAATCGAAGTAGCGAGTCTCTGAATGGCCTTGCCATCTCAAGAGTCGTTTGTCAGTCCACGGGTTGTCGATATTAAGAAAGCGTTTCTCGTAAGACTTTCCCTGTTGCGAGGCGAGATCCGTCTTGGAGACCCAGAGTAAAGCGTGGGTCGCGTTACCGTCGGGCATTTGCAAAGGCTCGAAGTAAAGCGACTCGGCCTCGGCGCGTTGTCTCAACAGCTCCCAGTTGTGTCCGCGCTCATCGTGGTTCTGTGATGCCGTCTTTTCGTAATACTCCTCAAGCCGCAGTGTGTCCATGAGGCCGCCGAACGGTTTATCAGTCAGCATCAAACGGGCTTGTATTTCTGAAAGCTCTGTCGGCGAAAACGCTTGTTCACCCTGGACCGCCTGGTAAAGCGTCAGCACTGAGAGAGCGCGAATAACGTGCGACTTGCGATAGTTAGAGATGTTTTGCCGGTAGGAACGACTTGACGCTTTTAATGGTGCGCCATAGGTATCGAGCAGGAGACTCTGAAGCGCGGTCCAGAAGATCGTGTTCCAGACGTCTCGATCCGCGGCCGCAAGATCGAGGACCGGCGGCGGCGCCTCTGCGTTAGTCTTTTTCTTATTACCGACACGCGAATATAAGAAGGGGATTGCGCTCGATACACGCTGACCCAGCGTTGGCCGGGTGTAGGTGAGTGGCCAAACGTAGCGTAGCCGATCGTTTTCGTGGTTCGCGTCGCCCAGTGTGTCCCGCAGCACACTTACCAGTGGCGCCCAATTATCTTCGGCGTTTGCGATCCCATCCAACTTGCCATGGATTGTTATGAGCTCAGCGCCCCCGTCGATCGGAGTTCGCTCCATTCTAAAAAGGTCTGGCGCCGTGGGGGTCGCGGGAGTTGCAGTTTGTGCGTTAGTACGGACCGCTGAGACCGGAATTGTAACTAATAGGGGCGCGACGACTAACAGGACCAACATGCTGGTCTTGAGATGGGGGCGCCGGGGGTGGAGAGGCATCTTTCGGTGTCTCTGGGAAATTTTCAAACGCGCTCGTTTCCTTCTGGTGAACTCATCTTGCTGCAGTGCATATCTGTTAGACGCTATTTTTGCTCAGACTGTTTACTTGCCAAATGTTCTCAGCAAGGTTCATACCACCGAAAGAGCGTGAAGATAGAAATATATCATCAGTTGAATCTGTCGTCATTCCGACAAAAGCGGAGACGTTTAGAGCACAACCTTAGGTCATTTCGTGTGATTCGTGGATCGCTCTTATGCAGCTAACAACGACCCACGAATTACACGAAATAACACGACGTTGTCTATTTGGTGGGAGCTGGTGCGGTTTCTTCAGTCGTATTTGCCTCGGGCGGAGCTTTCCAGCCGGCACGCTCGAGTAGACTGACGCCGAATTGGATGGGAACTGCGAAATTTGACGCCTGGTTTCCGGGGAAGACTGCGAAGTTAACCCCAATCACGCGGCCGGTTGGTCCAAACAACGGCGCACCGCTGCCACCCTCAGCCGTCCGTGCGTCGTAAGAAATTCGCCGGACTTCGAGATCAGTGATGTTGCCCTGCGTCGTCAGCGGTTGGATGCGCCGTTTCTCAGCGAGATAACCAAGCAGCGCGTCGAGCGTTCCGTACCGTTGCTGGATGCCTCGCGATTCGGCGTCGTCAAGCAGCGCCAGCAGGCGGTCTGGTCCATGTGGATAGCCCATCATGACGACGGTCTTGCCTACCGCGACGGAGTTTTTATCTGCTTCAAGTGGCAACACGGGAATATCAGTAGGTAGCTCTTTCAAATCAAGAGTGACTACGGCTACGTCGTCGCGCGTACCGGCTACTTTGAACTTCAGCGGAACCGGTTGCGAGTGTTCAGGGAAATAAGCGTTTAGTTTTTTCAGCCGGGGTTGGCCACGCACGCTGCTGCTCAAACTCTGCGCCCGATCGTCTGCGAGCCAGGGCTGCGCGATGTGGCGGTTGGTCAACACGTATCCACCGCCGGTGTAAAATCCGGTGCCCACAAACTCAAACTCTGCCACTGCCGCGTTGCCTTCAGGCGTGAGCGTGGTTGGTTCATCGGTCGATTGCACGGCGGCGCCCGATTCTCCCATCTGCGCTTCAGGATATCGAAGTGGCCGGCCGGTGCCTGCTTCCACGAAATAGAACGAGCCCGCAATCAGGCAAACGCCGCTGCCGTAATCACTGCGAAGCTTTACTGCGAGTGAAAGACTATCGCGAATCTCCCTGTTGGATCGCACGTTGTCTGCCAGTGTCTGGTTCATCAGCGCAGCTTGCTTCTGAGACTCAGTGAGTTGCGCCCGTTGTTCGTCAATTAGCCGGCGAGTGCGCTGCAGCTCCTTGTACATTGAGAACCCGATGTACAGCATTCCTCCAACCAAAAGGACCGCCATCGCGAGGGTAATAAACTTGGTGCTGGGATTGATTTCACGAACCAGTTCGCGTGTGAACTCGCGCAGGAAGACCTTTGCATCGTCGCGTCGAGCGGTGGCTGCTGATTCGATGGCTGCCTGCTCGATAAAAGGGGCTACCTGGGTGTCTGGTCGCGGATGGATGACCGCCGGAAGCGAGCGAATGGGGAAGAACTGAAAAGCTAATTGCGAGTCTGCCAGCGCAACTTCGTCGCCATCTTCAATTGCCGACTCGTTTTGCAGTGGTTGGCCGTTGTGTGTGAACGGAAAAGCGTTATCGAGCGCTGTGACTTTGTAGAATCCGTTCGAACGCGTGAGCTCGAGTATTGGTGAATTGTTAGCAGACGCAGGCAGGACCGACGAACGAAGACGCACTTCGCAGTCGTCGCAATTGCCGATCCGAATACGTTCTTCGGTTAAAACTTCGGTATGTTTATCTTTGCCCGAAGAGATGTGAATTACTAGGCCGGTTGCCATAAAAGCGTCGCAAGGAAATTCGCTACACGAATTTGGGCGACCTCTCCAGACCGCTCAAACCCTCGCGGTCTTTCGGAGCGGTCGCCCTTTGTGGGCGTCATTCTACAATGTAATCTGAAGGCTAGCAAAAGATTACGCTGGTAAGTTTTGGGACTTGTTTAGTGTATTTCGTGGATCGTTTTTAGCCCGACTAAAAGACGATCCACGAATGACACGAAACTACCCTAAATGTCTCAACCCTCACTCTAACTGCGTCAGACGGTCTCCGGTGTTAACATAGACGCAAAAGGAAGTTTTAACTGTTTTCATGTCTGATAATTCTATTGTTTGTGTAGAGGAAAGCCTGAAAAACCTGGCGCCAGTAATTGGGGCGCCAATACGCCACCATGTATTCGTTTGCACAGGAAAGTCCTGTTCGGCCGTCGAAAGTGCTCAGGTGAAGCACGAGTTTGAACACGAACTAAAAGAGCGTGGATTATTGTTCGGCAAAGCGAAGAAAGGAAAAAACCCTCACGGGAGTGTCATCGTTACCGAGTGCGGCTCAGTTGGTTTTTGTGCAATTGGCGCTGCGGTGATGGTCTATCCAGACGGGATTTGGTACGCCCAGGTGAGAGCTGGCGACGTTAAAGAAATTGTCGAGGAACACCTGGTGGGCGGTCGCGTGGTGAAGAGAATGGCGCTGCTTCAAGTCCCGAACAACGCTAAGTTCGTGTAATTCGTGGATTGTCTTTCTCGCTGACGCCTAAAAAGCGATCCACGAAACACACGAATTACACGAAACAGGAGACTAACCCGCAGTCGCCGCTTGTTTAGGTTTCCAACGCAAGACCGGTCGCCGCGCTGCGGCTGCTTCATCCAGCCTACCAATACGCGTTGTATGCGGTGCGTTTAAAACTAACTCCGGATCCTCCACAGCCTCGCGCGCAATGGATCTCATCGCTTCTATAAACTGATCCAGTTCCTGTCTTCCTACCGACTCAGTTGGTTCAATCAACATCGCGCCCGGCACAATCAAGGGGAAGTAAATCGTCATCGGGTGAAAACCGTAGTCGATCAGGCGTTTGGCAATGTCGAGCGTGTGCACACCTTTTTGCGTCTGCTTCTTGTCAGTGAAAACCACTTCGTGCATTGGCGCCGCGCTGAATGGCTTGTCGTAGTCGCTTGTCAGACCATGCGCGATGTAACGCGCATTGAGGACAGCGGCTTCGGTGGCTTCGCGCAGTCCGTCAAATCCGTGTGTTTGAATGTAGGCGAGCGCGCGCAGCATCATTCCATAGTTGCCGAAGAAAGCTTTAACGCGCCCGATCGATTGTTGGTAGTTGAAATCGAGTTTAAAGTTGTCAGCCTCTTTGACGATGCGCGGAACTGGAAGAAACGGTTCCAGCTCAGCCGTACAGCAGCATGGGCCACAGCCCGGGCCCCCACCGCCGTGCGGCGTTGAGAACGTCTTGTGCAGGTTCAGGTGAATTACATCGACGCCCATATCACCGGGGCGCGCGACTCCCACGAGTGCATTCATGTTTGCGCCATCCATGTAAACGAGCCCACCCGCCTCATGCACGATCCGGCAAATCTGCTGAATGTTTTTTTCGAATAGACCCAAAGTATTCGGGTTGGTAAGCATCAGCCCCGCAACGTCGCCGTGAGCACATAATTCCCGCAAGTGGTCCAAATCGGTGAACCCTTCGCTGGTGGAGCGAATTGTCTTCACTGAGAATCCGGACAGGTGTGCGGAGGCAGGATTGGTGCCATGCGCCGAGTCGGGGATCAACATGGTGCGGCGTTTTGCCGAAGCTTCAGCGCCGTCGCGTGCGTCGATGAAAGCGCGAATGATCATGACGCCGGTCATTTCACCGTGCGCGCCGGCGGCAGGTTGGAGAGAAACGCCGGGCAATCCGGTGATTTCGGCAAGGTGTTCCTGCAGTTGGTGAATGACCGCGAGAGCGCCCTGCGCATCTTCATCTGTGCTGAGCGGATGCAGGTTTGCAAAGCCAGGAATGCGCGCCACTTTTTCGTTGAGTCGCGAGTTGTACTTCATCGTGCACGAACCCAACGGATACATGCCTTGATCGATCGAATAATTCCAGGTCGACATCCGCACGAAATGCCTGATCACGTCTACTTCGCTAACTTCAGGTACGCCTTCGAGATTGTCGTCTCGCAGGAATTGACTTGGCACCAGCTTCTCAATTGGTTGTTCTTCGACATCAAGGGGAGGCAAGCGATAACCGACACGGCCAGTTTGTGAGCGCTCAAAAATCAGCGCCTCGTTAGGGTTGATGTGGTTTGTGACTTTGGTGATTTCAGACTTCATGTTTGAGCAGCGAAGTTACATCTTCGCGGACGTCGTTATACTAATTCTTCGGTGAATTTATGTTTGGCGAAACTTTGGGTAAGTACGAACCTAGCGGTATCAGCCACAACTCAATCATAAATTCTTCCCGGGTTCCGCCGTCGTCAATACGGATTCCGTCTTTCTCGATATCAAACCTTTCAACAAGGTATTGTTTAGCTTCCTCTGCAGCCTTCTGAACTTCGTCCAAGTTATTCTTAGGACGACTGAAACGAATGTAACCCATCGCGCCGGGCTGCTTCTTGAGGGCCACAGCAAATAGATCCAGTTTGCGTCTAACCTGGTCGAATGGAATCAGGCCGTACGAATCAACTTTCTTCGGCGGCGGAAGGGTGTGACAGATTGTCGTAGAACAAGACGCCGTTCGTGAACAAATAGTGTCAAAGCCACTAATGCGGAGCGTTGCGGTGACATTCTGACACGGCTCCCGCTTAACTCTTATTGCAGGTGTCTCCTGGCCGGCTATGATCTCGCCATTGGCGACTTGCCAATGGTAAGTGGGGGTTACATTCGGATCTCCGCCAGTGACCGTCGCCGTGAATTCAAGTTCATTCAAAAGTGGATCCGCCGGACATGAAACGCTAACTGTTGGACAAATCGCATGCGCATCGCGTCCGTCCGGTTTGGTTATTGGTTTCCGCGTTGCGGCCTGTTGAGCGAAACAAGTTCGTCCTTCAACGAAGACGAACAGGCACACAATTAACAATAGAAACCAGTATTTCATTACTCTTTCGTTGCTGACCCAAGTCCGTCTACAAGTTCATCGATCTGCACTTTCGTATTCAACTCTGTCACACAAACCAGAAACTCATTCGGCTTGTCTTTGAAGTAACGTGACAACGCGAGCCCACCCGTCACGTTTCGTTCAGAGGCGAGCCGCGACAACAGGTCTTTCGCTGGCACTGGTGCAGTGACGACGAATTCATTGAAACGCGGCGCGGTGTGTCGAATCGAGAATCCAGGTATGGCGGCGATGCGCTTCGCCGTGCACGCAGCTTTTTGCGCACACTGCTCGGCGACCTCACGCAGTCCCTGCCGGCCCATGGTTTCGAGATAGACAGTTGCAGCTAAAGCGATCAGTCCTTCGTTGGTGCAAATATTTGACGTAGCCTTTTCGCGACGAATGTGTTGCTCGCGCGTAGCCAGCGTCAATACGAAGCCTCTGCGGCCTTGCTTGTCATACGCCTCACCAACCAGCCTTCCCGGTATCTGGCGCGCGTATTTATCAAGCGTGGCAAACAATCCGACGTACGGTCCGCCAAACGAAACAGGGACGCCAAACGATTGTCCTTCGGCAACGACGATGTCGGCGCCACACGCCCCGGGCGATTTCAGTAGCCCCAATGAAATCGCCTCAGTTACTGCCACCACCATTAAAGCGCCGACGGCGTGTGCCTTCTGAGCAAGAGTCGCGACGTCTTCGATGCAACCAAAGAAGTTTGGTGACTGGACCACCAACGCAGCTGTCTTGTCGTTTAATAGATCAGCGACGTTTGCCGGCGCCTGGCCCGTTTCGGGGTCGGCGTCTGCATGGACCAACTCGATTCCGGCATGCTGCACGTAAGTGTTTATAACTTCGAGATACTCAGGATGAATTGCGCCGCAGGCCACCACGCGCGACCGCTTCGTTACCCGTTCAGCCATGAGTACGGCTTCCGCGAGCGCGGTCGACCCGTCGTACATTGACGCGTTCGCGAGTTCCATTCCAGTTAACTGGCAGACCAGTGTCTGGAATTCGAAGATTGCCTGTAGTGTGCCTTGTGAGATTTCCGGCTGGTACGGCGTATACGCAGTGAAAAATTCGGAGCGCGAAATTATGTGGTCTACGACAGTAGGGCTGTAGTGCTGATACGCGCCCGCGCCCAGAAAGCTGGGTCGACCAGCCCCAATATTGCGCTTAGCCAAATCTTCAAAGCCGGCCAGTAACTCGATCTCCGAAAGCGCTGCCGGCGTTTTGAGATCTCGCGAAAGGCGTAAATCTTTGGGAATTGAATCGAACAGTTCTGCTGCTGAGCCGACGCCGATTTGGTGAAGCATTTCGGCCCGCTCTTCAGGCGAGTTTGGAATGTAGCGC
>DATEPF010000295.1:0-3857 GCA_035273325.1 Pyrinomonadaceae bacterium | reverse complement strand
CGGCGTACGCGCGTTTGCCGACAAGGATCTCGATGAAGTTTCGAAAGCATTCGATGAAGCGTTTGCGAAGTTTGAGAAGGAAGGTATCTCCGAAAAGGACCTGAACCGAATCAAGGCCGGGCAGGAAACGCGTTTTTACAATGGTCTCTCAAGCGTGCTCGGAAAAGGTTTCCAACTCGCGCAATACAACATCTTCGCAAATGACCCCGGGTTTGTCTCGAAGGACATTCAAAACATTCTGGCGGTCACGCCGGCTGACGTGATGCGCGTCTATAACAAATACATCAAGAACAAACCTTACGTAACCACTAGCTTTGTTCCGAAAGGCAAACTCGCACTCGCGCTGGAAGGTTCGACTAAGGCCGATGTCGTCGAAGAGAAGATTGTTCAGGGCGCTGAACAGGCAGTTGATCCGAGTGCGCAGGCGACTTATCAGAAAACGCCTTCGTCGTTTGACCGCAGTGTGGAGCCACCGTTTGGACCAGCGCCTGAAGTCAAGATTCCGGCGATCTGGGAAACCAAACTGACCAATGGTCTGCGTGTTTTGGGTATTCAGAACACAGAAGTTCCCCTGATGCAGTTCGATATTGTGATTGACGGCGGCCAGCTGCTGGAAGACATTAACAAAGTCGGCGTGGCAAACATGATGGCGCGGATGTTGACGCAGGGCACTGCCACGAAGACGCCACTCGAACTCGAAGAAGCGATACAGCAACTCGGAGCGACGATAAGTGTCACTGCATCGACTGAGAATGTTCGTATCAGAGTCAACACGCTGGCGAAGAATTACGATGCGACGCTGGCGTTGGTTGAGGAGATATTGCTTGAGCCGCGTTGGGATCCGAAGGAATTTGATCTGGTTAAGGCGAGCGTGATTAGTCAGATCCGGCAACAGCAAGCGAACCCTAACGCCGTCGCTGACAATCATTACCGGCTGCTGATCTACGGCAAAGACAACATCCGGTCGCGCAGTATTCTGGGAACTATAGATTCGGTTAATGCGATTACCCTCGACGATTTAAAAGCCTTCTATTCGAAGGCCCTTTCGCCGACCGTTGCGCGGATGAATGTGGTGGGAGCTCTGGACCGGACCAAAATTACCAGTTCACTTAAAGCGCTTGAAACTAAGTGGAAGAGTAAAGTGGTTGATATTCCCAGTTACCAGACTCCCGCGGCTCCCGCTAAATCGCAGGTTTACTTTGTCGATGTCCCTGACGCGAAACAATCCATCGTACGGGTTGGTTATCCAGCGTTGGCCCAGACGGATAAGGATTTCTATCCGGCGTTTGTGATGAATTACATACTGGGCGGCGGAAGTTTTGCTTCGCGTCTGACGCAGGAGTTGCGAGAGGGTAAGGGATACACGTACGGCATTAACTCCGGCTTTGCAGGTACGCATAGTCCTGGTGCGTTCACGATTGCGAGTGGTGTACGGACTAATGTAACGCTCGAATCTGCGCAGTTGGTTAAAAGTATTCTGCACGAGTATCCAACAACTTTCTCGGCCGCTGATTTAGAAACCACTAAAGGGGCATTGATTAAAGGTAATGCGCGCGCGTTTGAAACCGCGGAAGCGAAGCTAGCGATGCTCGACAATATTGGGAAGTATGGTTGGAAGTATGACTATGTGAAGGAACGGGAAGCGATTGTTAAACGAATGACTGTTGAGCAGATTCGTGCGCTGGCTGAGAAGTATCTTGATGAAGAGAAGATGATCTGGTTGGTGGTCGGTGATGCGAAGACTCAGCTGCCAAGGTTGAAGGAGTTGGGGTTTGGTGAGCCGATTGTGATTAGGAATAATTAGCCGCGGATGAACGCGGATAAACGCGGATCAGAAAAAGCGATCAACGGATAAGACGAAGCGAAGTCATTAAAATGAAAGCCCGCTCGATGTTGTTCGAGCGGGCTTCCTCTTTCTAATCCGCGTTTATCCGCGTAATCCGCGGCTAAGGCTTTGGCGCGCTCATACGCGGTTAAGCGGCCACCAAACTTTTACTGCGCCCGCTTGATCACGCCTTCAAACCAAACCTGCGCGGGTAGGACGAGTCCGTTGCAAGCGGTGACGTTGCTAGTGATGTGGAAACGCCCGGTGCCGGTTGCACCAGCGTACGCGCCAGTTCCACCGGCGACGCGAAAGGGAACACCATGGGCGTTGGTAGCCACACAGTTGGCAGGGTTAAACGTCTGCACGAACGAGTCGCCTTCGATAAAGACTTGATCACCTGACGGAACATACGTATCAATCGCCTTCAAATCGAAAACGAGATTGGTGGTGGTATTGGTGCACGCTGAGAACACGGCCGTGTTGTAACCGCCCTCGGTGTCGATGCCTGAGCCTGAGAAGGAGAGTTCAACGTTTTCCGGGAATGCACCGCAACGCGCGACGTTAGGACCAACACCGACGAGGTTGAATGTTGAACCACCCTTGTAATGTGGGTTGGTGAGATCATCGAGCAGGGGAGTCGCATTTGAACTAAGTATTCCTCCGGCTACGATCAGCATTACCAGGGTTGTCATCGTTAATGTGAGTTTGGTTTTCATTGGTCTTTCATTGCCTTTCGGGTGAGAAGGTGAGTACGTCGGGGCCATCTATGCTTGCGAGGAAGCATGTTCCTTATGTTCCCACCCCGGTTGTTGTTGTCCGGCGCCCCTGCCAGTTCATCTAGTAACGCGTAGGAATGGTGAGAAAAGCATCATTACACGGAGCGTAGCCCCAACCATTTTGGTCCACTGAGCGGAAGGGGGAGAGCCCGTGGGTTGAGACCCGTTGGTTGTTCTGTGGATCGCCGTTTCTCAGTGTTGAAGAACGATCCACCAAATTCACGAAAATAATATCAAACAGTTCGCTTCGCTCAGTGCGGGCGGGACGCCCGCGGTCCCAGTAAATTACGGGCGCGTCCAATCGATCAAGAAGGGTAATTAACCTGCGCAAACTAACAGTTTGCGTTACAGGTGTTACGGTTTGCCTCGGAGAGGAGTGAATGCGTTTTCGAAAATGTAGTCTGCCACCTGACGTCCTTGCGTGATGCCTTCAGTTTTATCAAACGACCAGTGGATGCCCAGGTAGATTCGGCTTTGGCCGTTCTCCTCTTCGGCTTGCGAGAAGGATGTGAAACTGCGCGGTGTGAGTGGACGCGGCACACCGCCGTTGTCGACAGTGACGCCGTTCAACTCATCCGAGATGAAAGTGAAGGCGATGTCGTCACGCCCGTAGAAGTTGCGCAATATCTCGAATGTCACGCCGCCGAAAACTGCGTGACCAGAAGGATACGCGGGAAATGGCGGCGTGAAGTTTGGACCTGTCAGATTACTGGCCGGAGCTCCGAGTGGTGAAAAGGTTGGATCTCCTATCGTAGCTGCGTTGCCATCACCTAAGCCGCTCGGTCCGGTGCCGGGATCGGATTCGCGGATACCAGTGATGGGCCGCCAGAAATTATAAAAGTACTTTGACTCCCACGCAGCCAGTCCACCATCAGCCAAGCCCAGGTTTAGGAGTGCCAGCAGCCGCGCCGTCTCGATGTAGTTTGAGCGCATCTGCCCGGCGATCTGTACCGCGATCTGGTTGTAAAGCCGCGGCGGTGCGCACAAGCTCGGAGTTCCATCGTACGCCCAGTAGATGCCGATTTCTGTTTGCTCCGGAGTCCGCTCGGTCGCCGTTGTTAGACCATCGCCTCCGAGTCGCTGCACTTCTTCATAGGCCGCCGCATATTCGGCGCTTTCCATCGCCGGCGGTGGCGGCGTACGAAATTGGGAAGCACTCTCCATGACGAACGGCGTGACCTGACCCCAGTATGCGCCGAGCGCGAGCGGGATTAGACTGATCGGATCCTGACGCCATTTACCAGGATCGTTCAAGG
>DATEPF010000294.1:0-9132 GCA_035273325.1 Pyrinomonadaceae bacterium | reverse complement strand
GACGAACCCCCGGCGACGCAGCCGCCAATTTCGTAACGCAAACTGTTAGTTTGCGTCGGCGTGTGTTCGACATGCTTCAGCTTGTCGTCGCTCTGGAGCAAGCGCGCAAGTTAACAGTATGCGCTACATCTCACCTCGGAACGCAAACTGTTATTTTTCTAACAGACTTGCTTGAATCTCTACGGCTTTGGTGGTGATTTGTCTGCAAGCAAAACCACCTCAAAGATTCGGATTGTGGGCTGACTTGTTGCCGTCACCACACCTGTCGCTGCCGCATAGTCGGCTAACAGTATCCTGTCGAGTGGAACTTGATGACCCGTCATCAGGTAGTTCACGATGACTTTTTGCTGACTATCCGTGACCCACTGAGGAAAACTTTCGCTATCCATGGCCTTTAATCCTACAAAGCCGTTTGGAGAAGCTTTCCACCGAACAATGATGTTATCGAGTCGCTCTTTTACCTCAGCAGATAATTCCGAGCTACCGGCGGGAAACCTGAGTACTGTAGACCCTTTCAGTTCATACAACTCGGGCCTCCACTTTCCAAAAGCGTAAGTGGGCCGAAAAGGCTTGCTTCCAAAACCAGGCGATGCAGGGGATGCAAGATCGTCCACAAACGAGGCTATCAGGGCTTTTCCGGATGTGGAATTATTGTCGAAGCTAAACGCGATTGTGTTTTGTTCGCCGCCTCCCAACGTCATCGTGCCGCTGGTAACAAATTGTTCACCCTTTTCTTCCTTCATGCTGATCGCGAAGACGTAACTTTCAGAGCTTTCCAAGTCCTCAAAAACAACTTCGCCCGACTCGTCTGATGTAGCCTGGGTAACGTAGCAAAGCGGACAAACTTCGGGTGGCATAATGGCCGGGTAAGCTTTAATGTCCTGATTCGGTTGGACACGATTCTTACCATCCTTAATTTTGCCACGCACTTTTGTGCGTTTCCCGGCGCGCTTGAGATCGAGATGGACCTCGTTGCTGTTGCCGGGGGCAACGACCACGCCTTTTTTAAAGGGTTTAATTTCCTTACCTGAGGCCCTTAAGTCGTACGAGCCGGGAACGATCTGTCCGATGCGATAATCACCAGTTTGATCGTTGGCTATTGCTGGTACAGGGTTTCCTGCAGCCCGGTCTTTATCAGTTCGGACCAGCACCACTCTTACTCCTGCGACCGCAACACTTTGATTGACGAGGGCCTTGCCTCGCAACGAGGCATCGCCTTCTGCTGCCGCTTGCGCGCGTGTAGTCGTTTGAGCAAGGGACAACAAAAGCAGAAACAACGAAACCCTGACTGCTAACAGCAGTGAACGACTCTTGTATGTAATAGGTGACATTTCTTTACCCTCACTTCTGTTTCAGATACTCACGGAGCTGTCGAAACTCCTCCGCCACTCGCTTCTCGAAGTCTTCGAACGCCAGCGAACCAGAACCACTGTCATCGTAGAAGACCTGAAAGCCACCGCTCTCGAGATCTTCGTCGGTTACTTTCGTTCTCAGGTCCTTCATTGCTTCTTTCTCAATCGAATCTAACTGTATGGCCAATTCATGACGCTTCTCATTGGGCAATATGTTGGCCGCGCTCTTGAGCCGAATCATTGCCTGCGACCAGGCATCGCCACAGCGGGGACAACTCGCAATCTTCATTAAGTGTGGAAGCGACGCAGCATCCTTAATTGGAAAGAATCTCGCCAGATGCTTCACCAAACTTCTGCCCTCGGGATCGGCACAAACTGTTTCCGGCGGAAAGCGCTCATCCAGAACTTTGGTTATTAACCTGGATTCATCCGCGTTCAGCATTGGTTGGATTGTCACCAGGCTCTGAACGATTCCGGCATGCAGCAACTTGTTTGGCGAACTAAAGTCAGCCGTCAAGGCATCAAGTATTTCTTTCCGCTCTGCAATCGATGCCGCCTGAAACATTCTCTTAACAACGTTAACCGCGCTATCGCGGATGTCTGGTTGCTCGACACCGAGCGCGAAATGAATAACGGGCAGAGCGTTCACACCGTGACTTGCCAAACTGAGTTCCGCAGATGTTTTCTTGTTCTCGTCCGGGTCGGTAAGGTCGTTCAGAAACTTGAAGCGCATGTCGGCCAGTTGCGCTTTGCTCTGCGCGGCGTGTAACTCGTTTTGCTTGCGAGTCAATTCATTTTGCTGTTCCTGCAACGCGATCTGTCGCTGGTTCAGGAAATACGCGTTGACAGCAATAACCGCTGCGAGCAGGAATGAAAGAAACCCGATAAAGACTGGCCCCCAGTGTCCAACTCTTTGTCCGATCGATTCTTCAACAAAGACTTGTATCGGAACTCTGTTTGAGATCGGAAAGTAATCGACAACCCCAGATTGGGTCTTGGCCCCACTCACCTGATTTGGATTGATAACCGCACCGGCAACCGCACCGGCACCCGCAGTCGCACCGGCACCCGCACCCGCACCCTCAGTAGCGGCTGCGCCGGCGTTGTCGCTTGCGGCCGCTGGCGCCGGGGGCGCGTGATTAGGAGTGGCTGTGTGGAGTTCGTCGGCCATGGCCCAGCACCTGGCAACTTTTTGGCTTTGCCTCAAAAGTCGAACGAGGACGTTCGTGTTATTTCGTGTGTTTCGTGTATTTCGTGGATCGTACTCTTGCAGCCTAAAAAACGGATCCACGAATTACACGAAACGTGTTGAATTCGACTTTTGGGGCAAAGCCCAACTTTTCACTGACCCGCTTTGTTTCGTTGACTGAAAGGACCACCAAGCGGGCTTAAGAGGCGTTGAGGAACGCACTTGGAAGCTTTGCTGCGACCCCTAGTTACTCCCAAAGCGAGGTGATGTCAAGAGTTTAAGCGGCTTCGCCGCATCCCGTGCGGAAAGGCTCTGCCTTTCCGTTCAGTCCCGAAAAGAACTCTGAGGCTGCGCCTCGTTTTGTGCGTCTGCAACCTCTATATTGCCGATGAGCCCACTGCCGATTCACGCCTGAATTGGATTCCTGACATTGGACATTGGACATTCGACATTGGACTTTTCCACGAATACTAAACTTCTTGCATCTCCATTCGATGCCGGTGTATAAAGCGCGCTCACCGTTTCACCCTCAACCTCGGGAGTCTCACAATGAAGTACCGCTTACTTGCTATCGCTGTTCTAATCGTCACACTTCAACTGTTAGCAACCGCACAAACGTATCGATACGCTCGCGTAATTTCTGAAAACGCAAACCTGCGCGACATGCCCAACGTCACCAGTACCTCGATACTCGAAGTACCCGACGAAAGCCTGGTCAAGATACTCGACGAAAAGCTTCCCTGGTACGTCGTCCGCATCGGCAACCGCGTCGGCTGGATGCACGGCGACACACTTGAGTTCGTAATCGCATCTACTCCATCTCCCCGATTATCCGAACAAACCATAACGCCTGATTACACACCCCGGTATTCCGGTCCGTCAGGCAGCCACACACCGCGCAGCAGCAGTTCGAATTCCGGTTACATCCGCGGCCCCCGCGGCGGCTGTTATTACATCACCGCCTCCGGCCGCAAAGTCTACGTCGACCGCAGCATGTGTAATTAGAAGTGTAAATGTCAGGATTAGCAGGATTCAAAACACAAGAGGTACACATTTTTTCTAAGGGAGATCAACCCGTGAAGGCAACCGAAACCAAATTTCTTCCATTTCTACAAGGAATAAAACAGTTCATCATTCCAATTTATCAGCGGACCTATAGTTGGAACCTCTCACAGTGCCGGCAGCTATGGGACGACATTACCCGCGCTGGTGCTGATGAGAGCCTCTCCGCGCACTTTGTCGGATCCATTGTGTATATAGAACGTGGCCTGTACCAGGTTTCGGCAGTTCCTCAGCTTTTGGTAATTGACGGACAACAACGAATTACGACTGTGTCATTGCTATTATCGGCCTTTGGAAAAGTTATTGAGGAACGCCAAGCTGTGTTGGATATTTCTCGTAAGAAAGTTAGCAATTATTACTTGATTAACCCCGACGAAGAGGCAGACCTTCATTACAAATTGGTATTAACTCAGAGTGACAAAGAAACATTAAAATCAATTATCGATGATCGTGATCCTCCAACTGTTCCTTCAATCCGATTAAAGGAGAATTACCGATTCTTCCTTGAGCAGCTTCGGACGCCCGCTCTGGATCTGAACGTGGTCTATCAAGGACTTGGGAAAATGCTTGTGGTTGATATTTCATTGGACCGCGAGCGTGATAACCCGCAGTTGATCTTTGAAAGCCTTAATTCCACTGGCTTACAGCTTTCCCAGGCAGACTTAATTCGGAACTACATCTTGATGGGATTGGAGACCCAGGACCAGAACGATCTGTACACCCGGTATTGGTTTCCGATGGAACAGAGTTTTGGACATGCAGCAGAACACGCAGCGCCATTTGATCGCTTTGTGCGAGACTATTTGACGATTAAGACGGGCACAATTCCCAATATCGGAGATGTTTACTCAGTGTTTAAGACGTATGTCCAATCTCAAGTTGGCCTTTCAATTCATGAGGTCCTCGCCGATATTTACCGCTATTCGAAGTACTTCGTAAGGCTAGCTTTTCATAGAGATAAAGATGAAGAGATTAACGAAGTGCTTAATGATATCAACACCCTGAGGGTGGATGTTGCATATCCGTTTCTGATGGAAGTTTATGATGATTACGATAATGCCCACTTGGACCGTTCAGAGTTCCTTGAAATCTTAAAACTAGTCGAGAGCTATGTCTTTCGACGAGTGATCTGCGGAGTTCTGACCAACTCACTCAATAAGACGTTTGCGAATTTAATGAAAGAAATAAATAAAGATGCCTATCTCGAATCATTAAAGGCAGCTTTTTCTAATAAGGAGTCCTACAGACGCTTTCCGACGAACGGCGAGTTCATGCGCGAGTTTGTTGTGAAAGATGTTTATAGTTTGCGCAATAGAAATTACCTTCTTCGCAAACTAGAGAATAATGGTAGGAAAGAAAAAATTGAAGTGGAATCTTACACCATCGAACATATCATGCCACAAAAACCGCTCCTCTCGGCCGAATGGCAAAGAGATCTTGGCCCTGTGTGGAGAGAGATCCAGCTAAAATATTTGCATACGATGGGCAATCTGACACTTACGGGCTACAACGCAGAGCTTGGGGACCGTTCTTTCAGAGAGAAGCAATCTATGAAAGGAGGCTTCGCAGATAGTCCGTTACAGTTAAACCGCGGACTAGCAGATCTTGAACGGTGGGACGAAACAGCGATCCATCAACGGGCCTTATCCTTGGCTCAACACGCCGTGGAGATATGGGCTTATCCCGCGTTACCACCAGCGGTCCTTGAGAGGTATGCAAGAGTAACTACCGGGAAGACCTATTCAATAGAAGCCCATGCAATCAAATCTCCGATGCTTGAGTTGTTCGAGGAGCTACGTAAACGTATCCTAAATTTAGATTCGTCGGTTCGCGAAGAGGTTCTGAAACGCTATATAGCTTATAAAGCTGACACGAATTTTGTTGATATCGTCCCTCAGAAAAGTCAGCTTACTCTTATTGTCAACCTTGAGTTTCATGAAATAAATGACTCGTTAGGAATCGCGAGAGACGTATCGAACGTTGGTAGATGGGGAAACGGAGATGTTGAATTGAAGGTCACGTCATTCGCTGATATTGATAATGTTATGCCTTTCATAAGACAGTCATTTCAAAGTCAACGTGACGGGCAAGAGTTTTACGATCAGCCGCTCTAACTAAGTTAGTGCCCAACGATTTCTTAGCTATGAACATTTCCGACATTAAATTGGCGAATATCGATCCAGAGACGCGTAAGCGCAAACAACCTCTATCTTTGCATGAAAACAAGCTTTCGCCTTATTTGGTTTACATGGTCCTTAAAACCGACTTTGGCCGCCCAAACGCGCTCCCGGACTCTGATAACATTCAGTGGTGTTACGAGCTCAAAGTTCCAAATGGTTTTGTACGCGTTGGAGATTGGAATCAATACTCTTGGACTCTCGATATCTATGCCAATAACTCA
Source organism: Pyrinomonadaceae bacterium (assembly GCA_035273325.1). Taxonomy (GTDB): domain Bacteria; phylum Acidobacteriota; class Blastocatellia; order Pyrinomonadales; family Pyrinomonadaceae; genus PSRF01. The sequence continues at coordinate 3,128 of DATEPF010000294.1, read as the reverse complement.
GATGCTGGCTTCGCTGAATCTATCGGCAGAGAATTCTTTGATCTAATTGGAAAACGGGCTAACTACTTTACGAAGAAGGCAAAAAGCGCTTCCGATTCATCTAAATTCAAAATAATTCAGAATCCTTTCAAGATCTACCTAGCTGGAGCGAAGCATCTACTCGGGCTCGCTGAATCAACAACCAATAATTTGGACAAAGAAGCCTTGTGTAAAGGATCGTTTTTCCTGTTTCTTTCTTCGTTTGAGGGGTTACTAAACATAATTTACGATTTGTATCTAAAGACCGTTTTACACGAGGAGAGTGTACGCAGGGGGCTACAAAGGGCGAATATTGATCTCAAGTTGAGATTAGCCCCACTCTACTGCATGTGTTTCATTGGGGACAGTATCAAGTATAAGAACAACGAATTAGATCGTTACATGTCAATTGTTGAGTTAAGGAATGATTTCATCCACGCTAACCTCTCGCCAACAATGCGGACCTCAGTTGTAAAGCTGGACGGTTATACTTTTCCGTTAGAGGAGCGGGAGAGCAATAAGTATTCAATTCCCAAAGACGTGGCGCATCTAGATATCACGCATTTGCACTTTGTCAACTCTACTATAGAAGAAATGAAAGACGCAGTATTGAGCTCAATGCATCATAAATTTAGAAAAGATTTTCAAAACGCCATTTCTCGCGAGCAAATAATCACCGAACAGGTTCAGGGAGAGAATCTAATTCGGATAAGTCTCTGAAGACCTATCCTCAAGAAATCCTCGCCAATCACTTGTCGTAGTAGTCGCGATTGGGTACGACTTCCCGCATTCGCTCGGTCAGTCTGAATCCATTCCGCTCTTAGGTTGTCAAAATTGTTGTCCAGCTCTGGTCGCGGGGAAGGTGGGTAATGATGCAAATCTCTATGTATTATTAAATGTGAGAAGACTATTTGATGCACCGCATAATTGTTTAAAGAACGAGAAACATTTAGTAGTACATCCGGATATACCCGTAAGCCCTATCAAAAAGCTCCTGTTCTTGATGGAGTTTGTATTTAAAAAGCGTCTTGCGCAGAGCCAACTTCACTTCTCGCTCGCCGGCGTGAGTGTTCTGCCAACCATCGAAGCGTACATAACGAACAATCTCGTCAATGTCCTTTACAACTCGCTCGACGATGATTGGGGTCTGGTCGTTCTTAACTTCCTCGAAAAGTTCTGTTAGCGCGGCCTTGCCCAGTTCTTCATCCGCGATTGGCTCTGCAGCCTGGTCGGCGGCAACCACATCGCGAGCAAGGTCAAGCAAAGCTTTCAAAAATTCGATACTGCCCAACAATCCCTGCTCATGCCGTTGCTTCAGGGCTTCCAGACGTTCGCTCAACTCCTTGAATCGTGGATCATGCAACCTCCGGCGCAACCAACGAGCAACCTTGATTTCGATCTCCTTTGCCTTCTTGTTCGGGTCTGGCGTTCCCAACACTGCTTCGAGAAGATCGGCATCCATTACCAAGGTTTCGAGGTCGTCCCTTATTGCATCGACATGGATATTATCGTGAATCAAGTCAATGGTCTTAGCGCCAAGCGCATGCCAAAGGAGCCTTCCAGTTCCAGTTGATGGTCTTACCGACTCGTAAACATGTGACAACCAACGGTAGTCGGTTTCGAACTGACTTAGAGTGGGGTCCGGCGAGATCGCCTCCCAGAGCCGGCTTAGATAGCTATAGTCACCAGCAAAGCGATCGCGCGTCTCGTTGTTAGGCAAACAATCTTGCGCTGCAATCAGCCCCTCATAACCAGCCACAGTGCGGTCGACAGCAGGGAAGTAGGCTAAACATTTCTGTACAGCCTCAGGGAGCCGGCCGATAAGCTGGTTAATATTTTTGATGACCCGCGTTATGCCTTCCTCATCAAACTGAATCGCATTGCCTACATCATCGAAAACACCCAGATAGTCCACGATGAGACCGTGTGATTTTGCTTCTCCATAGGGGCGGTTCGTGCGACAGATTGCCTGTAAGAGAGTGTGATCGCGCAAAGGCTTGTCGAGATACATCGCTTGCAGGATTGGCGCGTCAAAGCCTGTCAGGAGTTTCGAGGTAACGATCAGAATCTTCAGCGGATCGATAGGATCGCGAAAGCGATCGAGAAGTTTTTCTTCTGACTCTCGGTCGCGCCGGTAAGGTGCATATTCCGTCTCGCCGGTATTGACCGTCATTACAATTTCTGACATCTCGGCAGACAGATATTCATCGAGAGCCTGCTTGTAAAGAACGCACGCCGCGCGATCGAAAGCAACCACCTGCGCACCGAAACCACCAGGCGCCACCTTCTCCTGGAAATGTCGCGCGATATCAGCGCAGATCGCTTGAATCCTTTCGGGCGCTTTGACCAACACAGCCAACTTCGCCGCAGTCTTCGCAAGCTGATCTTTGTCGAGGTCGCTGAGGCTCCCGGTTAACTGTTTGAAAGCCTGGTCAATTGCCTCCTTGTCGATGTGAAGCTCCACCAGCCGAGGCTCAAAGTGGAGCGGCATGGTTGCGCCGTCCCGTATTGACTCCTCAAACCCGTAACGACTCAGATAGCCGCGCTCATCATCCTCGGAACCAAAAGCATAGAAGGTGTTTCGGTCAGCTCGGTTAATGGGAGTCCCGGTTAGGCCGAAAAGAAAAGCGTTCGGCAGCGCCTCACGCATCTTGCGGCCGAGGTCGCCTTCTTGCGTGCGATGCGCCTCGTCAACCATCGCAATGATGTTGTCGCGGGTGTTTAGAACACCACCAGCTTCGCCAAACTTGAAGATCGTAGTGATGATGATCTTTCGCACGTCTTGTGCAAGTAATCTTTGGAGTTCACTTCTGCTCTCAGCCTTAATCAGATTTGGTGTGTCTGCAGCGTAGAAGGTGCTGGATATCTGGACGTCGAGGTCGATGCGGTCGACGACGATTATGACAGTGGGATTCTTCAGTGCCGGATGCAGCCTCAGCTTTCGGGCCGCGAAGAGCATCAGCAGAGACTTGCCGGAACCCTGAAAGTGCCAGATGAGTCCTTTCTTGGGATGTCCGGCCACCACGCGCTCGACGATCTTGTTGGCGCCTTCATATTGTTGATACCGAGCAATGATCTTGATCCGGCGTTTCTTATCCGAGGCATAGGAG
>DATEPF010000293.1:0-11685 GCA_035273325.1 Pyrinomonadaceae bacterium | reverse complement strand
CTCTCGATACAGCAAGCGGACTTTATGCCGGCGGAGTTCGGGACTCACTATCTCGATACGGACTCGGCGGTAGGAACCGTCCCGGTTTGGATTGGTAGGAGTGTAAGCAATCAGATACTGCGAACGAAGCTCCTGATCGATTTGGGCGAAGGCGTTCTGCAGTTCTGCCGACTTCGATGGAAAGAAAGCGCGACCTCCGGTGCGATCTGAAACCTTCTTTAGCGCACCAGAATCCAATTTCCCATGCGGAAACTGTTCATCGCGAATGCCGATCGAATAGATAACCACGTCGTTTTTTACTGCATAATCGATAACGTCCTGTCGCTTGATGGTACTGCTGGTATCGTCTCCGTCTGACAGCAAAATGACTGCGCGCCTGGAGCGCTCGGGCGCGTGAGCCAGGTGGTTGGAGACCGTTTCCCAGGCAGCGTCCCAAATTCCTGTGTACCCGGTGGAATCCTGCTCTTTCGGTAAGGGCTCCAAATCATTGGCCATGCGGTGCTGGTTCTCAGGCGACAGCCCGCGAGTGACGCGCGTGATGCCGGCATGCAGTCTGGAGCGATCGTTGGTGAGTGCCTGTTCGACTCGTGGATCACCGGTGAATGAAATTACCGTCGCCTGGTCCATCTTCGGGCGAATCACCTGATCTACAAATACACTGGCGGCGCGTTTCTCTATCTCCAACACGCCAACCTGAGACTCGCTGGTGTCGATCAGAATTGCGAGGGCCAGTGGCCGGTTGGTTTCGCGTTCAAAGATACTGATGTTCTGCGCGACATCGTTCTCAAATATTCGAATGTCTTCTGCTTTGAGGGTGGTGATGAAGTGCCGATCGTTATCGACGGCAGTGAACAGAGTGTTGACGAGGTTTGTTTCAACTCGGATTACTTCAGCTTCGGGTTCTTGCTGTTGAGTTTTAGTGACAGCGCGATCGCGCTGCGTTGGAGGAGATTGCTGCGCCAACATGTTGCTTGACGTAGCGATCAACGCAGCCAGGAAAAGCGATCCACGAATTAAACGAAGTACATGAATCATGAATCACTAATCTTCAGGCACAGTCAAAAACTGAATCAAACGGCGCTGAGGATCGAATGAGATCTTGAAAGGTCTCAAGGCCGCGCGACCCAAAATTACCGGAGCGCCCCTGTCTACACCAAACAAAAGATCGGTTGGTATCCGTCGCAATTCCATCCCACCGATGTTGATCGTAGTTGGATCGACACGACGGGCGACGACCGTTCCTCCGCCAATATCGCGAACCGCTTCCGTGCGTCTCTGGCCGTCGCGACCAACAATTACGGCATCGCGTCCGTTCACCGCCAAACCGAAGCCCGAACCGGTGTCGACCAATGCCGAGCGGCCGTCAGCGAGACGAACGAAAGGACGGTTGTCATTCCCCATTCGAACCCACGGAACGATTGCTCCCTCATCGGGCAAGCGCGTGTCCGGATGAATCGTGCCTGCAGGAAGCGCTTCCATTTGTTCGTTCGGTAAGTCGATCGAATAGCCAAATGGAGCATAGGCTTCGGTAGGATCCAGGATTCCATCCAGATCGGCCGGCAGGTTTGTAACCACCAGGGCCCTCTGCTTCGACGGAAGCGTGTTAGTGCGTTCGTCCAACGCAATACGATCGATGATCGCCTCACGGCTCGACGAGCTTCTCGCGTTGCTGAGTCCGCCAATCATCGTGGTCGGAACTGTTCGCGTCGTCAGACCGGCAGCCGTTACCACGCGTTGCGCAATGACGTTCATGCCGGCGCCGGTGTCCACCGCAAAGACATACGGACCCCCGTTATTAATCCAAACCCGCAACAACAGACCGCGCTCTCGCTCGACGCGAAATCTTGCGGGGGCCGGCCGAACAACGGCTGTATTTACGTTTGCTGTCGCTCCGAGCCCAAGGAAATGGGCAGCCCCCGCACCGGGAACTGCCCACATCATTGCTGCCAGAGCGCCAGACGCTATGAAGAGCTTCGCTCTCATGCCTCGCACTCCCCTGCTTAGTTAGTTAGTAACGGTTATCGCGTTTACGTATCTTGTAAGTGTACAGAGCTGAACCACCGCCACCGGCAAGTGCTCCAATCGCTGCACCTTTCTTACCACCGATTAGTCCGCCGACCACCGCACCACCACCGGCGCCCATCGCAACCGTCAGCTTATCGCGGTGCTTCTGCCAGAAGCTGCGCTTCCGCGGCTGCTGGTAATCGTAGTAGACCTGACGCGAAGCACGTGCATTGCTCGTACGCGCCGCGCGGGTGGTGTTTCTGTAAACAACTCGCGGTGCGGGCGCTGCATACGAAGTAGCGGCAGCCTCCGCCCGTTCTCCATTGACGCCAGCCTCAGCCGCTCTGAATCCGTCGGCGAATCCTGACTTATACGCAGTCTGCTCTGCAGTCGTCTCAAACTGAGCGGGCACGTATGAATCCCGCGGAGCTTCAGCCGTTCGCAAGCCTGCATACTGTGCGTCGACTGGTCTGGCAGTGTCCTGCGCAATGGGCTGGTTAGACGAGGTGGTGTTTCTCGAATGCATAACCAGCGCGCCAACAGAACCGCCGATAAGGGCAGCAATCAAGGCTACCGGCAGTAACTTGTTCGTCATGATCATTTTCAAATCTCCTTGGTAAATATGTTTCGCGGCCTAAGCGCTACTGTGTTTTGCAACAGGTGTTCCTCTGAGCCGTGATGGTAATGATAGATGGAAATTTATTTTGCGAGGTGCAATCTGCTAGCAATTTATGGACTTTTTGTTTGCCTGGTTGAACGTTGCAAGCCCTTCGCAATCAAAAATTAATAATTGATACGGGCATGGAAATATCAATTACCCGATATGGGTATACTCCCGACCGATATCAGATACAGATGCGTTCCTGGGGGCTAGTGACTGAAGTGAAGTCAGTATCACCTGCGGTAGCGGGTGGGTTCTTCGTTTAGCGCGACCCACCCGCTACCGCAGGTGGTATGCTCCCTTTACGCCGACGCTTCCTATACAAAAAGGCCAGGATTGCTCCTGGCCTTTTCCTTTATCAGTTTAAGTAAATCTTACGCCGCCCGCTGCAACGGCGCCTTGTTCTCGCGCAACAGCTCGAGGGCCTTCTTTAACTGCAAGTCCTCAGTTGGAGGTTTTGGCGCAGTCACTTCCGGCGTTGGTGGTCGCGTCTCCGTCGGCTGCTGCGCGGTTGGTTCGTCTTCATTTTCAGCCAACTCCTCGGGGTCGAGGGCCTCCGCTAATTCCGGACGCTTCACCTCGACTGACGGCGCAACACCGGAACGCGCGCGATCTTCACCCAAAAAAGGTTTGCCGCTTGCTGATGCCCACTTCACTGTCGTGAGCAACAGTCCGTCGCCACCACGCAAAGTGAACAAAGTCTGCTCGGCTCCGGCGCCAAAGCTCTTCTCACCTACAACCTGGCCACGATTGCGTTCAAGGAAAGCGGACGCCACCACTTCAGCTCCACCGGCAGTACCGGTATCTATCATTGCAATGACCGGTCCGTTAAAGATCGTCGCTTTCGGGTCGGCGGTGAAAGTTTTCAACGCCTTTCCTTCTCGGCCCGCCGTCTGTGCAAGCATTCCGTCTTTAATGAAAAGGTTGGCCACCGCAACTGCGTCTTCAATGGAGCCGCCGGCGGTCCCGCGCATGTCCAAAACCATTTTTTGCGCGCCCTGTTTGATTAAATCCTGAACGCGGCTTCGAATCTCTGATGCTTCGCCGGCTGCGAGACTATTAATGCGAACAACTCCGATCCGCCCGGCTTCCATTCTGGTTTCAGCGGCCGGCGTCTTAAAGGCCCCGCGCTTGACCGCAATGGTAAGCGGGCGCGCGTTCGCACGCAGGATTCGCAGTTTCACTTCAGACCCGGCTGAACCATTCAGCAGTTGCTTCGCGTCGTATAGAGAAATGTCTCGCGTGGCTCTGCCGTCGATGTACTCGATGATGTCTCCGGCTTTAACTCCGGCCTGGTCGGCCGGTGAGCCCTTCATCGGTGCAATGACGTAAAGATAAGACGCGACCTGCGAAAGTTCGGCGCCGATTCCAACCTGCGAGCTCTTGGCGTCTTCGTTGTACTGTCGAACCTGTTCCGGCGTCAGATAAGTTGAATACGGATCGAGGCCGTACGCCAGGCCGCGCAATGCGCCCGCGCGAACCTTCTCCATGTCCGGCGTGTCTACGTAATCGTTTTGAATGTGCTGCAACACACTCTCAAAGATGCGCATCTGCGCATTTGGATCGTTTGCCGGTTGCTGGGCGCGTGTAGAAATCCAGCCGCCAACGACCGTATAAATCGCCAACGTGGCGGACATTAGGATTAGTGCGAACTTGGTGCGAAATGACATTAGTTACCTCGTGCGTGAATGCTTAAACCGGGCAATGCGATGCTACGTGACATGCGCTTTTGATGAGCCAACCGTATGATACAGTTGGCTTAAATGGTGTGCAACCCGAGTTTCCGAAAGCTTTTTGTTCTAATTTTCGGAGAAGCAACAGTCAAAACAAAATGGAAAATGGCTCCGACAAAAACTTCGTAGCGCCCGTCCTGGCTTTGGATATCGGCCAAAAAAGAGTCGGCGCAGCGGTGTCAGATTCGTTGGCAATCTCGATTACACGACTGAAGGCCATCCCACGAAGCAACTGGAAGCACCTGCTCCGCGAAGTCGATCAATTGATCACGAACTTAGACGCTAAAACCCTGGTCATTGGTTTACCGCTGCGGCTAAACGGTTCTGCCGGAAAGGCGGCGGAAGAGATAACTTCGGTCGCAGAAAAATTCGCCAAATCGGTGGAGGTCCCGGTTTATCTCCAGGATGAGCGCTTGAGCTCCAGAGAGGCTGAAGAAAACCTGCGGGACGATGGCCGGCGCGCATCCGAAATTTCAGAGCTGGTTGACAGCGAGGCCGCGGCGGTTATCCTGAGAGACTTCCTCGAAACAGGCCAACACCGGATGCTGGTGAGGCGCGAAAGCGGGCTTGGCGAACACTCTCAATAACCGCTTCGTGTAATTCATGGATGCTTTTGTACCGGGATAAAAGACGGTCCACGAATCACACGAGATAGCAACGGCACATGAAGTTTAACTTTAAGATAAAACGCATTCTTCTAATTGTTTCCGTGTTGGTATTACTGGCGGTCGGGGTTACGTCTGCCTGGGCCTATCAACAGTTGCGCACGCCTGTCGCTCATAACAAACAGGGCCAATACATCGAAATCCCGCGCGGTTCGTCGCCTCCGTCGATCGTCAACAGACTCACCGATGAAGGAATCATTAAAAACAAGTGGCCCTTAATGCTTTACCTGAAGCTCACCGGTTCAGGGTCCCAGTTGCGAGCCGGCGAATACAACTTTCCGTCTCCGATTTCCCCGATGGCTGTAATTGCAAAACTGCGTCAGGGTGAACAACGGTTATCGCGCATCACGATCGTTGAAGGGTGGACTCGTTGGGACATTGCAAATGCTATGGCACGGCTCCCCGAGTTTGGCCTGACCGACTCTCGGCAGGCTCTCGTCCTGATGGATGACGTTAGCTTGATATCGGATCTCGATCCCAATGCGAGGAACCTCGAAGGATATCTATTCCCCGACACATACGAATTTCCGCCAAATACAAAACCCGAGCAGCTGATCGAGATTATGGTGAAGCGCTTTCGCAAGGAGTGGAAACCGGAGTGGTCGGTGCAGGCAGCCAATCTAAAGCACACGCCCCGCGAGATCGTGACCATCGCCTCCCTAATCGAAACGGAAGCGAAGTTACGTGAGGAGCGGCCAATAATTTCTTCGGTGATTTATAACCGCCTCAATCGTGACATGGCCTTAGGTGTCGATTCAACCATCGTCTATGCATCAAAGCTGGAAGGACGTTGGCGTAACGACGGGAAGGTCTACCGCAGTGACGTGGAGCGGAGATCGCCATACAACACACGAATCTATTCCGGATTACCGCCCGGCCCGATTGCTTCGCCGGGCAAAAGCTCTTTGGAAGCCGCGTTACATCCCGCGCAAACGAACTATCTCTATTACGTTCGAGAACCATCGCGGAACGACGGCGCCCATAATTTTTACGATAACGAGCGTGACTTCGGTCAGGGAGTTCAGGCGCTGCGCAACTGGGAACAACAGCGAGATGCCGAGGCAAATGGAGGAAAATAGCTCATTGGACGCACACAAAAATGTGACTGCATAGGTGATTCCTGATGCTTGTAATTGGTGAATGGTTAATCTATGCTCATCGCGTCCCCTCTTGATCGGCTGCACATAAAAGGTGGTCCTTTATGAAAAGATTTACATCAGCATCGCTGTTAGTTCTCTTCCTATTTGTGTCGGCCTGGGCCCAAAGCGATAAGGGCGTCGATAAATCCGGAGAACGCGTGCGTGCGGGCGGGGCCGGTAGAGCGGAAGGCAACAATGGATCGAAAACAGATACCGGAACAGGGCGCGGCATGGACTTTGGCAAAGGGAAAGCTCCTGAAGTTCCACCACTACCAAATCCTTACCGGTTCACGGCGCGACGCGATGCGATCATGAATGCCGTCCAGGAAATTATGAAGAGCCAGAACCTGGTGGTTGACGAAGTAGCATCCAAACCAGACGAAGGCATTATCGTCAGCCAGCCTTACACGTTCAGTAAAGGTGCTGTTGTTTCCCAATCTGAGTTGAGCAGGTATACAAACATCACCACTACGAGCGACCGGGGATGGACGCGGGGACGTTACACGTTGACCGTCGAAGTGCAACCTATCGATGGGACGAGCGCCAACGTTTCGGTTAACGCAAAGATTGAAGGCCGCACTGACGGGGCGACGGGAGCGGAATGGATTACGCTGCCGACGGTGGGGTTGTTGGAAGAGGAGTTTTTGACAGCGTTGATTAACAGCATTACCGGCGCGCCTCCTCCGGGTCGCATCATCGAAGATTAAAAGGCGGTTAAAGTATCACTTCAAGCACTAGAACTAAGACATGAGCAATTCCCTCCACGAAGAACTTCTTCTCGTACCGAAAACTTCAACAGGTCTCAAAGTCATCGCTGCACTGGCAGCCGTCGCAGTCGCGGCGTTGTTGCTCGGCGGCTACTTCTTTTTGCGCCAACGTCACGCCGACAGCGTCGCAGCATCGGCACCCGTTGTGGAGCCTCGTCCCCAGCCCAAGGCGTTGGTTCTGATAGATGACCCGACGGTCGGCAGTGGCAAGAGCACACTGGCAGGCACGGTGAAAAACACCTCAAACGAAACTCTTTCGAATCTTAAGGTCGAGTTGGAGTTGAAGTCTCGCAAGGGCGCCCCCGTAGAGAAACGCTTTGTACAAGTGGATCCCGCTGATCTCGCTCCGGGCCAGGAGGGCCGTTATTCAATACAACTGGCGGTGCAGGATTACGCTTCTGCACGGCTAATTGGACTGAACTCCGGTGCGAATCACGCAGCAGTTCCGTTCACGACGGGACAGGGAAACAAGCGTCAGCCGGAGCGACTTGAACCGAAGACGATCACCGTTGACCAGCGGCCGCCGGGTTCCAGGCGTGACGGCGAGTTTTTGAATTCGCCTGACAATCCCGCACGCGTTCCGTGAACACCTGATCAGTTTCTTTAACTTCATCGAGCTGCGCGCAGATCGCATAAAGCAGCCGTGCGTTCTTCAAGTTATCGGTGAGCGGTCGGCATGGCGACAAGAATTGATGTAAAGGCTTAGGAGATACAACCTAATGGCCTGTTCAGGTCGTCAGAGTGTTGAGAGATCCGCCGAAAGTAAAACTGCTTCATGATTCAGTTGCGCACACTTCAAATTCTGATTAAGCCGATACTGCTGATTGCACTATTTGCTGTTTGCACTCTTCCCGTTCTTGCCCAACGTCGAACGCCAGGGCCGGGCATTGTTGATGCGAGCAACAAGAACGTTGCTGATGAGCAGCAATTGTCTCCAATTGAAGAAGAGATGCGCGCTAAACGGCAGATTGAGGCTTCCGATAAAGCACACAAAGAGAATGTTAACCGCGCGCGCCACCTTGTTTCTTTAAGCGAATCTCTCGTGCGCGCATACAAAACAAACAAACATCTTGGTAAAGAGGACCTCAAGAATCTGGAGCGCGCCGAGAAACTAGTAAAGAAGATTCGGGATGACGCAGGCGGTTCGGATCCTGATACGGAGGAGGACGAAGGGCCACAGCCCCGGGATCTTCCGACAGGCCTCGCCAAATTGCTAGAACTGGCAGATTCGCTGAAGGAGCGTGTTGAGAAAACGCCTAAGCACGTCCTTTCGGCTGCGATAATTGACGAGGCTAATGTTTTACTTGAGCTAATTCGTTCCGTACGTTTAATCCAGAGCAGGACTACGTAAACGTGACTTCGAATCCCCGTTCTAAAGTAGCGGTTCTTGTTTCAGTCTTCCTTTCCCTCTTCCTCTCAATAGCCACGCCGGTTTATGCCCAGGACGATGACGTCGTTCGTGTGAACACGGAGTTAGTAGTTCTTAACATCACCGTCACCGACAAATCGGGCCAGTACGTACCTGGTTTGAAGCTGGCAGACTTCACGATCTTCGAAGACGGTAAACCAGTGCCGCTGGACTCGATTAGTAGTTTCGGTTTGCACGAGTCGCCGTTTGCATCTGTAGTTTTAATCGATACGTCGGGCAGCATGGAGAGTCGCATGTCGTTGGCACGCTCCGCTGCTATTCGTTTCCTGGACAGGTTGCGCGCAGATGATGTGGCCGCGGTTTACAAATTCGATTTCAAAGTCGAAAGGGTGCAGGAGTTTTCCAACAGCCGCGACCTCGCGCCCATGGCCTACGCACTGAACGCCAGCGGTATGACAGCGCTTAACGACGCGATTTTCGATGCCGCTAAAGCGGTGGCTGAACGTCCTGAGAAACGCAAAGCTATCGTAGTCTTGTCTGATGGGATTGACACAAAAAGCCGGATAACGTCGGACAAAGCGTTGGATACAGCGATGGCGGTCGGCGCCACTATCTACGCCGTTGATATGTCTGCGACGAACTATCGTCACGCCCGGGGACAGCAAAGCGCTGCGCTGCTAAAGCATTTTGCGGAGCGTACGGGTGGCCGTTTTGTTTCAAGTCCGGGTGGGCCAACATTGCGCGAGGCATTTGCCAACATCGCAGACGAGCTGGGCCATCAGTACACAGTCGCGTATCGCCCGGTTAACAGGAACCGTGATGGAAAATGGCGCAAGCTGGAAGTGCAATTGTCGAAAAAAGATTTGATTGTGCGCACGAGGAAGGCGTACCGCGCGCAAAAAGGGTGAGGCTGGGAAAGCTACGAAAGCGTAGATTGATTCAACGACTTCTCACGGTGACGTTCAAACGCAAGCTGGATCAACTCATCAAGCATCTTCGGATAACTCAATCCCGAAGCTTCCCACATCTTCGGATATCCGGATACGTCGGTTAACCCTGGCAAAGTATTCAACTCGTTAATCAGCAGATCATTGGTCGCGCGAACGAGGAAGAAGTCCACGCGAGCCAAACCCGCGCCGTCAACGGATTGAAAGGCGCGCAACGCCAGCCGCTGAATTTTAGTAACGAGCGATTTCGGGATCGGGGCCGGGACAACAAAGGCCACGCGGCCTGTTTTAGAATATTTTTCGGCGTAATCAAGAAACCCTGTCGAGTTGTCGTAGATAACATATTCGCCGGGCAAACTTGCGCGCGGCTCGTCGTTCCCGATCACGGCACATTCGATCTCGCGCCCGTCCACTGCTTCTTCAACAATAATTTTTCTGTCAAACTTCGCCGCCAGGTCGATCGCTTTGGTCAACGACGCTTTGTCGGTCGCCTTTGATATGCCGACCGAAGAGCCAAGGTTAGCCGGCTTCACAAAGCAGGGATAACCAAGCTCGCGTTCAACTCTTCTTATGACTTTCGCGCGATCGTCTGTCCAGTGTGAGCGCAGGAACCAAACGTATTTGCACATCGGCAACCCGGCCTGTAGAAACAGATGTTTCATGGCTACCTTGTCCATTCCGCACGCGGACGCCAGTACACCGCCGCCGACGTACGGCACATTGGCCATCTCGAGCAGGCCCTGAAGAGTGCCATCTTCACCGAATGGTCCATGAAGTACCGGGAAAACTACGTCGAGAGGTTCGGATGCAAGTGCGCCACCGTTGACGCCGAACGAAGTTAATCCAACGTGTGATGGATCGCCGAGGATTGCGATGTCGCCGCGCTCTTTGGAAACAGTCTCTTTGGGGAGTAAGGCTTGTGCATCTGAGCTTAACAACTGCGCGGCTTCGGCGGGCGGCAACCACTTCCCTTCCCGTGTGATTGCAATTGGAAGCACGTCATACTTTTTTCGATCCATAGCTTCGATTACCGAAGCCGCTGATCGTATCGAAACCTCGTGTTCGCTGGACCGGCCACCGAATATCACACCAACCCGAAGCTTTTTTGCCAACTGAATAACTCCCGCCTGTTAAAGAATCGTCTTACCGAGCGCCGACAGGATCAACTCGACTCCAAGTTCTGCTGTTTTGTTATTTACGTCGAGTGCCGTGTTGATCTCGACGACCTCGAGTGCTTTAAGTCCACCATCATCAGCAATCTTTTCCATCGCCAGGTGTGCCTCGCGATACGTTAAGCCACCGCGCACCAGCGTGCCCGAACCCGGGGCATCGCCTGGATCCAGCACATCAACATCAAACGTCACCATGTAGCCACCGTTGGCGGCCGACGCGATTTTTATCGCATCGTCCATGCAAGCACTCATCCCGCGTTCATCTATCTCGCGCATGGTGATGAACCGGAGACCTAAGCGTCGAATCAGTTCGCGTTCGCCGGCATCCAGGTCTCGGGCGCCAATATGAACACAATACTCCGGTTTAATCTTCGGGTTGATCCCGCCGATTTCAATCAATTCGGGAGCGCCATAGCCAAGCACGACAGCCAACGGCATTCCATGAATGTTTCCCGACGGCGTCGTGTCCGGCCGGTTCATGTCCGCGTGTGCATCAAACCAAATCAAACCCGGCGTGACATTCTGTCGCCCACAGTGCGCAGCAAATCCGGCAATTGAGCCCATCGCGATTGAATGATCGCCGCCAAGCGATATCGGAAGGTCACCGGCCTTTAAAATCTGCTCTACTTGTTTCGCAAGATTTTCACAAACCGCTTTGATCAAGTCGAGATACTTCAGTTTCTCCTCGCTCTTCGCCGCTCCTCGCGACCTCTCGACAGGGATGTCGCCGAGGTCACGCACCTCGCAACCCAGATCAGACAGTCGTTCTACGAGCCGCGCGACGCGCAATGCGGCCGGCCCCATATCGACGCCTGCCATACTGGCACCGTAAGACATGGGCACTCCAATGATGCCGACGCCCCTGCCGGTGCCGCCGTTGACCTGTTGCTTTAAATCCTTTTCCTCAACAAATGCTTCAGTCATGTAATTGCACTTTAGCCCCCGAGACTAAATCCACCTCCACCGCCTCCTTGCGCCGGGAAGAACGGGCGCAACAATCCGGCGAGTGCCGCCAGGTTTCGCGTTTGGATTAACAGTTCACCGGGGCCCACAAACTCCGCCACGATTCCTTCCCCACTCATCATGCTACGAAAGAAACCGGCGGCCGCTTTGCGCAGCGTGTACTGCGTAGTCCCTTCCCAGGCGACAAGGTGACCGGTGTCAACGACGTATCGCTCGCCTGGTTGTAAACGCTTCCGGTGGATCGCACCAAAGGAGGAAACTAGCA
>DATEPF010000292.1:0-3213 GCA_035273325.1 Pyrinomonadaceae bacterium | reverse complement strand
CTTTTGGATTTAACTCAACTGCCCGCTCAAGACTTTCGACCGCCTTCGGGTACTGACGCAGATCGAAATACGCATGACCGAGGCCGTAATATGCGTCAGCGTTTCCGGGATCCAACCTCAACGCCCGTTGAAAGATTTCTACCGCTTGCGAGTACAACCCTGCCAGCCCGTACTTTTCACCTTCTTTGAAGAGTCGTTTGGATTCGGCCCTGGCTTCGGGCGAGATGGTCCGATCAGCAGATCGATTGTTTGTTGAATCTTCTGTGTAATTAGTCTGAGCTGATACGGGCTCCAGACACAGAGAAAAAAGAATTAAGCCGACGGCGATAGTGAGCGATTTGAACATCGGGCCCCCTCGAAAAGGAGTTGATAAATAAAACGCCGCACGGAAGGGGGAGATTCGGAGGTGGGGGTCAACCGAACAAGCGAGCAATACAGGGAAATCGGTGTCTTGCTTATACCACCTTTGGCTACTTAATTCCAGTGATTTGCAAAACGCCACAAAAAAGCACAAAAGGCGCAACCATATGAAAGTGTGCCCTTTTGTGCCTCTTTGTGGGGAAACTAAACTCGGGCGCGCTTCGAAGCTGGCGGCGCCTTTGGCATCTGCGAAGACACGTCAGACAACTGTAGCTCGCGCTCCCAATGCCGGTGGCGCGCAATGCCCAGGATGAAGTTCTCAGCCAGGATCTTGATGTCACCGTCCCTGCTGACAATCACTCCCGGATCCATTGAAGCATCCATCCCAGACCCATTTTCCGAGTTCTCTTCACTCACAGATACAGGCAAACCTGCCTGTGCAAGCAACTCAACACCTGCGCCACTCGCAGCGATTGTCTTGCAGTGGTTGTAAGCCTCGTTCAAAAAGTTCAGTGACTCCGGTACAGCTTGCAACGCCGCGACGCTCGCTTCACCGTCAGGAACATACACGGCGTCGAACAAAACAGATGCGCCCGTTAAGAAACTACAATCAGCGTTGAGCGCGTCGCCGCCTGCCCCTATCAATACTCCCAATCTCGGCGCTACTGTCATCGCCACTGCGCCCGCTTTCATCAACGCCATCTTCATCTCAGCCACAGCAGGATCGTTAAATCCATCCGCGACCAAGAAAGCGACCTTCCGTGTCCTGATACTCTTTAAAGTGAAATTCGGATTATCGACCATCCGTAAAGCAGGCGAAGGCTCGATGTCATCAGCTAGTCGCTTTGGCTGAAACTTTCTTGGATCACCATCAGCGGGCACGCTCAGGTTCAAAGGCTTATCGAGCTTCTTCGGCACTGTAAGCCCGAGTCCATTAGCTACTCTGTTTGCAAGATCCGTATCGACCTGCGCTAGCAAGTAAAGCATGCGTTCTCGAATGGGTGGTGTTTCAACTTTGCCCAACTCAAAACGCAACGCGCGCACGATGTGATTCTGTTCCGGCTCTGACTGGCTTCTGTAGAACAGCGTCGCCTGGCTAAAGTGATCGAAGAATTTGTCATTACGTTGGCGAATCTTTTGCGCGTCGATTCTCTCGGCGTAGCTGGCAAAACCACTCATATCCATTCCGGCCTGGAATGGACACCCGCCCCTCAGACTGTTGGGCTCGTAGCTCGTCTGTCCTCTATTAATAGTCTGGCGCATGAAGCCATCACGCTGGTTGTTGTGCAGTGGCGCCACGGGACGGTTGATCGGGATCTCATGAAAGTTTGGACCACCCAGCCGGAGCAACTGCGTATCGAGGTAAGAAAACAAGCGACCCTGGAGCAAAGGATCGTTCGTGAAATCAATTCCGGGAACGATGTTGCCAAGGTGAAAAGCAACCTGCTCAGTTTCGGCAAAGAAGTTTTCGGGATTTCGATTCAGTGTCAACCGGCCAATGCGCTGCACCGGCACGATCTCTTCCGGAATGATCTTGGTGGGATCGAGCAGATCGAAGTCGAAACTGTGCTCGTCCTTCTCTTCTACTATCTGCACTCCGAGTTCCCATTCCGGATAGTCGCCATTTTCGATTGATTCCCAAAGATCACGTCGATGGAAGTCAGGATCCTTGCCGGAGATCTTCTGCGCCTCGTCCCAAACCACCGCATGCAGACCCAGCAGAGGTTTCCAATGGAACTTCACGAAACGAGCTTTTTCGCGGTCGTTGATAAACCGGAACGTGTGTACACCAAACCCTTCCATCATGCGATAGCTGCGCGGTATGGCGCGGTCAGACATTACCCACATGATCATGTGCATCGATTCCGGCATGAGCGAAATGAAATCCCAGAAGGTGTCGTGCGCCGATGCAGCTTGAGGTATTTCGTTGTGCGGCTCCGGCTTGATCGCATGGACCAGATCGGGAAACTTGATCGCGTCCTGGATGAAGAAGACGGGAATGTTGTTTCCCACCAGATCGAAGTTCCCTTCCTGCGTGTAGAATTTCACCGCGAATCCGCGTACATCGCGCGCCAGGTCTGTGGATCCACGAGATCCCACGACGGTAGAAAAGCGAACGAATACCGGCGTTTGTAGCGAAGGATCCTGGAGAAAATGCGCCCTGGTGTATTGGGTCATTGGTTCATACACCTGGAAATAGCCATGCGCGGCTGAACCGCGCGCGTGTACCACGCGCTCCGGGATACGCTCGTGATCGAAGTGCGTGATCTTCTCGCGAAGAATGAAGTCCTCCAGCAGACTTGGACCACGATCACCGGCTTTCAGTGAGTTTTGATTATCCTCTATGCGAATGCCTTGGTTGGTTGTGAGAAACTCACCTGCTGAGTCTTCGAGATTTGACGTTAGATCATCTGATTTCAAATTGGGTGCTCCATGTCCTGCACCCATCGGCGACTCGAACCCATTCCCCGACCCATTCGACTTGTTCTTTGAATTGTTTCGTTTTGTTTTGTTCGACTTATTCCTCGGCTGGCTCATTCTCCCTCCCTCTCGTTCGTCTAGTGCACCCGCAGACTACCTGGCGCCTGCTTTTTTAGTTCTCGTCTTCTTAGCTTTTGCTGCGTCCTCGGCTGTAGTCACGTCCTGCTCCTCCTCCGGTGGCGGCAGCACAGCGGGCATACCCAGTGCTTGAATCCAGAGTTCCCGAGTCCATCCCTGCGTGTGATAGAGATGTTCATCCTCTTCCTCTTCCACCTGCTGGTACGCCGGCAAGATCAATGACGACTCGGCGTCTTCCGCATTCTTCGCAAGCTCACCCAACAGCTCCCAGTTCAGATGGTCCTTGGTCTCCGC
>DATEPF010000291.1:0-5492 GCA_035273325.1 Pyrinomonadaceae bacterium | reverse complement strand
CTGATTGCATTTCTACAAAGTAAGGGAATTCCCTTCCTCGCGTTCCGTGGCGCCATCCCCGGCGTCTCGACCGGTCCGCATATCCATATCGGATACCCCTCCGGCCGCCTGGGTTGAGTCAAATTAAACAAGTGTGAAATGGCAGATTTACCATTTGTCATTTCACATTTGTCATTTTCTATTGCTTCCAAATCTCGCCTCTTAATTTCATAGTCGGTTTCTACTCCACTCCACTCCTAGTCAGTTCCACGGCAATTCATTGTGACTGCGCGCTCCTATGGGGCTAGCCTTGTCCAATGAGAAATGACAAATGTGAAATGACCAATGGTAAATGCGTTTTCGAAGCGGCCATTTTCATTTGATGTAACCGACATAGCCGACGCGGTGTCTAGTTGGGTATGAGCACTGAAATCATTAAAACCGCCCCCTTGCCGTCTCCGGCAGCGTTTGTTGGCAAAGCCAGGAGCTGGATGAAAGTGGCCGTCGCCGGTCGCAGACGTTACGTCCTGGCGCTGGTCGCACTCGCCGCCGTCGTCGCCGTTGGCTTTGGTTTTCGCAGCACTCAGTCAAGCGCGGGTCAATACATGACCGCGCGTATTGACCGCGGCAGTTTGCGCAATACGGTTACCGCAACCGGAACCCTGCAAGCCGTAACCACAGTGCTGGTCGGCAGTCAGGCGTCCGGAACCATCGCGGCGTTAAACGCAGACTTCAATTCAAGAGTTAAAAAAGGACAGGTAATTGCGCAACTCGACCCGTCTGAAGCTCAGGCACAGGTGATCAGTGCACGTGCGAACCTTGAACAAGCGCGAGCGAGTTTGGCACAAGCACGAGCAGGCGTAACTCAGTCGCGTGCCGGAGTAAGCAACGCCCAGGCGCAGACCGTCGCCGCAAAATCAACAGTTCAAAACCAGGCAGCGGGCGTCTCAAGTGCGCGCGCCAATCTGGCAGTGATGAAAGCGCAGAGCGATGACGCGCTCGCATTTCTCCGTCAACAGGAATCGTTACTGAAAGCCGGCGTGATTGCGCAACGTGAATACGACATCGCTAACACCGCCTACAAATCGGCGCAGGCCCGACACGAGCAGGCCCAGGCCCAACTTAATCAGGCAATGCTGAGCGAGCAGTCCGCGACGCAGGCCGGAATGGCGCAGTCGCAGTCGCAAGTGCAGCAATCGCAGGCACAGGTGCAACAGTCGCAGGCGCAGGTCCAGGCAGCTGAAGCCCAGGTGCAACAGGCCCAGGCGGCTCTGCAGTTAGCACAAATCAATTTGCAACAAACAACAATAACTTCGCCGATCGACGGTGTGGTTGTGTCTCGTGACGTTGATGTGGGCCAAACGGTCGCCGCATCCCTGTCAGCGCCAACGCTATTTACGATTGCTAACGATCTGAAACAGATGCAGGTAATCGCAAACATCGACCAGGCGGACATTGGTTTAGTTGAACAGGCGAAGGGCGTGCAATTTACGGTTGATGCGTTTCCCGGCCAGAGTTTTACAGGAACGATTCAGCAGGTCCGGCTCAATCCGGTGAATACCCAGAACGTGGTCACCTATAACGTCGCAATTGAAGTCAGCAATCCGGAGGAGAAACTAAAACCCGGCATGACTACGAATCTGACGTTCACCATCGATGAGCGCAACAACGTGCTGAAAGTTCCCAACGCCGCGCTGCGGTTCACACCGCAAGACGCGAACACTGAGCGGACCGGCAATGGTCAGCGCCAGCGAGCCGCCAGCGCAAACGGACAAGGTGGACAACGAGGTAGCCGACAGTCTTCCCAGGGCCAGGAAGCAGCAGATGCGGGGGGCAATGCTGCTGAACAGAACAGGGCGCAGTCAGGCGGGCAGCGCGCCAGCAACTTCGCTCCGCCGAGTGCGCCTGTTCTGCCGGGTCAAACACGAATCGTTTGGGTGATGGGCCAGGATGGCAAACCCGAACGGCGCCGCATCACCGTCGGTCTCAGTGATGGCTCAGCCACTGAAGTGGTCGAAGGTAATTTGCAGGAAGGTGACACGGTGATCACCGGGCAGCAAGTGACGAGCGCGGCTCGAACACAGAGCACTCAAGCAGCGCCAGGATTCGGTGGTGGGGCACCACGAATGGGCGGCGGCGGCCGCAGGTAATCCGCAGATTACGCAGATTACACAGATTAGAAATCACTGAGTGGGCCGACAAAAGCAGAACCGGTGAGCGCAGCGACCGGGTCAAACCTTGAATGGAAGTACTGTTAAAGCGACCTCTCTGAAAGTTGGATGAAATCGACGAGGAACAAATGAGCGCACAAATTCACACTTCAATAACCGATCTGGCGGGGCGGATAGTCGTTCCAGAGACCACCGCACGGCCGGTAATTGAACTGGATCATATTCATAAGACTTACACGATGGGTGATGTTGAGGTGCACGCGTTGCGCGGTATCTCACTAACGATTCGTGAAGGTGAGTTTGTAGCCATCATGGGTACTTCGGGTTCAGGCAAGTCGACCACGATGAACATCATCGGTTGTCTCGATCGTCCGACGAAAGGTTCTTACATTCTCGACGGCCAGGATGTTTCCGCGATGTCGAAAGACGAGCGGGCCGATATTCGAAACAAGAAACTCGGCTTCGTTTTCCAGGGATTC
This sequence comes from Pyrinomonadaceae bacterium, assembly GCA_035273325.1. Taxonomy (GTDB): domain Bacteria; phylum Acidobacteriota; class Blastocatellia; order Pyrinomonadales; family Pyrinomonadaceae; genus PSRF01. Next base: position 2,863 of record DATEPF010000291.1, on the reverse strand, counting down.
AACCTGTTGTCACGTACGTCAGCGCTCGAGAATGTCGAGCTGCCGATGCTTTACGCGGGAGTTGACACAGCTGAGCGGCAACGCCGCGCCGCTGCGGCACTGGCGGCGGTCGGACTGGTCGGACGCGAACGCAATCACCCGAACCAGTTATCAGGCGGACAACAACAGCGTGTGGCTATCGCGCGTTCTTTGGTGAACGATCCGGCTTTAATCCTCGCGGACGAGCCGACCGGCAACCTCGACTCGCGCACGTCAGTTGAAGTGATGGAAATATTTCAGCGGTTGAATCGCGAGCGCGGTATCACGCTCATTCTGGTGACGCATGAACATGACATTGCGCAATACGCTGACCGGGTGGTCGTATTTAAGGACGGAAAAATCAAGAAGGACTACAAGATCGATCACCCGCGGAACGCGTCGGAAGAATTGAAACAAATACCCGATGGCGACCTGGATTTCGATGACGACGACAACGAGGATTAGCGGAGATGTTCAGAGTACAAGCTTTAGCTTGCTCTTGAATGAACGACTGAGACCGCAAGCTAAAGCTTGTACTCTGAACATCCTCTGATTGAAGTTATGAGATTCACCCCAGAGACACAGAGAGTCACGGAGATCGTGCGGAGAATTATCCGTCATAAACCCTCTGAACAGTCTTTGTGTCCTCTGTGTCTCTGTGGTGAAACGAGAAATTAATTCGATGACTATATTGATGATCATAAAAATCGCTTTCCGCGCGCTGGTTCGCAATAAAATGCGCGCCGCGCTCACAATGCTCGGCATCATCATTGGCGTGTCGGCGGTGATCGCGATGGTTAGCATTGGCCAGGGCGCACAAGCGTCGGTACAGGCACAGATCTCCAGCATTGGCACGAATTTGTTGTTCGTTAGTGCGGGCGCACAAAACGTGGGCGGCGTGCGAAGTGGAACAGGTGAAACGGGAACGAACACGCTAACGGTCGAAGATCTCGAAGCGATTAGCCGCGAGGTGCCCAGCGTTTCCATGGTGACGCCTGCAGTCAATACCCGGACGCAATTGATCTTCGGTAATCAAAACTGGAACACACAAATCCAGGGCGTCAATGAGCAGTATCCGGAAATTCGCAAGTGGAATGTTCAAGACGGTGTCTTCTTCACCGACGGTGAGGTGCGCACGGCGGCACGCGTTCTCGTGATAGGGCAAACAATTGCCGACAATCTCTTTCCCGGAATGGACCCGATCGGGCAAACGTTGCGGGTGAGAGATCTGCCGTTTCGTGTGGTTGGTGTAATGGCCCGTAAAGGTCAGGATCCGCAAGGCCGGGACCAGGACGATACGGCTTTCGCTCCGTACACGTCGGTACAAAAAAAGATTCTTGGTAGCGAGCGAGTGCAGATTGCGTATGTGTCGGCCATCTCGCAGGACGCTACTTTTACGGCGCAGGAACAGATCACAGAAGTTCTGCGTCAACGGCACAACCTTAATCGGAATGAACCAAATGATTTTACCGTGCGTAACATGACCGACATTGCGGAGGCTGCAAATGAAACTAACAGCATCATGACCATGCTGTTGGCCAGCATCGCCAGCGTCTCGTTGCTGGTCGGCGGCATCGGCATCATGAACATCATGCTGGTCTCGGTGACCGAGCGCACACGCGAGATTGGAATCCGCATGGCGATTGGCGCACGCTCTTCAGCGGTTAGAACTCAGTTTTTGATAGAGTCGGTGGTGTTAAGTCTTACGGGCGGAGTGGCTGGTATTCTGCTGGGGGTGTTTGTATCGTTCATGATCCCGCAGATGCTTGGTTGGCCCACGATGGTTTCAACACCGGCGATTATCGGTTCGGTGGTGTTCTCGGCAGCAGTGGGAATCTTCTTCGGATACTACCCCGCGCGCAAGGCCGCGGCGCTTGATCCGATTGACGCTCTGCGACACGAGTAATCCGCAGATTACACAGATTACACAGATTTCAAAAAAGCAAACGGCTGGCAGCTTAACTGGGCTAGCCGTTTTATTCTGCGTAATCTGTGTAATCTGCGGATGCTACTCATACCGTAGCGCTTCGATGGGATTCAATCTCGCGGCTTTCCAGGCAGGCCATAGTCCAAAAGTAAGTCCTAATCCTACCGACACCACGAATCCAATTATCGGCGCCCACGCCGGGATATAAGTTGGCATGATCATTTGAATTAGCAGCGCGATAATCACGCCTGCAATAATTCCCAACAAGCCGCCCATCCCCGTCAGCGTTGCCGCTTCAATCAAAAACTGAATGATGATGTCCCGTCGCCGCGCCCCAATCGCTTTCCTGACACCGATCTCGCGCGTGCGTTCAGTCACTGATACCAGCATGATGTTCATCACGCCGATACCACCTATCAAAAGACCGACGCTGGAAATTGCAACCATCAAAGCGAAGACACCGCCGGTGATCGCACCAAACTGAGAAATGATCTGTTCGGAGGTGGAGATGCCAAAGTTGTCGGGCGCGCCGAACGCAACTTTACGACGCCGGCGCAACAGCTCCCTTACCTCCTCAACCGCTGCCTTCATCTGACCAGGACTCGCCTGGGCCATCACGAAGTTATCGTCGACATCCGGATATAGCTTGCGCAATGTCAGGTACGGCAGATAGACCGCTTTGTTTTCGTTGTTTGGATCTTCTGCGCCTACCAGGAACACGTCGCGTTCGGCCAACACTCCAATGACGCGATAGCTGCGCCCATTAATCGTCATCTCTTTGTCAACGGCGTTAACAAAAGGAAATAGTGTATTTGCCACATCACGTCCGATGACGGCCACGTTTGCGTGCCGGGCGTTATCGTCGTCAGAGAAGTAGCGGCCTTCCGCGATATTTGTCACACCCATTTTAAAATACGA
>DATEPF010000290.1:0-2553 GCA_035273325.1 Pyrinomonadaceae bacterium | reverse complement strand
AATCAGCCGTACCAGCAGTGCGTCATAAGCCTTGGGGAAGAGATTGTCCGCCTCCGAAGTAAGCTCATAAGCAAAATGCGGTTTACGTGTTCCTCGCTGAATTCCGCTTTGTCGAATGAGCCCGTCACGTTCCAGCGAAAGTAAATGCGCGCGGACAGCATTGTCCGTCAACCCAAATTCTGCGGATAACTCATTGACAGTTTTGCGCGAGCCCCTCACCGATTTGACGATGCGGCCACGCGTGCTCTCAAAAAATCTTTCATCCAGCCTGGTTCCCATTGTACGCCGAGTATCGCACTTTTCGCCGATAAAGACAATAAGTCAATATAGCACTTGACTTATTTTCTTAAAGGAGTATTCTCGCCCAAAACAGAGTAATCGCCGTTTGGGCGACTTGAATTTCAGCAGCAGAGGAGACCGCAACCATGCAACACATCATAGATAGTCCAGCCACAATCGATTCGTTTATGAGAGCCGGCGAAAAGGCCGAACCTGCCTACCAGGCCTATCAAATACTCCGCCTTGGATTCACCGTCGCTCCCATCGTCGCCGGGCTCGATAAGTTCTTCAACGTCCTGGTGAATTGGGACCAATACTTACCCCCATTTGTGAACAACCTTGTCGGAGGTCACGGTCACGAGTTGATGCTCATCGTCGGCGTCATCGAGATCATTGCCGGCCTGGGAACCTTTTTTAAGCCGAGAGTCTTCGCGTATGTCGTGTGCGCCTGGCTGTTACTGATCATCGTTAATCTCCTGATGATCCCCGGTTATTACGACGTGGCATTGCGCGACTTCGGGTTGGCGTTAGGCGCGCTTGCTCTTGCGCGTCTGAGCAGCCAGTTTGATCGCTGACTTTTATTTCGTGTGTTCGTGGATCGCTCCTGAGCAATAAAAACGATCCACGAATTACACGAAAGAGCACGAAGGGTGCTGAATTTGATTTTGAGTCAAAGTCCAAATTTTGTCTGGTGAAGGGGAAGTTGATGTCATCGAATGCCAAGCCAGCAACGTCAACCGTCATGCGTGTGCGGGATTGCCGGTCAACGTACCCGCGTGAACCACGAAGAGTGCTCAACCCAAATGCACGACCTCGGCTCTTAAGGTCAGCAACAGTCGAGCGCGTGGCCGCGGCGCGCTTACCTACTGAGTGCGGCGAGTTCCGCATTATTGGTTACCGGTCGCTTATTTCCAATGAAGAGTTTGTAGTACTGGCGCAAGGTGAATTTTCCAAAGACCGGCCGACTCTCGTCCGCATTCATTCACAGTGTTTGACTGGCGATGTATTTGGATCACGCAAATGCGATTGCGGTCAGCAGCTTCGCAAGTCGATGGAAATGATCGCGCGCGAAGGGTGCGGTGCAATTGTCTATCAACAGCAAGAGGGCCGCGGTATTGGCATCATCAATAAGATTCGTGCCTATGCGTTGCAGGATGACGGCGCGGACACGATCGAAGCAAATGAGATGTTGGGGCTGGCAGTGGACCTGCGCTGCTATGAACAATGCGCAGAAATTTTACGAGACCTGGGACTCAACTGCGTGCGATTGATGTCGAACAATCCGGAGAAGATGCAAGCGCTCGAACAGATGGGCGTCAAAGTTGTCGAGCGTGTTTCTCTGTTGATTTCACCGGCTGAGGCAGCCAGGAGTTACTTGCGTACGAAAAAGGAAAGAATGGGCCACCTTTTAGAGATGGCTTGAACCCAGTCAAGTGGAAACACTCGCTCAGACAGGTGTTAATACGGTCGTTAGTTGTCAGTGAAGCGCATACGGTAATAAGCGCTTAATTAGGATTTGAAACATCAGGACGGAGTTGGTCACGCTTATGGTCTACAAAGACGTAACGGTTGCCGGAACCGGCGAACTTGCCGAAGGGGAAATGAAACAGGTGTCGGCGAATGGTTCAGAGATCTTACTTTCGCGTGTCGGCGGAAACTTTCATGCCACCGGCGCCCATTGCCCACACTACGGGGCGCCACTGGTGGAAGGTGTGCTTAGCGGTGATCGCGTTATTTGCCCATGGCACCACGCATGTTTTAACGCCAGAACCGGCGATTTGGTTGAGCCGCCCGCATTCGACGCGCTGGCCCACTACGAAGTAAGGATTGAAAACGAAAAAGTGATCGTCCGTGTGTCTGACGAGGTCTCCGATCGAAGGACACCGGCGATGGCGAAGCGAGATAAACAGGATGAAAGAGTATTCGCTATTGCCGGCGGCGGAGCGGCGGGGTACTCAGCTGCTCAAACTCTTCGCGAAGACGGCTTCACCGGCCGGCTATTGATGATTACTCGCGAAAAGCATTTACCGTATGACCGTCCTAATTTGAGCAAGGATTATTTGCAGGGAAACGCCGAGCCTGGGTGGTTACCCCTCCGGTCAGCAGAGTTCTTTGCTGAAAACGACATTGAGGTCATCCAGGGCAAAAGGATCGAACGCATTGACGCGGCTGAGAAGACAATCACTTTCGCGGGTGACGAAACACTCCGTTGTGATGCGCTGTTGGTGGCCACGGGTGGCGAACCGCGCAAACTACCCTTTCAACTCGACAGCC
>DATEPF010000289.1:0-5667 GCA_035273325.1 Pyrinomonadaceae bacterium | reverse complement strand
CCGCCAAAGACTGTGAAGTCCTGGGCAAATACAAATACTTTTCGCCCGTCTATCAAACCGTAGCCGGTAACGACGCCGTCGCCCGGATAAAGTTGCTGGTCTAACCCGAAATCGCGCGAACGGTGCACCACCAGCTTGTCAAACTCTTCAAACGTGTCTTCATCAAGCAGGAACTCGATTCGTTCACGCGCCGTCATCTTCCCGGCCGCGTGCTGCTTCTCGACCCGGTCGCTGCCTCCACCCTGTTCAGCCGCGGCTGAGCGGTCCTTCAGAGTTTCGAGTTTGGACTTGGCGTGCTTGGGTTGTTGTTTCGAGGTCATAAGTGCAGTGTCACCCGTTCTTAGTGAGACAGACATTCCTGTCTGTCCTTCTTAGATAAGGAACAGGCAGGAATGCCCTTTCTACTTAAATGGAAACGCGCGGTTGTCGATCATCTGAACCAGTTCGTCCAGCGCTCTGGCGGCATTGCTATGTATCTCAGCGGAGTAATTGTACAGCTTCGCATTCGCTTCGAAGTCGTCTTTATCCAGTATCTGATAAGAAAAATCGGGCTCCACCAGAATGTCCAGGTCGAGATCGACGTAGCTTAAGACCGAGCCGGCGAGAACTGGTGGCACATTCACGTTGCAATAGAAGTTTCGCAATTCGCCATTCGGATTCGCGAACCGAAAGATGTTGTACCAGCGGTCCAACCAGTAATACTCAAGACTGTGTGTGCCTACCGCAATCGTTCCCAGCAAATCGTGAGTGATCTCTTCGGGGAAGTAAGCGTCCAGCACCAGCAGCGTTCCATCTTGTTCCAACAACTCAGCGGACCAGCGACGATGCTCGCGTCCGTCCTGCTTGCACGCGCGTACGATTATTGTTTCACCAGCCACCGCCACAAATTACTTTCGACCGCTCTTCCGCCAGTCGGCAAGAAATTGTGCCTGGCCCTTGTCAGTCAAAGGATGATTAAACATTTGCTCGATCACTTTAAATGGCATGGTAGCGATATCAGCGCCCATTCGGGCTGCTTCGATCGCATGGATCGGGTGACGAATACTGGCGGCGAGCACTTCGGTGGGCCATGCATAGTTGCTGTAGATTTCGATGATGTCGCCCAAAAGGTCGAGGCCGTTTTCACCAATATCGTCCAGCCGCCCAAGAAACGGACTGATGAAAGACGCGCCGGCTTTGGCGGCGAGTATTGCCTGTGCGGCGGAGAAACACAGCGTCACGTTCACCCTGATTCCTTCATCGGAAAGAGCTCTGGTGGCTTTGAGTCCGGCCTTTGTCAGCGGACATTTTATGACTACGTTCGGTGCGATCTGCGCATACTCACGGCCCTCACGCAGCATGCCGTCAGTATCTTCACTGGTGCATTCCGCCGACACAGGGCCGGAAACGATTTCGCAGATAGCGGCAATGTGCTGCTTGAAGTCGACGTCGCCTTCCTTCGCGATTAGCGATGGGTTGGTTGTAACACCGTCGGCGAATCCTAAAGAGGCAGCCTCGCGAAGCTCGTCGAGGTTCGCCGTATCTAAAAAGAATTTCATAAGTCCTCCGTATTAAGTTCACTTTTCGTGTATTTGGTGGATCGCTTTTTGGTTCGACAAAAACCATCCACGAATTACACGAAACGAACGGCATTCTTCAGCACACCAATCTCCGCAATTTCAACTTCCACGACATCGCCATCTTTCATCGCGGACACACCTGCGGGCGTTCCGGTGGCAATTAGATCTCCTGGGTTAAGAGTCATGATATGGGAGATGTAGCGAATCAAAAAGGGGACTGGAAAAGCCATGTCGGAAGTGTTGCCGTTCTGCTTCACAACTCCGTTGACTCGCGTCGTGACATTAAGACTACCCGGGTCCAGTTCAGTAACAATCGTCGGTCCGGTTGGACAGAATGTGTCAAACGATTTGCCCCGCGTAAACTGAACGTCTTTCCGTTGTAAGTCGCGGGCAGTGACATCGTTAACGCACGTATAACCCAACACGTAGCTCAGTGGATCTTCATCATCGCGTATTTTCGTGGTGGTCCTTGCGATTACAACACCGAGCTCGCCTTCGTGCTCGACCTGTCGCGATTGCGGCGGCAACACAATTTGATCACCGTTACCAATAATCGCCGAAGGGGCTTTCAAAAACAGTAGCGGCTCGTCCGGCATTTTGTTTCCCAGTTCGGCCGCATGCTCAACGTAGTTTCTGCCCACGCAAACAACTTTCGAAGGCGCAACCGGCGCCAGCAGCTGCGCTTCGTTCAGTGCCACAGTGGTTTGCGTCGTGGGTCCGATGTCCATTCCCTGAGGCAAACGCAGAATCGACTCGCCTTCGAGGACACCGAAAAGTGGTGTTGGCGTCTGTTTAGTGGCGAACCTGCAGATACGCATCTCTATTAATGACTAACGAAGAGCGATCCACGAAATAACACGAATCATTTCGTGTGTTTCGTGGATCCGTTTTCAAGGCACCGTCTCGGAAACAACTTCAGACGCGGGACTTTGGTTACCAGCCTGGTCCACCGCCACCAGGTAGTAGAAATAACGCCTTCCTGATTCAACGCGTTCATCCTGAAAAGTTGTGCGCGTCAGCAAGTCAGAATTCAGTTTTGACCACTGCTCCTTCGGCAGATTTTCATCCATTGAACGATAGATGTTGTAACCGGCGATGTCCGGTTCGGGATTAGCAGGGAAGAACAACGACAATCGACCCGGAGCGGCCGCGACCGTAATGGCAGTTGGCGCAGAGGGCGCGAAGATATCTTTCGGAGCGACGTTAATCGAGTTTGAATTCAAACTTTCAACCGGATTGCCGCCGGTCCCCAGTGACACCGCGCGCACCACGTACCGGTACGACTCGCCGAACTTGAAATTCTTATCGCTGAATTGTGTTCCCGAAACGAGACCCGAGTTGATCGGGGCATCGCTGATTTGGTCCTGCGCCTCCTCGACGCGGTAGACGTTGTATCCCAGTAGATTCACAGGCGTGGAGCCGTCGATATTTGCTGCCGGGGGTTGCCATGTGATCGTGATGGCGCTTTCAGATACTTCTTTGCCGGTGGCGATGATCGTGGGAGCCTGTGCAACTTTTGCCGCAGGTTCGATTAGTAAAAAGTTTGAGAAGGCCGCACGTTGACCGGCCGCATTTACATAACGAATTGCATAGCGCAAACGCGTCGGCTCGCCGGCCAATTCGAGCGTGTCTGTGTATTCCAGTACATCGCCTGCAGTTTGGATCTGGTCCCAGTTAACTGAACCGATCAACGTAGACCGCGTAGCAAATTCTTCTTCGGTCAAGGCAAGGGGAGCACGCGGGTCTTCAGCCAGCCGGTAAACATCTATACGTCTAATACTCTGCACGCTCTGATCGGAGGCGTTGCGGCGCGGCGCAGGCCAATTCAGGATGACCTGGTTACCTCTCTGCACGCCCGACAACAACTCGGTCCGCTGTTGCACACGCTCTACCGGAGGCAAGGGTGGGCGGCGTTTTCCGCAGGTGACGGCAAACGGAAGCGCTAAAAACAACACCGCCAGCGCCAGTAAACTGCGATGGGATACGCCGGGACGAATGGATAGGGTCACAGGATATACCGGCTGAGGTCCTGGTCTTTGACAGTTTCCGCCAGCATCGAGTCAACGTAGCGAGCGTCGATAGTTTGGTTCTTGGGATTCAGATCAGGTCCTTCAAAACTGATTTCTTCCAGCAGTTTTTCCATGATCGTTTGCAAACGCCTGGCGCCGATGTTTTCTGTTTGCTCGTTTACGCGCGCGGCAAAATTTGCAATGGCGTCGATCGCATCGTCAGTAAAGTCGATCACAACTTCTTCAGTGGCCATCATCGCCTGATACTGCTTGATCAATGCGTTCTTGGGTTCGGTGAGGATGCGTTTGAAGTCGTCAATCGTCAGCGACTCAAGCTCCACGCGAATCGGGAAGCGCCCCTGCAGCTCAGGGATTAGATCAGATGGTTTTGACACGTGAAAAGCCCCGGCCGCGATGAACAAAACGTGATCCGTACGAACCATTCCGTAACGCGTGTTAACGGTAGTGCCCTCAACGATGGGCAGAATGTCCCGTTGCACACCTTCACGCGATACGTCAGGCCCATGCCCGGATTCGCGTCCAGCAATCTTGTCTATCTCATCGAGAAAGATAATGCCGGAGTCTTCGACGCGTTCAATTGCCGCACGGGCCACCTGGTCCATGTCGATCAGACGCTCTTCCTCCTCCTGCATCAAATGCTCCATCGCTTCGTCGACGCGCATCTTTCGGTTTTTGGTGCGGCCCTGAAACATGTTGCCCAACATGTCCTTCATGTTGATGCCCATTTCTTCCACACCCTGGGGCCCGGCCAGCTCTATTACCGGAAAACTCTTCTCGCGGACCTCCAACTCGATTAAGCGATTGTCGAGTTTTCCTTCTCGCAGTTGCGTGCGCAGCTTTTCGCGCGTGCGCTGAGACTGTTCATCGCGCACTTCGGGATCGCCTGGCGTCTCGGGCGGGTCGTCAGAAGTTACCGAAGATTCGAACTCATAGAAACTGGAAGACGAGCGGGCCGGAGGCAGCAATAGGTCGAGTATGCGCTCTTCCACGTTGAGCTCTGCTTTTTCAGCCACTTCGTCGCTCTTGTCCTGACGGGTCATGTCGACGGCAATTTCGGTTAAGTCGCGAACAATACTCTCGACATCCCGGCCGACGTATCCGACTTCAGTAAACTTCGACGCTTCCACTTTAAGAAAAGGCGAGTTAGACATCCGCGCCAGGCGGCGGGCTATTTCAGTCTTACCTACACCGGTCGAGCCAATCATGATGATATTTTTCGGCATCACGTCGACCGCCATTTCGGGATCCAGCTTTTGCCTGCGTATGCGATTGCGCAAGGCAATTGCCACCGCCCGCTTAGCATTTCGTTGTCCCACTACATGCTTGTCCAGCTCGGTCACGATCTGACGCGGTGTCATATCGTCGAGACCGACTTGTTCGTCCACTTCACCTTCCAGATAAATAACCATTATTGCGGTATAGCTTTCTTATAATTCTTCAACGACGATATTTTGATTTGAGTAGATACAGATCTCGCCGGCAATGTTTAATGCCTCAACAGCGATCTCTTTCGCCGACATCTCTGTATGCTTCGCGAGAGCGCGCGCTGCTGCCAATGCGTAAGAGCCACCGGAACCGATCGCGAGAACGCCATCGTCGGGCGCGATCACGTCACCGTTCCCTGACAACAGAAAAGAACTCTTTGTGTCAGCGACCACGAGTAATGCCTCGAGATGTCTTAAGACCTTGTCGGTGCGCCATTCTTTGCTGAGCTCAATCGATGCGCGTTCAAGGTTTCCGTGATACTGCTCCAGTTTGCCTTCAAATCTGGTTAACAGTGAAAAGGCGTCGGCGGTTGCACCTGCGAAGCCAGCCAGGATGCTGTCGTTATATAGACGACGCACCTTGCGCGCGTTGGCCTTCATGACGGTTTCACCCAGCGTGACCTGGCCGTCACCAGCTAGAGCCACACGGTTGTCTTTGCGTACTAGCAGGACTGTTGTACTGCGGATGCGAGAATTTTCGGTTTGCATTTGGCAGGGCTCACTATAGGAATTCGCTGGAATGCAAGTCAAGGAGAGCGGCCGTGCGTGTGATGAGGTCAGTACCACCTGCGGTAGCGGGTGGGTTCCGGCGAT
>DATEPF010000288.1:0-2424 GCA_035273325.1 Pyrinomonadaceae bacterium | reverse complement strand
TCAATCGTGGCAAAGGCTGACCGTATGTCTTTGGCAATCTGGAGTACGTCATCCTTGTCGAGACCAATATTTGAATCTACTGGTAAGGTGCCACTAAAGATGTACTCGAGCACTGACGATTTGAATCGGGCTGCTTTTGTTGACGCTGCCAGTTTGTAAAAGGCGTAGGTATCCGCAGGTGATGGATCGACAAATTCTTCGGCTTGAATATCCCACGTGCTGAACGGCGAAGCACCGAATAGTTGCATTAGATTGCAAAGCTCAGTGGCCCGTATCTTGAGACCTTTTGCCAGCATCACGTAGCGGTAAATCGTGCTCAGATTTTGAATATTGAGCTGATCTGTGCCGGGATTGAGTAAACGCGGCACGCCGCTATCTATCACCTGGGCCACTTCGAGAATGGAGCTGTACTCTTCTTCCGTGATCCGAAAGGCCGCGACGATTGCGGATTGATGATCGCCAAGGATTTCTGTTTGGTTCTGGAGGTAGTTGCCCCAGGCATCTGCTTTAAAAGCATCATCAATCTGTTGCACCGCCTTATTGAGAAAGAGCTTTTTGTAAAGCGATTTCTTCCCGTAGGTATCGATATTTCCCCAGAATACTGCCAATTGGTTTGGCGCTAATTTCGTGGCCGTTTTCAGCAGCGATGTGGATTCAAGCTTGCTGATTGTGCCTGGAGTAAGATCACTTTCGCCCAGGGCTGCGAGCATCAGGTCTGTTTCGTGGATGGTCCAACCGAGCTTTCTCCAGAGCCGGATGAAGCGATGAATTCTCGACCAGGTGTCGTTCGTTATTCCTGAGTTCGGCAAATTTTCGTAGATGCTTTGGATAGTGCGTAAGGAGGTCGTATCCAGATCGCACTTGGATTGCGGTTCATAAAGAGTGATCACTTGCCGGAATTCGCTGAGATGGTCCGTCACCCATTCCCCAAACTCGACGGTTGTGATGGCCGATCCGGTCGCATCGTTATAAGCGATCAGAGCCGCCACAATGTCCGGATCGTCCGCGGGTTCGAGGGTCCCGGCTTCGATCCGTCCGAGTCTTGTATAAACGTCATTGGGAGAGATGGTAGCGAAAGAAAATAGCTTTTGCAGAAAATCCAAAGTGCCTTTAAACGGATTTATGAAGAGACTCTCGACCAATTGGACCAGATCCGTGTAAGCAATGCCCGATCTTCGGAGAAATTCTCGGACTGCGCTAAGGCCCTCTAACTGGCCCGCGACCGTGTAGCCGAAATATTCATGCAGCGCAGTGGCGTCCGGTGTGCCAGCGAAGTTCTGGCCAGTAAGGATCTGGTATTCCTCCTGGCAGAGCGCCAGCGATTCGGCCTCGATAGCTCGGGTTGCGGTTGCATTCGGTTGCGGGTTGATGGCCTTTAAGGCTTCGTAGCGACTGACTTTGAGATGTTCGCTGTAGGTTCTGATCACGTCGAGCGGCTGGTGGTATGGCAGCGTGAATGGATATTTCGCGTCTTTCAGCTTGCGATACGCTTCAAGATCGAAGTTCTGCGGATTCGCCCGCAACTCCTCAGCGGTGGTTTCACCGGTGTCGTATCCCTCGAAGCTGGCGAGCGAACCATGAGCGGTATAGAACTCCATTATCTCGTTGGCTAAATCGATGTAAGGGATGATGGTATTAGTGTTTTCGCATGTAAGAAGCAGATGAACGAGATCAGGCCTGCGCTCAGATAGTTTATCGAGCGGTCGTTTACCCGAAGGTAATTCATCGTTAGCCGCTGAACGAGACAGAAAACGCAGCAAGTCGACAAAATACGACGCGGCGCTATACACCGAATTGCACTGCTCACATTCACATAGGTCAGGACTGCCGAAAAGTTCCGCATAATTGGGAACGTGATTTTCAATAGTTGTCAAAGCCAGGGTTATGTCATGCTCGTTCGCCACAAACTCCATTGAACCGTGGGAATATTCCCTCAGGTGCATGGCGGCATGCTCAGTCTTAGTGTTGATATAAGAAGCGCGCTGGTGCACGGCAAAAGCGGCTCCGTCCAGAGCACCGTCATAAGTCTTAACGAAACTTTTCTCGGGAATGGCGGCGATCGAATAAGCCGAATGCAGGTTGTTTTTCAGCAGCACGTTCATCGCTTCAGGAGTTGGGCTCACCTGAAAAACGCGTTGGATCTTCTTCAACTCATTTCTAACTTCCGCAGCGTGCTCTCCGGCTACCGTCTTGATCTGCTTGTCAAAGTCCTGAATGCGGGAGCGGCTAATATCGAAGTTCTCGGTTGTGGAAAGAAAGTTGCGAACGCCTCTCGCGACCCGAGTCGCTTCGATCGGCAATTCATCTTGCTCGACCATTTTGGCGATCCGCAGAGTCGGAAAAGCTGCGTTGAGCGCAGTTTCGATATGTTTGACATACTGCTCTTCCTTTTCCGCAGCAGTCTCACCGGGCACAAAGTCAGGC
>DATEPF010000287.1:0-8669 GCA_035273325.1 Pyrinomonadaceae bacterium | reverse complement strand
TGACGTACGAGGGCTCTTCGGGACAGTTCCGATCCCGTAGTAACGTGACCGTCGCCAGTCGTTCGCGATGCAACCCTCGAGGCCAGTCGGCCGAGCATCCGGACGACGTTAGTCTTCGATCCGGAATAGATCATCACCTTGCCCGAACAATACATAATTGATGGCGGCCGCGACGTCCTTTTCCTTCCATAGGTAGATCGTGCTGCCGTGCCGCGACCATGGCTTAACATTCCGAGAAACAAGTCCACGCTTCCTCAACGCCCGAGTCGCGTAGGCTTTAAACGCAATCAATATCGGTTCAGGCTTCAGCGCTGCACTCACGACAGAATGCACGTGGTTGGTTCGAGCATTGAGTGCTTTCAAGACGTAGTGGCGGCTGTCGCACACTTCGCGTATCGCCTTTTCGACAATTGGACGCCATGTCGCATCCATCCTTACCGGTTTGTGTTTTAGGCTTGTGAACTCCGCGCCCTCGCGCTCGCAGTCCCGAGATAACTTTGGGGTGCCGTAGACGTTGTGCTTCCGATCTACAGAGCCGCGCCTATCGCCGTGCAGCCACGTCCCGTAGCAACGGAAGCTAATGAGATACGCCAGGGGAAACTCGTTATCATCGAAGTCTCTGACCATTAACCAGACCTTAACCGGAGATCTGGTGTGGTTAACAGTCCCAGCCGAAACAGGCCGGAATCGATCAATGCAAAAGTCCGGGCATGGGAACCCTCCCTAACGGTCGGGCTACTGCCCCGGAGTGACGTACTAGCCCTCCCTGACGGTCGGGCTACTGCCCCGGAGTCAACGTACGAACCCTCCCTGACGGTCGGGCTACTGCCCCCGACGCTACTGGAGAACCGCTCACCGCAAAAAACCAAAAGCGGCAACCCGGGGGCGTTGGGTTGCCGTTCTGGTTTTTACAAGCGGGGATCAGCGGGCGCTCATCCCCGTTGTGCGGGAGTGGTTTGAAAACTACCGGAGCACCGCAGCCACCTCTACTAATTCAGGACCACATTCGCCATACTCAGTCTTCGAAGCAATGCTCGACATCTCACGCTCGATCGCGCGTTCCTGTCGTGACTTCAAAAGCTGCCGGCCTACGTCACCTGAGCCGGTCCAAACTTCCCGAAGGAAGTAACGCTCGCCGTATCGATGAAACAGCAAACGCGCGTGCTTGTCTTTGCCTGCTTGAATCACATTAGTCAGCCGGCTTACTGACGTCGCCGGTTGACGGCTCTGGATCGTTAAGGCGTTGCCCAGACTTCGGTTGATCTGGTATTCACCCGCCGGCATCGTCCTGTCACCTACTGTGAATTCGAACGGAATCTTTGAAACGACAGTATTCGCTGATTGAGCGTTGGCTGACACCACGGCGCTCGCAAACGCGATCGCGAGAATCATCGTCAGCATCGTGATTCCTTTAACAACTTGCTTTTTCATTTCTTCCTCCTCACGGCAACGGTCGAAATATGTCGACCTCAAACTTTGTTTTAGGCAGGTGATTCATGATCACTCTTACCTGCAGCTCGCTGTTTCGAGTTATTGTGCGCGAGCCGCTGCTACCTATTGCCACTTTCATGCCGCATTTTTTGTATCGCAGTTCGCTATTCTGAATTTCGTCAATGCCCAGCATTAACGGGCGTCTCCGGCGAAAAATACTTAAGTCGTATTGTCGAGATCGATGGTCAATCTCTATCCGGTCGGATAGAGCCGATATCTTTCCAGATAGAAGCAGAGCGGATTTACTTCATGACTATTGCTAGCCAAGTGGTCTCCGCGTAAACTTGGGCGCGCCAAACCCCAAGCTCACTTGCAACTCATGAATCCGCGACTGACAGCCATCTCCGGCAGACTTAAAGGTAGCGTCTTCACTATTGAAGATTTGCCTGTCGTCATTGGCAGAGAAACAAATGCGACGCTCTGCATCGCAGACGCCTCTGTCTCCCGCCGCCATTCCCGCATCGACAAAGAAGAGGACGAGTTTGTAATCCTCGATCTCGACAGTCTTAACGGCACCTTTATCAATGATGTGCCGGTAAAGCGGCGAAAGCTCCAGCATGGCGACCGGGTCCGGATTGGTGATTCGCAATTCCTGTTTCTGATGCACGAGGGCGCTCAGCAGCGCAGCTCGAGCGATGTGCAGTTTAACGATGGAAAGATTGTCAGCGGCTCAACGCTACAGGTCCGATTTAACGACGCACTGTACCTGATGGCCCGTGACCTGAGTGCGTTAATGAAGGTCAGTACAACCATTAACGCGATTCGCGGTGTCGAGGAACTTCAAAAGACATTGCTTGAACTTCTCTTTGAAGTGGTGCCTGCGGAAAGAGGCGCGATCTTTCTGGCGGACCACATTCCCGCTCCCGGTGAAGAACCTCAATTTACTTCAGTCTTCGGACTCGATCGTAATACCGGAACGTCGGAGTCGATTCAGGTCAGCCGGACGATTACCAGAACCGTGTTACACCAGGGCGAGGCATTGCTCATTAATAATCAACCGTCGCCGCCTGGACTCGAGTCGGAGAGCCTGATTATCGACCGTCCCAACTCAATTCTGTGTGTGCCATTGATCATGTTGCACCGCACGCTGGGTGTTATTTACCTGGACACGCGCGAGCCCGATACGTTTTTCGACACGGACCACCTGCAACTGGTGTCGGCGATTTCAGCAATCACCGCAGTGGCGTTGGAGAACGCACGGCACTTCGAGTGGCTGGTGAGTGAGAATCAAAGACTGGTCGAAGACTTTGGCATCGAACACAACCTGGTTGGCGAGAGCGGTCCCATCAGAAGTGTTTTGCAGTTCATTTCGAAAGTTGCGCCGACTGATTCCACGGTTTTGGTTACCGGGGAGAGTGGGACCGGCAAGGAATTAGTTGCGCGTGCTATCCATCGAAATAGCAAACGCTCCGACAAACCTTTCATGGCCGTAAATTGTGCTGCCCTTGCCGAGTCGTTGCTTGAGAGCGAATTGTTCGGCCACGAACGTGGGTCGTTTACTGGTGCGCTGGTCCAAAAGAAAGGGCGCCTGGAAGTTGCCGACGGCGGCACGGTCTTTCTCGATGAGATCGGTGAGCTGACGCCGGCATTGCAGGTAAAACTTTTGAGGGTGATCCAGGAGCGCGAGTTTGAACGCGTCGGCGGCACGCATTCGATGAAAGTCGACATTCGATTGATCACAGCCACCAACAAAGATCTGGAGCAGGCGGTAGCCGATGGCACGTTCAGACAGGATCTTTATTACCGGCTCAACGTGGTCAGTATCGAAATGCCGTCATTAAGAGAACGAAGTGAAGATATTCCGCTGCTCGCCAGTTACTTCGCAGCGAAGTATGGAGAAAAATGTAAGCGGCGGGTTACCGGCATCTCGGCGGAGGCGCAAAAGCGTCTGACTGCATACGATTGGCCTGGCAACGTGCGCGAGCTGGAGAACGCGATCGAGCGAGCAATTGTGCTGGGGACAACGGACAGAATTCTGCCTGAGGACCTACCTGAATCGGTCCTGGAATCGCACGAGGCTGAGGTTGAACCCTCCAAGGCGTATCACGAAGTTTTAGCGCAGGCCAAGAAAGAAGTAATCCTCGACGCGATGCACCAGTCGAAAGGCAGCTACACGGAAGCAGCTAAGATTCTCGGCGTTCACCCCAACTACTTGCACCGCCTCGTTCGCAACCTGCGGTTAAAAGAACAACTCAAGAAGGAAGCTTGAGTTCCTTTTCCAGTCATCGAACCCAATCATGAACCCGGTACATCCAGAAACGTATGCTGACGTTTTCATGCACTTGCAGAATGGAAACCTTGACTACGTGGTGATCGGGGGACTCGCGGCGGCATTACACGGGTTTCTCGAACGTCCGGTTTCCGATCTGGACCTGGCAGTACGACCGGTACCACAGAGCGCGCAAGCCCTGATGTCAGTTTTAGCGTCGGCGGGATTCGTGGCCACGTTGCCGTTGCCGATTATGCTTGTCCCGGTAATGCGGTTATTTGATTCGCGGGCCAGGGAAATTGATGTTCTGGTTCGATCGCACGTTCCCTTCGAGGAACTTTGGCAAGACGCAAAAATGATTCACGTGTCGGGCGCCGCCGTTCGCGTCGCCTCGCTGGCACACTTGATAAGATCAAAAAGAATAAATGGGCACGCTGAAGATCTTGAACGCGCCGAGCAGCTGGAGACATTCGCCAAAACCCGTCCAACCAATTAACCAGCCACTACACTTGAGTACACTTCATAACAACGTTACCTTGCGTGCGGCCACCGATTTGGATCGAGAGTTCCTAATCAGTCTTTTCGCGAGCACGAGACAACAGGAATTGGCGGCGCTCGGCGACGACGAAGCTCTGAAGCAGTTGTTCGTCGCAATGCAGTACGACGCACAGTGCCGCTGCTACCCGGAGGCTGAAAACACAATCGCTGTGCTAAATGGAACTCCTATAGGTAGAATTCTGATCGAACGGAACACAAACTATCTGAAGCTCGTCGATATCGCGCTGTTGCCGGAGTTTCGAAATAAAGGTATTGGCAGCTTCCTGCTTGAACGGCTTTTGCGAGAAGCCCAAAAACAAGACGTTCCGGTGACTTTGCACGTTTTTAAATCCAGCGACGCCGTACGGCTGTACGAAAGAAACGGCTTTCAATCAACCGAAGACGACGGCACCTACCTGGCGATGCAATGGCGTCACCTTTCAAATTAGGACCCCGCGGAACACCTTCAGCCTTTCATGCCTGATTACCTCCTGAGTCCCTACGTTCACCCAATCGAAAGCCATCTGGATCCAGAGAACATCCGGTATGCGGTGTTCCATCAACTGACCGGCAGAGTATTTGAACCGCCCGCAGTTGTGCTCAATCTGCTGTCGACTGCCCGCGCAGGGGCCAGAATGAGGTTTGAGCGGGAACAACTGCTGAATATGCGTGAAGTCGGGATGATCGTATTGGATTTGATTGACCACCAATTTCTGGTAATCGAGGGCACCGATCCGTTCGAATCGTTTCTCGATTATTACCCGGTCCGTCCTATCCAAAATCCGGCAATTACCTATCAATCGGACGATGGAGATTTAATAGCTGTGCGTATGTCTATGTTGCAGCGAATCTGTTCGCCGACGCGCGGAGATTTGGAGGAAGTGATCGAAGAAACGTTACCGTCACTTCCTGCCGGAATTTTAATTAGCTCCGATGGCAGTAACACACTGAGACAACTATTGGAACGCTTTGACGTTCCGATCGACGAAGGGAAAGGAGTTGTTGAGTTTCTCTCCGATCCTGAACGCCAACTGATCAAGCTCACGCAGCACGCCGTGGACCTGGACAATCCAATTCAACCATTCAACACAGTCCCTCGCAGTTTGCATCACTCGGCGAAATGGGAACCATCGGCGTCAAACGACGTTTCATCAATTTCTGAATTTCACCAGCAAGGCATTCAAGACGCAAACTGGGAATTTGATGTGATCGAGCCCACAGTGAATCACTCACTTCGCTTTCCCTCAGAGATCCTGGGCGGGCGGTCGTATGGCGCTCAGTTTAGCGCGAAGACATTAACCGCGGACGTATTAGGCGAGCGGGCTACGGGCGTGTTGAATGTTCTGGAAGTCGGAGGTGGTACGGGTACTTTTGCCTGTTCGTTTCTCAAGCAAGCGCGAGAGCATTCAGAGTGGACTTTGAACTATCACTTACTCGAGTTGTCACCGGCCTTGGCTGCAAATCAAAAGAAGTTGTTGACGGCAGACGGTCTTGAGGTAGAACACTTCATACAGGACGCAGTTTCGTTTTCAATACCGGATCGGAAGTTTGATCTGATCATTGCAAACGAAGTCATTGCGGACTTTCCTGTTTCAGCGGTCCAAAGGCGTGACGAACCCGATGATGGGTGGGCCGGTGATGGCGCGATATATCTGGAGAAATATGGATTACCGATCCATGACGCGCCGGCTTCGTTCAAAATAAATTCGGGAGTATTTGAATTCATTGAAAGAGCATGGGAACATCTTCAACCTGGCGGAACAGCAATACTAACTGAATACGGATTTGTCGACGGATTTCCTGTTCAGATTCTTCATTTAAATCACGAAGAATTTTCTATCCATTTCGGTCACGTGAAAGCGTGCGCCGAAAGGGTGGGCTTCAGTTGCCGGTTGTTGTCACTGATTGAATTTTTGCAGATTGACGAACAGATTCCTGTGGTAGCTGGTACCGACCAGCATATAATTTGTTTGAATCATGTTCTGAAACGCTTCAACCAGAGCTTGCCTTTTGCGGCGATCACCAAATCAGACTTCGAAGCCAAATTCCAAACGGCGTTCGAGGCGACCAATGCCTCAGGAGTGCGATTTATTTCTTTGCAGCACGGATATCATTACGGTCCGCCGCTAAATGAATTTATGGTCTTGATTATGGACAAACCAAGTTGATGTTCGGGAGGAATATGGAAGCTGCCTTAACTTACGAAAACTTTGCCAAACAACTAAGCACGGAGTTTCAGGTGGACCAGGAGGGAGAGCAAGTTCAACTGGTATTGATCGAAATGTCTCAGCTTAAGAAAACGGAAAGACAGGAAGAATTCTCGCTGATGTTTCGCGGTCCTTTAGAGCGACCATTGTCGCAGGCGACTCATCAATTTAAACATCCTGAAATGGGCGACTTCCCTTTGTTCATTGTGCCGATAAAGAGAAACGAAGACGGGTTTAATTACGAAGCTGTTTTTAACCGGTTTCTCGAGTCTTAATTCCTATTCCACTTATGCCAGCACGGGCCAAAAGCGAGCAATTAAGGCTTCAACCGGCAACGGCTGAAGACGAAGCATTGCTGTTAGAGATATATGCAGGCACGCGTGCCGAAGAGATGTTGCTCGTGCCATGGACTGACGAACAACGACATGCATTTATCCAGATGCAGTTTAACGCGCAACGGGAGCACTATTCGTTGAAGTATCCCACTGCGGATCACGACATCATCTACGATGGCGACGTTCCGGTTGGAAGGCTTTACGTTGCGAGGATGGAAAATGAAATTCGTATCGTCGATGTAACGTTACTCACGCGCTATCGGCGGAATGGGTTAGGCACCCAACTAATTACTGATTTGATGAATGAGGCAACTACCACAAGACGACCCTTGCGGATTTACGTCGAATCGTTTAACCCCTCACTTGCCTTGTTTGAAAGATTGGGGTTTCAGCGAACGGCAGAGCACGGCATGCACCTACTTATGGAGTGGATGCCGGTAGAAGCAAAGTTGTGAGATTAGGAAAGCTATCGGCTAATAAAGCCGGTTGATGACGGCTTCGTAGCGTGACCGACCTCTATCGTCTCTTTTCATGGGTACCAGGAGGAAAGAGAACGTGCCGAGTTGATCGTGTTCGATAACGTAGGTGTTCTGTTGCAGCGAGTTCAAAACATCGCCGCGAAACATTAGCGAGAAAGCTTCTCTACCGTCCGCCCGAGAACCGAGATCCTGAACGTCGATAAGCTTCACCGAAACTCTCGCCTGGTTCGCGTTAACGACGAACTTTGAATTTAAGGCGGCCTCGAACGCTGCTTTGTCGAGAGATCCAGCTTCTGCCGGCGCAGAAGGACTAATAATTCCAGCGCTGACCTTTGCAGCGATGCCGAGGGGAACGCCAGCGGCAAGCGCGACGATGGTACCGTTCTTCAGGAAGTTTCTGCGCGAAGTAGACATCTGAGGGGCCTCCAAAACTGAAAAAACTTCTGCGGGGTTACGAAAAGAGGTGGCAGTCTATGTCTTCTATTAGAAAGTTGCAACAAAAAACCTTTCACTGGTCACGCTTAATACATTTCCAAGATCGAGTATGAAAATTTTCTTGCAATCTTTTTCCGTTCCGTATAAAGTCCCGCCGCTTATCCCATAGAAGTTGTCGATTGACCTCGTGGACGCTCCCGTTGACATCGACACTCAAGTTGAGAACTTTCATCGGTTTCCAACCAGGTCGCTTACCAAATCAGTTTGCCCAACGACCGATAGAAACCCCAGGAGAAACCCTTTATGGCTACCCCGTACGTAGGCGAAATTCGCATATTTGCCGGAAATTTCCCACCCAATGGTTGGATGTTCTGTGAAGGGCAACTGTTACCCATCTCAGAAAATGAGACGTTGTTTCAACTGATCGGAACCATCTACGGCGGGGATGGCCAGGAGACATTTGCTTTGCCTGACCTTCGTGGCCGCGTACCCGTTCACATGGGCAATGGCTTCATAATCGGTGAAAAGGCCGGCGTCGAATCCGTGACGCTAACGGCGCAACAGATACCAATCCATTCTCATGTGCAACTCTGTCACTCGGGTGGTGGTGCCAATACCGCTAATCCGGCAAACGCCGTCTCGTCGCCATCGGATATCAGTCAATACAGCACCGCCGGCTCTGACGGTTCGCAAATGGGAAATCCCGCTATGTTGAGCGACATTGTCGGTGGTTCCCAGCCACACACGAATTTCATGCCTTACCTGTGTCTCAACTTCATCATTTCGTTGTTTGGAATCTTTCCTGCGCCAAACTAAATCGTTGAAGATTGTCGTGTCTTTAGTATTAGGCTGAGTCTAAACGCAGAAACATTCAGGAGTCGCAACCATGGCTGAACCGTTCTTGTCTGAAATCAGAATCTTTAGTTTTGACTATGCGCCGAGAAGCTGGGCCATGTGCAATGGCCAGCTTCTGCCT
>DATEPF010000286.1:0-3357 GCA_035273325.1 Pyrinomonadaceae bacterium | reverse complement strand
TGGGCGGCCATCCACGAATCAGACATGCTGCTGGTTCCCGATGCCGGCCGCTATTGGATGGATCCTTTTGCCGAGCAACCGACGCTCTGTCTTGTGGGTAATGCTGTCGATCCAATAACTAAGGAAGGCTATGCGTTTGACCCTCGTTCAACCGCGGTCCGCGCCGAAAGTTATTTGAGATTTACCGGATTGGCAGACACTGCCTTCTTCGGTCCGGAAGCCGAGTTCTTTATTTTTGATTCAGCAAAGTTTCATAACGAACAAAACTCGGCCGGTTATACGATCGACTCGGACGAAGGTCATTGGAACAGCGGTCGCGATGCGAACGAATTTCAGGGGACCAATCTCGGCTATCGCATACGGCCGAAGGAGGGGTACGTTCCGGTCCCTCCAACCGATACGCTTAACGATCTGCGTTCGGAGATTTCGTTAACACTCGCTGATTGTGGCGTAACCGTGGAATGTCATCACCACGAAGTGGCCACCGCCGGTCAGTGCGAAATCGACTTCAAATATTCCACACTCCTCGGCACGGCCGACAACCTGCAGATATTCAAATACGTAGTTCGCAATACTGCTTATCAATACGGCAAAGCGGCGACGTTTATGCCCAAGCCGCTATACGGCGACAACGGCTCCGGGATGCATTGTCACCAGTCGCTTTGGAAATCAGATAAACCGCTTTTCGCCGGTGATGGTTACGCCGGATTGTCCGAGATCGCGCGTTATTACATCGGCGGGCTCTTGAAGCACGCTGCCGCGATTGTTGCGTTTGCGGCACCCACCACGAACAGTTACAAGCGTTTGGTCCCGGGATTTGAGGCGCCGGTGAATTTGGCTTACTCGGCGCGAAACAGGTCGGCGGCGATTCGTATCCCGATGTTCTCTACCAATCCAAAATTGAAACGTCTCGAGTTTCGTCCGCCTGACCCGTCGTGCAACGCCTACCTCGCGTTCTCGGCAATGTTAATGGCAGGCATTGACGGTATCCAGAATCGCATCGATCCCGGTGAACCTTTGGAGAAGGACATTTACGATCTCTCGCCGGAGGAATTGAAAGACGTGCCCACGTTACCGGGCTCGCTCGATGAATCGTTGAAAGCGCTCGAAGCGGATCACGACTTCCTTCTGAAGGGTGATGTGTTTAGCCCGCAGTTGATCGAGCGTTGGATTACGTACAAAAGAGAGAAAGAAATCACTCCCATGAGAATGCGACCGCATCCGCTGGAGTTCGCAATGTATTTCGATATCTAGTGTCGATGGCGATCGGGGCAGTGGCCCGACCGTGAGGGAGGGCGCCCTCCCTAACGGTCGGGCGACTGCCCCGAATGTCGTCTAATCTGGAACCCTGTAATATGCATCTGTGCCGTCCCTCGATACGAAACTGGAATCGCTGATTCGTGATCTGCCTGACGAAAAAGGCGCCCGCCTTTTTCTGGAGCGGTTCGAGAAGGAACATCCACGGGTATTTCAAAAACTCACCCAGGATTCCGCGCTGCTGTCGGATGTATTGGCGCTGGCAGCATGGAGCCCGTTACTCGCCACCACGCTCGAACAGAATCCTGAATACGTTTCCTGGTTAAGTCGTGAACGTGCCGACGTGCGAGTTCGCAGTCGCGAGCTCTTAAAAGAGTCGCTGGCCCGGTTTGCCCTGACCCATTCATCAGTCACACCCCAGGTTATGCTCGCCAGATTTCGCCGCCGCGAACTGCTGCGCATTTATCTCCACGACGTCCGGCGCACGCACACCATCGTGGAAACTACTGAAGAGCTTTCCAACCTTGCCGATGCCATTCTCGATTTTGCGCTCAGCCTGGCTCGCCAGGAACTGGACAATCGCTTCGGCGCACCGTTGCGGCACGATGAAAAAGGGCGGATTGCCACCGCAGACTTTTGCGTAGTCGCACTCGGCAAACTTGGTTCGTGCGAACTTAACTACGCCTCTGACATTGATCTCGTGTTTCTGTATTCCGACGACGGTACTACGGCAGGTTCAGGTGAGCGTGGCAAAACTAGCAACCGGGAATACTTCATCAAGCTCGCGGAGAATATAACCAAACTCGTGGGCCAGCCTGCCGGCGAGGGCGCGGCATATCGCGTGGACTTGCGTTTGCGGCCACATGGTCGTGATGGGGCGCTTGCCTCGTCACTTGTGGAAGCGCTCAGGTATTACGAAACGTCAGCGCAGCAGTGGGAGCTGCAAGCATTGATTCGCAGTCGTGCGGCTGCGGGTGCGTCCACCTTGTTTACACGATTTGCCCAGGCAGTCGAAAACCTTATTTATCGTCCCAGTATTTCCGTCAAAGACGCCCTGGCCAACGTCCGTTTGGCCAAAGAGAAAATTAATCGCCACATAGAATCGCGTACTGACGGGTTCAACGTGAAACTTCAGCGCGGCGGCATTCGTGAGATTGAGTTTATTGCCCAGGCTTTGCAATTGGCCCACGGTGGACAAGACGATTGGCTGCGGGTGGGGCACACGCTGATCAGCCTCGGCCGTCTGGCGGATCGTAACTTCATTTCAGAACAAGAGCGTTCGGAACTCTCCGAGGCCTACTCTTTTTTGCGCATGCTGGAGCACCGCCTGCAGATGGAACATGGACTGCAAACTCACACTGTTCCCGAAGCATTAGACCAACGCAGCTTGGTTGCGCGGCGGATGAATTCCGGGGCCCTCGAGGGTTTTGAGAGTACTTTGAACCTGCACGTGGCTAATGTGCGACGCGCCTACGATCGCGTATTCGCCGGCGCGGAAAAGGTGGTGAGCCGTCAGCCGGAGTCAGAGCAGCAACCCGGCGCGGGTGGCGAGTTTTCGGCAGCCACCGTTGCCGCCGCGCGCATCTTCGCCGCACATCTTCCCGGGCAGTCATCTATTGAATCACTGGCGGAGTTACTTAACGAGGCAGTCAGTGGGTCAGTAAATCCACATCGTGCGGGGCTGATGACCGCGCGAGTGGCGGCTTCACTGGATAAAACTGACCACCAGATTGAGGTGACTGAGGAGGACCTCTTGCAACTGGTCCAGCTTTGCGGAACTTCCGAGTTTTTCAGTGAGATGGTGGCGGGAAATCCATCCCTGATTACCTCACTTTCCGGACGGACGAAACAATCGGACTATCGTGCCCAACTCCGGGCCGCAATCGATCCGGAAACCAGCTTTTCCGCCGAGCTGTCCGCGTTTCGCCGCGCGTGGTCGCGGCTACTAATCGAGATCGGTGTGCGCGATGCCAGCGGCGAGATCACGTTAGCGGAGTCTAATAGTCTACAAACGGAGCTTGCGGTTGCCGCCCTCAACGTCTCGTATTTAATCGCCCGGCGCGAAATGGCACGCCGGTACGGGCGGCTGACGAGCGGGCC
>DATEPF010000285.1:0-4797 GCA_035273325.1 Pyrinomonadaceae bacterium | reverse complement strand
AGTGCGGACCTTTGCTCCGATAGTGGCCGGAGCGGCCGCCATGCCTTACCGTCGCTTCGTTGTTTTCAATGTTGTCGGAGGCTTCCTTTGGGTCTTTAGCATGATCCTGGCGGGATACTTCCTCGGGAACATTTTGAAGTCGCGTTTGGGTATCGATCTCGAGGAACATATCGAATGGGTCATTATTATTGTCGTGTCGTTGTCGTTGTTGCCGGCGGTGATTGAATATGTAAAGTCTCGCCGTGAAAAGATGCGTGCCGCTAAGGCCAGTAACGTCCAGGCGTAGACGTCAACATTCGTTTGTCTCAGTTCCCATTCAGACTACATGGAATTTCCACGAGGCGCCGGCATTCTTCTGCATCCGACTTCGCTACCGGCGCGATATGGGATTGGCGATTTTGGCCCGGAAGCCTATGCCTTTGCGAACTTCCTGATCGACGCGGGCCAGAGTCTTTGGCAGATGTTGCCGCTTGGACCAACCGATAACGGCAACTCCCCTTATTCGTCCTATTCAGCCTTCGCGGGAAACACCCTACTCATAAGCCCTGAACAGCTTGTGCTCGATGGACTGTTGACCACTGATGAGCTACCGACAACCTCCATACTCCCTGAAGAGCAAATTGACTTTCGCAGCGTACGGGCCTCCAAAGCGGCCATGCTTAAGGTGGCCTACACGCATTATCAGGAATCCGTAGATACTTCACTGCGTGCCGAATTCGAAAGTTTCAATAAAGATCATAAGCACTGGCTCGACAATTACGCTTTGTTTCGTTCGTTGAAAACTGCGAGGAGTGGAGCGGCGTGGCATGAGTGGGAACCTTCACTGGTAAACCGCGAACCTCCGGCGTTGATACGCGCAGGCGCAGATCTCGAAGAGCAAATTAACGAAGTGAAGTTCTATCAGTTTCTCTTCTTCAGGCAATGGAAGGCCCTGAAGAAGTATTGCAACGAGCGGGGCATCGATCTCATGGGAGACATCCCGATCTTCGTAGCTCACGATTCAGTCGACGTCTGGGCCAATGCGGATCAATTCAAGCTAACATCAGACAACCTTCCGGCAGTTGTAGCGGGTGTACCACCCGACTATTTCAGCGCCACAGGTCAGTTTTGGGGCAATCCAATTTACGACTGGGACCGCATGAGCGAAGATGGATTCAAGTGGTGGGTTACTCGTATGCGGGCTGCGTTCCAGATGTACGATATCGTCCGCATAGACCACTTCCGCGGTTTTGCAGCGTGTTGGGAAATTCCTGCCGAAGCTGAGACGGCTGAAGATGGAAGCTGGGTCACGGTCCCGGGCGACGAAGTATTCGCGGCTATTAAGACGGCACTTGGTGAGCTCCCGATTATCGCCGAGGACTTAGGTGTAATAACTGGGGAGGTGGACCAGCTCCGGGGTAAGTTTAACTTCCCAGGCATGCGGGTACTCCAGTTTGCCTTCAGCGGTGACGAAGAGAACATTCATCTACCGCACAACTATCCTGCAAACGTTGTTGCCTACACGGGCACGCATGACAACGACACTGCAGTGGGCTGGTTCAATCGCGTGCCGGTTGCCGGCTCGTTAAGTACCGCGGACGAAATTGAGTCTGAGCGCAATTTCTGCAAGGAATATTTGAAAACCAACGGGGAAGAGATTCACTGGGATTTCATACAAGCCGTCTCAGCATCGAACGCAAACACGGCTATCGTGCCTTTGCAGGATGTACTTGGCCTGGGCTCCCACACGCGTATGAACCTTCCCAACTCGGTGGATGGGAACTGGCTGTGGCGAATGAAAGCAGATGCGCTCACCGACGAGATAGTCACGAAGCTGGGATCAATAACTGAGGTTCACGGTAGAAGACTGGGCGAACCGTAAAATCGATCTCCACGGGATGCGCTCGCGGCCGGCCTTTGCGTTTTGGTGACATTTGACTTCTTGTACGGCAGCAACCCGATTCGTCTCATGGCGCGGGGAATTTCCCGATTCAACATGAACCAACGCCAAACATTTCCAGTTCTTAAGTTTTCTGCGCTCAAGACAATTATTCCCCCATTTATCCCGATGACGTCGCTATCAACCCAACCGGTATGGGGGTTGTACGCGTCGGTGAAACCATATTTGCCGTAGATGCCGGGTTGAGATGTCTTTCTGATGGCGCGAAGCGCCGCGATAGAGAGTTCCGGAGTGAACATAAGCGATCCACCTGCGGCAGAAGGCACCACGGTGCCGTCGATAGCCGGGTCACGTGGGGGTCCACCCCAGGCCAGGTAACCCTTAGCGCTATCCGATGCGGTAATACCCCAAATATTCGGTCCATAGCCGGGAAACTCTGCGGCGAGGTGCATGCAAAAAGCGCGATGGGCCTTCGTCGCGCTGATCGAGTTCTCAAAATAGTCAATGCGGTCACCTCTGACCTCTCGACGGTCGCGAAAATCAATCCACGCGTGCGAGTATTGATGCATGAACAGAGGCACGCCGATGGTGGTGAAGTAGGTATGTCCTTCGTATCTATACCTGTCCCGCCAAAGGCCGTACCAGGAAGATGGTGAGATTGGATATGTAGGGGACCCGATCGCCAATATGTAAAGAATCGCGTCTTCGCTGTAGGTGTCCCAACGCGGTTTTAGAAAGCCTGTCTCTGGTTTCCAACCATGTGACAAAAGCGTTGCGTGCCCGTTCAGCATCCAGTGAAAATCAACGCGTTCATAAATCTTCGTAGCCAGGCGGACGATCTCAGCATCGTTTCTAAAATATTGCCGCGCGGTTAAGATTCCACCGAGCAATAACGCAGTATCGATCGAAGAAACCTCGCTTTTCCAGCGTCGATCGCCGGTTTTCGCATCCATCCAATGATAGAACCAGCCGTGTTTATGGAAGGCACGGCTTTCGAAAAAGCGAACTGTGTTGCGCACGCGTTCACGAGCTTGCTCAGAACTGATCCATTTTCTTTCGGCTGCGATGCAAAGAGCAGTCAGACCAAAACCTGTAGCGGCAATGCTCGCAACGCCGCGGTGACTCTCCTGTAATGGTGAACCGTCCATCCGCGCGCGATCAGGCACCAGGCCGGTGTCAGGATTGGCCTGCTCCCAAAAGTATTGAAACGAACGCCGGGAAAGATCTTCAAGAAATGCCTCATCTTGCTCATCAATACTCGCGTTTTGAGTAGGTTTATTGTTGTAGCCGACAGCGGGCCGCGTCCGGGCCATGTCGTACTGAGCGAGGGAGAGCAGCAGCAAAAAAACTGCGACGCACCTTGACAGAGATTTTTGAAATAGCGCGATTTGATTCACAGTCTTCCGCGTTTAGGAGTCACTTAACGTAACGCGCAGCCACGATATCCGGCGCATCCAGATTTCTTCTCGCGCGTAGATTTACAACGAGCCGTATAAATTGCGCCATAGACCACGCCAGCGGAGTCGCTGAACCCGTACCTTCGCCAAAACTCAAATCGGGTCTGGGACTTTCCGGTTTATCCCAAACCTGCTCAGGCAACATGAGTCCTTCATTAGCGAAACCCAGCATCGTATTGAGCCGCTCGCGTGCTTTCCGAAATTCACCGCGTGCCAGTTCGTACTGCGCTCGCTCTCCCGTCAGCAAGACCCACAAGTGTCCCTTGCCCGTATATTTCCCGTCCCAGTTCCATGGTCGGCCGTCATCCATTTCACCGTAACCGTCCCGAACATAGCGATACCACGCTTCGCCGTGTGGCGTATCCACCCGAATAGTTTGATCAACTACGGTAAGAGACTTCTCTATTAACCGATCGTGCGGCGACTTGATCCCCAGCCGCACCAGTTCGAGGAAACTTGGATCAACAAGGTCCCGCTCATGAGCTGTGCCTCCGTTGTTGTTGAGTTGGAGGGTTTCGCCCGCGTTTGGTTTTCCTGTTTGCGTCAGACGTAAATAGTAATTTCCGTCGCCGTACTTGCCATTAGTTGTCGCCGTCCATCTCTCGACATTGCGTGCCCAATCGTCAGCTTTGTCGAGATATTTTCCGGCGGACTTTTGGTCACCGTTAAGCTTTGCAATTTCAGCGGCACAGACGAGTCCGGCAATTTGAGCGGCAATCGTAGCGGGCGAATAACCTGCCTTCTCCTCCCACCGTTCCTGTTGCGTTACTGGTCCTACTCTGACGATGTAATCCGCCGTCCGTTTGATGTGTTTGAAATACGTGGCGCGGTCAGTACGTCCGAGCTGGTATGCCAGGATTAAAGGATATGAGACTTCGTCCATCTGGATCGCATCGCCAATTGGTCTTCCATCAACCCACGTGATTTGGGGGAAGCTGCCGTCCGGGCGTTGCTGAACGGTGAACAGGTAGTTCAGCGCGCGCTCGGCAGCGGGTTTGTCGTTGAGAGCCAGGTACGCGGTCGCAACTTGATAGAGGTCGCGCGCCCACACCAGATGGTAACCGCCAACGTAAGGCTCGTTGGCTGCGGTTCCAGTAATCCAGGGTGCTGACAAGGAAGCCACGTTAGCGCCGCGAAATGTTTTATCTTCGTGCGCTTTCAATACCATCGCCGCCAGATTGAATTGCCCCTGGTATTTGGGCCCGACTTTCGGAAACCCGCGAACCGTCTTGCGCCAACCTGCTTCGTACTTTCTTCGACAAGTGTGGAATCCCTCCTTCAAGGAGTTTCGCGCAGCAGCCAGAGCGTTCTGGACAGTTGTGCCAAAGCCGAGCGCCACGGTGAATCCTGCCGGTCGATTGATACGAGCTAGTTGCGTGACATTTCCGGCTTCCGCGCGCGTATAGGCAGTAACGATCCGTCCACTCTGTTTCAGTTGGTCCAGACCGTCACTGACTTGAT
>DATEPF010000284.1:0-3073 GCA_035273325.1 Pyrinomonadaceae bacterium | reverse complement strand
TTCGCTCCACCCCAGGCTTTATGCTGCCGCGGCGCTTCGCGCGCTAAACGAACGAAGACTTGATCAGAGCTTCCTGAAGCATGTCGAACAAGACGCTTTTCAAGATCGCTCACTACTAGGTAAACTCTCCACCCTGTTCTTGGTTCAAACACACCGTTATCTCATTGGAGAATAAGTTCATGTTGATACGCATCGCCGCTATTTGTCTGCTCGTGTTTCTTGCTGCGCAAGCCGCAATGGTTCGTGCGCAGGAACCGACCGCATCGCCTTCGCCAAGTCCCGAGGAAACTCCGGTTGCCAAAGACGACAAAGGGAAGACTCCGGTGGAGCGAGCATTTGAGCGGCTGGAGTGGCGCAGCATTGGCCCAGCCATCATGGGTGGGCGCATTGCAGACATCGAGAGCGTCCCCGGCAATGCAAATGTGGTTTACGTGGCGACCGCTTCGGGCGGTCTGTGGAAGACTACGAACGGGGGAGTCACCTGGAAACCTATGTTTGAGCGACAAGGTACGCTGTCCATTGGTGACATTGCCCTCGCTCCCAGTAATCCCGATATGATTTGGTTAGGAACCGGCGAATCTAAAACGCGCAATAGCATTTCGTTTGGCGATGGTATCTACAAATCAACCGACGGCGGCAAGAACTGGCAACACATGGGACTGCGTGAATCGGAGCGCATTTCCGCGATCGCGATTCATCCACAAAATCCGGACGTCGTTTATGTCGGCGCCTTGGGCCATGCGTTTGGCCCGAACGATGAGCGTGGCGTTTACATGACTACTGACGGCGGTAAGACGTGGACGCGGACGCTTTATATCGATCGCGAACACGGTGTGTCAGATTTGGAAATGGATGCGAGCAATCCAAACGTGCTTTATGCGGGCATGTGGAGCTTTGAGCGCAAGCCGTGGACCCATCGCAGCGGCAGTGAAAAGGGCGGAGTATTTAAATCAATCGACGGCGGGCGCACCTGGAACAAGTTGACCAACGGGCTGCCAAAGTTAATCGGACGCGTAGGTGTGCGTGCAGCGCCGAGTAACCCCAACGTTGTTTACGCAATCCTGGAAGCCAAAGAAGGCACATTATATCGCTCGGACGATCGCGGCGAGACGTTCAAGCAGGCTTCAAAAAACGAACGCATCGTGTCGCGTGGTTTCTATTACACGCGGGTGCGCATTGATCCGACTAACGAGAACCATGTCTATGCGATTGCCTCTACCTTGTTTGAATCAATCGACGGCGGCAAGACTTTTAAATCGATCACCGGACGCACTCACATCGACTATCACGCCTTCTGGCAGGATCCAAAAAATCCCAAACGCATCTGGCAGGGGAACGACGGCGGCGTTGCGGTTACGTATGACGGAGGTGAAACGTGGGAGCCGGTTTACAACATGCCGATCGGTCAGTTCTATCAGATTCACGCAGACAACCGGCTGCCGTTTTATAACGTGATGGGCGGGCTACAGGACAACGGCGCGTGGACTGGCCCCAGCCGGACGCGTGAGCCGGCGGGAATTATGAACGATGACTGGCGCATGGTCAGTTTTGGCGACGGCTTCTACGTCATCAACCACGCCGATGAGCCTGACATTTACATCTCCGAATCGCAGGGCGGCAATATTCTCCGCACAGACTTCCGCACTCGCGAGCAACAGGAGATAAACCCGTGGGGCCGTGGCAGCGGCGACGGTCCGGCTATGGGAGAGAAGTATCGCTTTAATTGGAATGCCCCGATCCTGTTGTCGCCGCATGACAAGAACACGGTTTACTTCGGCGGCAACGTTGTTTTTCGATCGACCGACTTTGGAAAAAGTTGGGAACAGATCAGCACTGATTTAACGACCAATAATCCGGAAAAGCTTAAGGACGCGGGCGGACCGGTCTCCATTGAAAACACTACCGCCGAATATCACTCCACAATTATCACGCTCGGCGAATCACCTTTGCAGCGCGGTCAGGTCTGGGCCGGCACTGATGATGGAAACGTTCAGGTCACGCTCGACGGCGGAAAGTCGTGGACGAACGTCGTGTCAAACGTTCGGGGCGTCGGAGCCAACTCACCCGTCTCGCATGTTGAACCTTCGAGGGTCAATGCGCAGACAGCGTACATCTCGTTTGACCGCCACATGCTGGACGACTTCCGTCCCTACATTTTCAAAACCACCGATGGTGGAAGGAGTTGGACATCCATCTCCGGGAACTTACCGGCGAAAGCGTACGTGCAAATAATTCGCGAGGATCCGAAGAACACCAGCTTACTTTACGCCGGGACCGAGATAGGTCTCTTCGCTTCGTATAACGGAGGCCGGGAGTGGGTGCCGCTCAATTTGAAGAACCTGCCGAATGTTTCAATACACGACATCGTGATTCATCCGCGGGAAAACGATTTAATTCTGGCGACCCACGGCAGAAGCATCTGGATTTATGACGACGCAACGCCGATCCAAGCAACTAACGCCGCCATTCTCAACAGCAACATGCACTTGTTTCCGGTGCGTCCTGCAATTCGACACGCGACGCGGTTTACGCGTTACGGTATCGGCGACAAAGTGTTTACCGGTCCAAACCCTTCATACGGCGCACTCATCACGTATTACTTAAAGGACAAGCCCGAGGATAAGACTACGTTCAAGGTCCAAATTTTTGACCAAAGCGGCAAGCTGGTGCAGGACCTTGATAAACCGGCGAAGGAGAAGGGAATGAACCGCGTCGCCTGGAACCTTCGGCTCGGTGGAGCTGAAGTTCGCCGGCCGCCCAGTGAAGAAGAGACAGCATTCGCCGGACCGCCGCGTGGTCCACACGTGCTGCCGGGAACGTACACAGTGAGATTAACGGTTGGCGACAAGACGACTGACCAACGCGTAGAAGTCAGGCTGGATCCGACCATCAGTGTTTCAACAGCAGACTTGCAGGCGCAATACGACATGCAGGTAAAGCTTCGTGACATGCAGTCGTCAGTCAACACTGCCTTGCGGTTTCTTGACAGCATCGAGGCCCAACTAAAAAACACGCAGACAACAGTCAAGAACCTGAACAAGGAGCCGGACAAGGAGATGATGAAAGCGCTCGA
>DATEPF010000283.1:0-7307 GCA_035273325.1 Pyrinomonadaceae bacterium | reverse complement strand
TGACAACACGATAAAGATTAACGTGCGAACCCAAACTTCGGTTTTCAACAAACCAATCACGCCGCCGTAAGCCGCAATCCCGGCGCCCGCATAACCGCCTAGCAAAGCGTGCGAGCTGGACGTAGGCAGACCGAGATACCAGGTGATCAAGTTCCAGATTATTGCCCCTAACAGCGCGCCCAGCAGCACATACAATCTCATCTCGTTGGAAATCAGATCCAGCCGCACGCCGTCGCCGATTGCTTTCGCTACGCGCGTACCAAAGACGGCGAAGGCGATGAAGTTGAAAAACGCGGCCCAGACAACCGCCATGGCCGGGGACAGCACGCGCGTCGAAACAATCGTCGCGATCGAATTGGCCGCGTCGTGAAAGCCGTTTATGTAATCAAAAATGAGCGCAAAGGCGATGAGTAGCAGGATGAATGCGAAGGTTGCGTCCATTGGTAGTAGTCAGTAGAGAGTAGTCAGCATTCGTGGGAGCAGGCGGTTGAAAGTCAGTGGACGTAGACAACAGAACTGGCAAACTACTGATTACTGACTACCGACTACTGCTTTTACGTATGTTTAATAATGACGCTCTCGATGATGTTAGCCACGTTCTCACATCGATCAACGGCCGCTTCGAGTTTTTCGTAAACCTCTTTCCACTTCAGCACCGTTAACGGATCTTTTTCTTCGCGGAAGAGTTCTCTGATGGCAGCGTGGAAGGTGTCGTCCCCCTCGTTTTCCAACCGGTGAATTTCAACCAGTCGTTGAGTGATGTTTTTTGGCTTCTGCAAGGTGGACACAATCGCCTGCAGTTGTTCCGCCATGCCGCCGATGACGTTGGCGAGGTCCACTGCGTGCGGTTTGATCTCTTTAACGTCGAAAATGATGATCGCCGTGGCTGCATCATCGATGAGATCCACGATGTCGTCTAAAGCCGCGGACATGAGGTAGATGTCTTCGCGGTCGAACGGCGTAATAAACGATTTGTTGAGCCGGGTCGAAATCGAATGCGTCAGCTCATCGCAGGCGTGTTCCATGCCTTTAATTCGCTTCGCGTATTCGACGTAGTTACCCGTTTGATCCGCCAACATCTCCTTGAGCTCACGAGCAGCGTCGGAGATGTAGACCGTCATTTGGAGGAAGAGATCAAAATACTGCTCTTCCTTTGGCAAGAAATTTAGCAGGCCCATTTTGACGTTGTCCTAAGGTGAATTGCTGAAAACGAAGAGCCGCAATATAGCCCAGTAGCTGCCTAAAGTCTATCTGAACTTCATCTGAATAATATCTGAACCTATTCCGTGCGTTTCAACGCCTTAACATAGATTTAACTCGCCATTCACAGCCCGTTAACCTTCTTTAAATAAAGTGCTGTTTCACCTCGCGGCAGCCAGCGGACTAAAAAACCACGTACGGATAGTGTCTTGATATGGCAATCATCCAGGGTCCCTCTACGCGACGCACGCGCCCCCGCTCGGACTCGGTGTACGACGACGGCTATCTGCGCATCGAGCATGAAAACTATTACGTTTCCTGCGGCGGGCAGACCGTAAATTTGGCGCGCACCGAATTCCTGGTGCTGTCACGGTTGGCGCGCACACCCGGCCGAATTGTTGGCAATGCAGAACTCTGGGAGTACGTCTGGGGAACTGGCAAACCGGTGAACGCAGAAAGCATCCACGTCTACATTTATCGATTAAGAAATAAATTCGCGAACTGCCGATTGAGTATCGAGACCATGGTGAATGTGGGTTATCGCCTGGTCCTTCAACAACCGACGCCAGTTTAGTCACGCGTTGTTTACGTCAAGTTCAGATGGATTTTAGATGGATGTAACACGCACCACCTACGATTTCCGACCATAGTCAGGAGAACGAAATGCACTCTCTCAAAACCTTTAGATGGATAGCTCTGTTTGCTGCCATCTCTCTCGCAATTGTAGCGACGGCCTGCGGCGGCGGGGCCAATACAGGTACCGGCGAAGCTGCAGTAATCAAGGTCGACGGTTCCAGCACGGTCTTCCCGATCACCGAAGCAGTAGCGGAAGAATTTCAAAAGGAAAAGGGTGGCCGCGTAAATGTCACTGTCGGTATTTCCGGAACCGGTGGCGGCTTTAAGAAGTTTGTCCGGGGCGAGATCGATGTAGCAGACGCATCGCGGCCCATCCTGGCGGAGGAGATGGCCCAGGCGAAGAGCAACGGTATTGAGTTTATTGAGCTGCCCATCGCTTTTGACGCGATCGCGGTCGTCGTTAACCCGCAAAACACCTGGGTCACGTCGATGACGGTCGACGAGCTCAAGAGAGTTTGGGAACCTGGCGCCCAGGGAAAAATTACCCATTGGAACCAGGTCCGTCCTGAATGGCCCAACGAAAAAATTGCACTGTTTGGCGCCGGCGCAGACTCCGGAACCTTCGACTATTTCACCGAAGCTATTGTCGGTAAAGCCAAAGCCAGTCGAGGCGATTACACGGCCAGTGAAGATGACAACGTGCTGGTCCAGGGCGTCGAAGGAAATAAGTTTGCGCTCGGCTACATTCCCTACGCCTACTTCGCTCCCCACAGCAATCGCATGAAAGCGGTGGCCATCCAGTGGACAAAGAACAAGGTCCAGGACGCAGTCCTGCCAAGCCCCGATAACGTGATTGCCGGAACTTACAATCCACTGTCGCGCCCCTTGTTTATATACGTCAGCAAGAAGTCGATGGAGAAGCCGGAGGTGAAGGAGTTTGTTGAGTTCTATCTGGCGAATGTGAAGACACTTGCGACTGAGGTCAAATACGTTCCTCTTACTGATCCTGCTTATCAAATGGCGACCACCAGGCTGCAAGCTATGGAAGCAGGTTCGGGGTTTGGCGGGCACCCCGAAGTTGGTCTGCCAATCGAGGAGCTTCTGAAGCGGACACCGAAGCTCTAAAGCGCTATCCGCAGATTACACAGATTAGGATCAGGCGGGATGAACTGAGGAGAGTGTGCGCAGTAGTTCGTTGGTCGCGACAGTCGAGGTTACTGCTCAATTTCTAATCTGTGGAATCTGCGTAATCTGCGGATTCCACTTTTAATCTATGCACGAGATACCAAGCCTTCGTCATCCGGTAGCTGCCGCCGCCGACCAGGCTGACAACCGGCAACCGCCGGAAGCCGCACCGTCGCGACAACGACGCTTGTCACGAATTAAGGAGCGTTTTATCGAAGCGCTGCTGTTTTTGTCCGCGCTCTCTTCGGTCGCGATCACGGTGGGGATCGTATTCACCCTGGTTTA
The DNA here is from genome assembly GCA_035273325.1 of Pyrinomonadaceae bacterium. Classification (GTDB taxonomy): domain Bacteria; phylum Acidobacteriota; class Blastocatellia; order Pyrinomonadales; family Pyrinomonadaceae; genus PSRF01. The sequence continues at coordinate 4,061 of DATEPF010000283.1, read as the reverse complement.
CGAATCGTCTACTTTTTTCTCACACGTCTCGATAAAAGAATTTCTGACAGCACCGCTGTGGACTCCATTATTTTCTTCTCCGCGATTCGGAATCATGCCGTTGGTGCTCGGCACGCTCGTGACCACCGCCGTCGCGCTGGCCGTAGCATTACCGGTCGGCACCACCGTGGCCATCTATCTGAGTGAGTTTGCCCCTCCTACTCTGCGCGAAATTGTTAAGCCCGCACTGGAGTTGTTAAGTGCAGTGCCGACGGTCGTCTACGGTTACTTTGCTTTGCAGTTTATGTCCCCGCTACTGCAGAAGCTGTTGCCGGGCCTGCCGACTTTCAACATGTTAAGCGCAGGGGTGGTGATGGGGATCATGATCATTCCGTATGTCAGCTCGCTTAGTGAAGATGCGATGCGCGCCGTTCCGATGTCGTTGCGCGAAGGTGCATATGCGATGGGAGCTAACCGGATCATCACAGCGATTAAAGTGGTCTATCCCGCAGCTCTGTCGGGAATCGTCGCGTCTTACATCCTGGCGGTTTCGCGAGCAATCGGCGAAACAATGATTGTAGCGATTGCCGCCGGGATGCAGCCAAATCTGACAGTCGATCCGCGCGAGCCTGCGGCCACCATCACCGCATTCATTGTGCAGGTAAGTTTGGGAGACCTGCCGCACGGCAGCATCGGATATCAGTCGATCTTCGCAGCCGGTATTACGCTCTTCCTCATGACTTTAGCTTTCAACATTCTCGGCTACATCCTGCGCAAGCGATTCAGAGAGGTGTACTGAGTGGCAGACTTTAGTCACATCATCAAGAAGCGGAAGCGTCAGGACTTCATCTTCAACATTGTCGGCATACTGTGCACGCTGGTGGGGATTTTGACGCTGGGCGCGTTGCTGTTCGACTTGCTAGCCGACGGCGTTGGGCGCCTGAACTGGTCCTTCCTGACTTCATTCCCTTCGCGCTTCGCCGGACGCGCGGGAATCCTTTCGTCATGGGTCGGCACGCTGCTGATCATGGTCGTGACAGCTTTTGCGGCGGTACCGCTAGGTGTTTCGGCCGGCGTCTATCTCGAGGAATACGCGCGCAAGAATTGGTTGACGAACCTGATCGAAATCAATATCGCAAACCTCGCAGGTGTGCCTTCCATAATTTACGGTTTGATGGCACTCGGATTGTTGGTTTACCAGTTTCGCCTGGGCCAAAGCGTCCTTACCGGTGGACTGACACTCGCTTTCTTAATCCTGCCAATCGTTATCGTCGCCACTCGCGAAGCGTTACGCACCATTCCGCAGGGAATCCGCGAAGCCGCCTACGCTCTCGGTTCAACGAAGTGGCAGGTGGTGCGCCATCACCTGGTGCCGTATTCGATGGGTGGAACGATGACCGGCATCATCATCGCCTTATCGCGTGCGATCGGGGAAACCGCCCCGCTGATCACCATTGGAGCACTGACGTTCATTGCATTCCTGCCGCCTCCGCCAATCTCGTCACAGCCTCCATTCGTTTCAGCAGACTGGCTGTGGTCGCCGTTCGCCGTGCTGCCGATCCAGATGTTCAATTGGGTTTCGCGACCGGATCAGGCGTTTGTGACCAACGCCGCAGCTGCGGGAATTGTCTTGATCGTAGTTACCTTGTTACTTAACGCGATCGCGATCATGATTCGTTACCGCGTGCGCAAACGCATCAAGTGGTAAGAGTGATGTCTACCAGGGAACAGACTATTCGATCCACACCTCCCGAAGTGCGTGCCAACGTTGGCGCCATGGCGGATGCCGCGGCCGAAATCAAGGCCCAGGTTGAAAATCTGAATTTCTACTACGGCAAGCACCAGGCGTTAAAAAACATCAACATGGAGTTTCACGCAAACAAGGTGACCGCTATCATTGGTCCATCCGGTTGCGGCAAGTCCACGTTGCTACGCTGCTTCAATCGCATTCACGATCTGTATCCGGAAACGCGTTACGAAGGAAAAATTGTTCTGCAGCCGAGCGGGCTGAATATTATTGGGCCGGAAACCGATCCGCTGGAAATGCGCATGCGCGTGAGCATGGTATTTCAAAAACCAAACGCGTTTCCAAAATCGATTTTCGAAAACGTCGCGTTCGGATTGCGGCTGCGTGGGGTGGGCGGAAAAGCGTTGACTGAACATGTTGAACGGTCGTTGCGCTCCGCAGCATTGTGGGATGAAGTAAAAGATCGCCTGCGCGGTTCTGCCTATCAACTCTCGGGTGGTCAGCAACAGCGCTTATGCATCGCTCGTGCGTTGGCGACAGATCCCGAAATGCTGTTGTTTGACGAACCGACCTCTGCGCTCGATCCAATTGCGACCGCCAAGATCGAGAGTTTGATATTCGAGTTAAAACGCGAGGTGACCGTCGTCATTGTCACCCACAACATGCAACAGGCAGCGCGAGTTTCCGATTACACAACGTTTATGTATCTGGGAGAGCTGATAGAAGTTGCTCCCACTAAGAAAATGTTTGAAAACCCTTCAAACAAGCTAACGGAGCAATACATTACCGGGCACTTTGGTTAACAGACTTCAATGTCAGCAGAAATTTCCACGTCGCCTGCACCGATGCCGTCTACGCCGGTGCAATCCTCCGGTGAGAATCCGATGATTAGTGTCGATCATCTGAACTTCTTTTATGGGAAGAGTCAGGCACTGTTCGACATCAATATCGACATCAAGGAACGAGTTGTAACTTCGTTCATTGGCCCATCCGGCTGTGGCAAGTCGACGTTCCTGCGCACCCTCAACCGCATGAACGACGTAATTCCCGGTACGATGGTTGAGGGGAAAGTCTCAATTGCCGGCATGGATGTTTACGACGCCGGCACGGACGTAGTAGATCTTCGGCGGCGAGTGGGAATGGTGTTCCAGAAGTCAAACCCATTTCCAAAATCGATCTTCGACAATGTAGCCTATGGCCTCAAGATTAATCGGATGACGTCTAGCAAAAAGGAGCTGGAGGATCGCGTCGAGGACGCTTTACAAAAAGCCGCTATCTGGAAAGAAGTGAAAGATCGGTTGCACGAATCAGCGCTCGGATTGTCAGGCGGTCAACAACAAAGACTCTGTATCGCGCGCGCGCTGGCCATCGAGCCCAGCGTGGTGTTGATGGATGAACCGGCTTCCGCGCTGGATCCCATGGCCACCACCAAAATCGAGGAGTTGATTCACGAGTTAAAAAAGCAGTACACGATCGTTATCGTCACGCATAACATGCAGCAGGCAGCCCGGGTCTCCGACACGACAGCGTTTTTTCTGATGGGCAAGTTGATTGAGGTCAACCCTACGGAGAAAATGTTTACCAACCCCGATTCGAAGACCACGGAAGATTACATTACTGGAAGGTTTGGGTGAGGATGGCCATGGATTACCACAGACATCTTGACGACGAGCTGGATTCGTTGCGTGACAAAGTGTTGCTGCTCGGCGGCGAAACCGAGTTGGCGCTCGAACGAGCGATGCACGCGCTTGCCGAACGCGACAGTAAAGTGGCGCAAGAAGTGCTGGAGAACGACGATAAGGTTGACAGGTTGGAGGTAGAAGTCGATCGGCAGTGCATCGAGATCATTGCCTTACGTCAGCCGGCAGCACGCGACCTACGCTTCGTGATCTCAGTAGCCAAGATGGCCCCGGTGCTGGAACGGATCGCCGACCATGCCTGCAACATCGCTCGCGCGGCGATCGATCTGAACAACGAACCAGAGCTTACCGCGGTCGCGGATCTGCAAAAGATGTCCGAACACACCTTAAGCATGTTGCGCGCCGCGCTGGACGCGTTCACTTCGAGCGATGCGATTGCGGCCCGTGAAGTGATCAGGAGAGATGAGAAGATCAACGACCTGTATAACTTTATCTTCCATAATCTAATTGAGATGATGGTCACCGAACCGCAAACGGCTACCCGGAACGCCCGTTTGATCTTTGTTGCCAAACACCTGGAGCGCATCGGTGATTATGTTACCGACATCTGCGAGTTGACGGTCTACATGGCTGAAGCGGCATTCATCAAACACGACAAAGAGTAGAACAAGTAGGACAGACATTCTTGTCTGTCC
>DATEPF010000282.1:0-2425 GCA_035273325.1 Pyrinomonadaceae bacterium | reverse complement strand
TGCGATGAGTCTTTGGAGATTGGTTCTCATATCCAGGGCTCTAGAAGTTGGGTAAAATAGTTGAAATCTGCGAAACCTTCGGCACTAGTGGGCTAAGCCCGACGAGGGCTGTGGTGGTTTCGGCGGGCTGTACTTCTTCATCAAATCCATTGCTAAGTCTGCGAGCTTAAACAGGTGCGGATGAGAGCGATTCCCGTTAGTCAGGATCGCGAAGCCAAGTTTGCGATCGCGATTGCCAAGCAGGAAAGCCGTGTAACCGTGAACACTACCGCTGTGTGCAAAGTAACGATCGCCATGCCGAACCGGATTCCACCAGGTCAAGCTAAAGCCGGCCGTTTCATTCCCCCAGATGTCTTCGATTCTTCCTTTGAATTGGTCGTATTGTCGCGTGAACATTTGCTCAAGCGTCGCCTCACTAATGATCTGTTTGTCTTTGAACTTGCCACCGTTGAGATTCATGATTAGCCAGTTAGCCTGGTTGAGCACCGTGCCATAGACCAGACCCGCCGGCCATACAGAGGCCTTAACTCGCACGGCTCCTACCTGGGCTCCAGTCTTTTCATCCACTCTGTATGGAATGGAAAGTCGTTCTTCCATGTCTGGCCGCGGCTCGAATGCCGTACTGTTCATCTCTAACGGCGTAAAGATATTTTCCTGAATGTACTGCTTGAACGGCTTACCGGAGAACTTCTGCACCAGGTAACCAATTAGTGTGTAAGCCATATTGGAATAAGTGACCGAGGTCAGGGGCGGCTTGGTTACTTTCAGCGATTTGCGCAGGTACTCTTCCAGAGAAGGCGGCACCGTATCGCCCCATACCGGGAACGCTCCAAAGTCAGCAGGCAGCCCGGAGGTATGCGTCAGCAGATGACGAAACGTGACGGGCTTCTGAGGATCCTCGCCTTGAATTTTGAATTCGGTTAAATAGTCGTTCACGCGATCGTCCAGCTTAAATTTGCCTTGCTCCATCTGCTGAAGCAGCGCAACTGTGGACATCGTCTTGAAGGTTGAACCGATGAGATAGACAGTATTTGTCGCCGCTGGGGTCCGCGCCCAGAGATTCGATTGGCCATAAGCGCCAGCCCAAATCACCTGATCGCCGGAAATTAAAGCGATAGATGCCGACGGAATATTTCCCGCGAGCAAAGTACGGTGAATCTCAGGTTCGAGTTCGGCGACGACGCGGTCGATGTTGATGGTTTGCGCGAAAGCGAGAATCGGAGCCAGTAGAACAAGCGCCGTGAGATTAACGATCAGTAATAAGTGTCTTCTGATGTGTTTCATAGTCCCAATAAACCAAACGCAGAGAACGCATCGCAGGATTGAACAAGGATGCATATACTGCACATGCTGCACAAAGTCAATAACGCTATAACTGCTGCAAGAAATCTTGTTTGCTCAACTTCGATTTGCTATCTTCCATCCCGCAATTCGTCTGGCGAGGTAAGAAGATGAGGTCTAACTCACACAAAAAGACTCACAGCATTTCTCCTGGTTCTGACAACGCTGGTGGGAAAGTGTCAGCATTGGAAAGTCGCTTCGCGGAGGCGCAAGTTCGGCTCAACCCACGGCGGCGGACGTTGGTCCGGTCCATCCTTGACTCGGCGGATGAAACTTGTTTCCTCTCTTCTCGCGAATTGGCCAAGCGTTATCGCGTTGATGCTACGACGATCCTGCGAGCCACGCAGGTGCTGGGTTACAAGAGTTATGCTGAGTTCTCCGCAGACCTCAGACAGCATTTCGTTACGCGAATTACTCCTTATACAGTCTTGCGAGCGGCGACCGAGGAAAAGCGAAGTGTCGCCGATCACATCGATCACGCTTTGGAGAAGGCGCTCGACAACATAAACACGTTGAAATCGAATTTGGATAGTCAGCGCATAATAGAACTGGCGAGGCTGATCCAACACTCGCGCCGCACACTCGTGATCGGGTTAGACTTCGCTGCGTCGCTGGCCGTTTATTTGGCATACGGACTGTCGGCGCTTGGCTTCGACGCTGAGGCGCCAATGGGAAGCACTGGAACGATACAACATAAAGTAAAGGCCTTGACCTCGAAAGATGTGCTCGTGGCCATCAGTTTCGGGCAGTGCCTCAAGGATACTGTCGAGGCAGTGCTGCGCGCCAAAAAACAGGGCGTGCCAACCTTCGGGATTACTGACAGCGACACGACCCCCATCGCACGTTACTGCGACAATCACATAGTTGCTTCGGTTGTTAGTCCATCGTTTCTTAATTCGTATGTTGCTCCGAGCGCGGCGATCAACGCCATACACGTCGCTTGCTCTCATGTCGATCCCAAGCGCGCACTCACGCTGTTAAGACCAACTGACAAAGAATATGCGTCTGGTCCACGCTGGTATCGAGAACCTAAAGGGTTCAACGGAAACGGTGGCTGAATTTGCCGTGTCCAGCGTAGTTTAGA
>DATEPF010000281.1:0-4923 GCA_035273325.1 Pyrinomonadaceae bacterium | reverse complement strand
ATGAACGACATCTTTCAACAGAAGCTGGTACGTAGAAGTGTGCCGTTGAAAGCGCTCAGTTATGGAAATGTCGATCCGGCCGCGGGTGGCACGGTCCGCCAGCGCGTTCAAATTCAGCAGGGAATTCCGCAGGACAAAGCTAAGGAAGTAGTGAAGTTTATTAAAGATTCGAAGGCCAAAGTACAGGCGTCGATTCAGGGAGAGATTGTCCGCGTTTCCGGAAAAGACCGCGACACATTGCAGGCTGTCATCGCCAACCTAAAGCAGAAAGACTTTGGCATTGACATGCAGTTCTCGAATTACCGTTCAAACTAGTCTCAGATAATGCAAGCCACGGAACATAGCGCGTTACTTGACGAGGTGCAGCTAACAGCGAAACGGATTCTGAGTCCGATCGCCGCTGAGTTGGCACAAGTCGAAGCCGAGTTTGAGAGACAGGCGCGCTCTAACGTTCAGGTTATTGATTACCTCGGTGATTACCTGCGTGAGTCTGGCGGGAAGCGCGTACGCCCCGCGCTGACAATTCTCGCGGCTTATGCCGTTGGTGGTGACGGATCCCGTTACAACATCATACGCATGGCGACGGTGATGGAGTTTCTCCACACCGCCACGTTGGTCCATGACGACATCATCGATGGCGCCGATACGCGGCGAAATCGGCCAACTGTCAACTCGCTGTTTGGCAATGAGACCGCCGTGCTCATGGGAGACTGGCTTTACATGTCGGCGTTTGAAACCAGCCTCGCCGAGAGATCATTAGAGATCCTCGACATCCTGACACGTGTTACTCGCAAGATGACTGAAGGCGAGCTGCTGCAGTTAACTACGTTGGGCCGTACTGACCTGACGGAGCAACAGTATCTGGATGTGATTCAGCGAAAGACTGCCTACCTGTTCAGCGCGTGTTGTGAAGTCGGGGCGATTCTCGGCGGCGCCGGAGCGATCGAACAAAAGGCCTTGGCAGAGTACGGTATGAATCTCGGGATGGCGTTTCAATTAACTGACGATCTGCTGGACTTCACTTCGAGTGACAACACTCTGGGGAAGAACGCAGGGCTTGATTTGCTGGGTGGAAAGGTAACCTTGCCGCTCATCAACATGATGGCCAATGACCCGTCAGCGATCGGTCTCGTTCAAACGGTACTTGCTGAACACGGCTACGACACTGTTAGCCGCTCGCAACTTCTCGAAGCAGTGGAGAAAACCGATTCAATTCGTACGGCGCGCGCTCGCGCGGACGAATTTGCCAAAGGCGCCCAGTCCAGTCTGGACGGCTTGGCCGATGGAAGTTATCTCCAATCTTTGCGCTCCATTCCCACTTACGTACTCGACCGCGACCACTGATCTAACGAAAGCGAAGCACCACTTTTGTGCGATTGCGGACAGACGTCGGTTGGCCTCTGTAAGACTCTGTAGTCAAACAGTATGAGAGTTTCTTACACACGGCGACACCGAAGGTACTGCCGTAACTGTCGCGAGGTGCTTTTTCGAACTCCGATTCGTTGCCCGCGCTGCGACCGGTTTATTCCCTCATGGAAGCTGGTCGCGTTGGGGAGTATGGCTATGTTTAGCTTCGTGGGTCTTTTGAAATTCCTGCAGCTTTTCTAGGTTTTCGTTCGCCTCACTCAAGCAGCGTCTCGCCGGCCCATAATTCATGTTGTGAAATGGGGCGAATAACCTTAAGATCCGGCTCCGCAGACCGTTACGCACCCGAATGGACCGGCCCAACGAAAATTTGTTATCACGCCTCGAACAGAGCCTGCGGCAGTCGCGCGCCACTCGCATTAGTCTGGCCGCCAAGCTGAGGGAACTGGAGCTGGAAGCTGACGCAGTGCGCGCAGAACTGGCCGAGATGGACACGCTTGCCAGTCAGACAGAGGCGGCCATTTACCGGCTGCTCTCGTCGGTGCTGGCTTCGAGTAGTCTCGCCGGGCTTCCATCAGATGCCGAGCTTGAAGCTGCGATTCGACCTTCCGCGAATTCTCGTCCCGCTTATTTACCTGACGTACGGCGTCAGGAAATTCCGTCTTTACGTCCTAACACTGAACCGGTCAGCGATCGCTTCATGGATCGGACAATCCCACAGGCTGTGACCTTGTTGTTGCGGGAGGAAGGCGGCGCACTTCACGTGAACGAAATCTATAACCGTTTGTTGGAAGGTGGATTCAAGTTCACCGGACAAAACCCAACGATCAGTATCGCGGTTTCCCTCAACCGTAATACACGCTTCCGCAAAGTAGCACCTGGCACTTTCGACCTCATGATCCGCGACGCCTCAAAAGCTTCTTAAGGTTTTCATTATTTCAACTTTTGCCGACGGCGGCTTTGCCGCCTCCGGTGCGGTAAGGCTATGCCTTACCGGAGAGACTGCTATTACGAACGCGGCGAGGCTCAGCCTCGCCGCCAGACGGGAGGAACACGACTGGTAAGGCACACTTGCCGCACGCACTACCGGCGGCTTTGCCGCCTCCTGTGCGGTAAGGTTATGCCTTACCGGAGCGAGACTGCTATTACGAACGCGGCGAGGCTCAGCCTCGCCGCGAAACAGGGCCGGAGACTACCGGAAAGGCACAGCCTTTCCGCACCGGATGCGGCCGAGCCGCGAGTTCCCAGAGTGGAACTCTGCCTCTACAATAACCGTCCATGCGCGCAATTATTCTTTCCGCTGGTTATGGAACCCGTCTGTGGCCATTGACCGAAGATCGCACCAAACCCGCCATACCCATCCTCGGTAAACCGCTAGTCGGTTACGTCGCCGAATACATAGCTCGCTACGGCTGCGATGAAGTTGTCGTCAATCTTCATCATCAACCCGAGTCTGTACGACGCGCGCTCGGTGACGGCAGTAAGTTCGGCGTGAAGATTCACTATATTGAAGAGCCGGAGATTCTCGGCACCAGTGGCGCGCTCGACAATGCCCGCTCCTTGCTCGAGGGCGAGACCTTCATTGCCATCAACGGAAAAATAATCACCGATATCAATCTGAGGGCGGCGATTGAAACGCATCGGAGGAGCGGCGCACTTGCTACGTTAGTGCTGGTGCCAAACCATGCCTGCGAACGTTTTTCTGTCGTGGAAGCGGAGGATGGTTTGCTGCGCGGGTTCTCAGGAATGCCGGCGAAAGAGAATTTCACGCCCGAGAACCCGCCGCTGATGTTTACGGGTATTCACGTGTTGGACCAGCGGATCTTCGAATACATTCCCAAAGGAGTGTTTTCAGACTTTGTCGTTGATGTTTACCTGCAGGCGATGGCGAAGGGTGAACGAATCGCAGTTCACGTCGCCAATGAAAGTTGGTACGAGTTGTCTACGATTCACAGATACCTGGATATCAGTCTATTGTTAATGGCACAGCAGAGAATCGGGACCGTGGTTACTGGAAACGGGAGCACGATTTCGGGCGCCGCAGAGGTGGCGGAATCAATCCTGTGGGACAACGTCGCGGTGGAGGATGGAGCGACCGTGAGGCATTCGGTGTTGGCGGACAACGTGGTCATTCCAGCCGGCGAAACTGTGGAGAACGCAGCCGTTGTATGCGCCGAACTCGTCCGTGGAAAACCGGCGCCGCCCAAGGCTCTGAAGGGGGAGTTTAAGGGCAACAATTTTGTTGTGCCTTTGAGCGGGTGATACAATCGACCTCTCTGAAAACAATCCCGGCCTTGCGGGTTGTTACGTTTCGTCCCGGCGATCGTAAAAGGGCGAGCGTCTTTTCTGCCTCCATGAGCTCAGCAAAACAAGTGACTTCCAGTACGTTTGAAACCTCCGCCGCCGACCGGGTGCAGGCCTTTGTGGCAAGTCAGGGGATGAACGGCGCCGCGATCGTGCCGCTCACGCCGGACGCTTCCACGCGCAGCTACTTTCGTATTCCCTGGAATAAAGAAAGGGCCGTCGCCTGTGTCTACCCGGAGCCGTTTGATCCCGAGTTTCATCCATACCTTGACGTCACGCGTTTGTTTCTCGACAACGGCATTCCGGTGCCGGAGATCTATGCGGTTGACGGCAGCGGCGGGATCATTGTTCAGGAAGACCTCGGCGACCGCCAACTGTTTAAGGTCTACGACGAAGTGCCGGAAGACACCTGCGACGAATACAAGGAACGCGCCGTTAATCTGATCGCCCAGATTCAAAAAGCAACCAACAAAGCATACGAGAAGCAGTCGATCGCCAGCCGGTTGGCGTTTGACGAAGCCAAGCTGTCCTGGGAGCTCGACTTCTTCATGGACCACTATTTCGGCAGCCTGCGCAAGGAAGAGTTGCGCCACGCGGAGGCTGCCGAGTTGAAAGCGGAATTAAATGATGTTGCGGCTGAACTTTCCGCGCGGCCGCGCGTCTTGTGCCATCGCGATTTTCATGCGGCAAACTTGATGGTGGACAAAAACGACAACCTGCGCGTGGTTGATCATCAGGACGCTCGCATGGGACCGGTTACGTACGACCTGGTTTCGTTTTTATTGGATCGGCGGTTTGAACCGCCTTCTCTGGCGGAGCTGCGCGCCTATCGATTGTTCCTGCTGGAGGAACGCCGGTTGATGGGTCTCGACGCGTTAGACCCTGACGAGTTCGCCCGCGAGTTTCGCCTGATGACAATTCAGCGGGGCCTGAAAGCCGTTGGCACTTTTTCATATCAAACAGCAGTGGCGGGTCGAGGCAAAGTCTATGAACAGTTTATTGGACCTACGATCACCATCGTGCTGCAGGCGGCCGATTGGCTCGATCGGTTCCCGGCGTTGCGTCGAACCTTGAGGGAACGGGTAAATCTTAAAGTGGAACAAGGAAATTAATGGCTACGGAATCGACATCACTTGAAATAACCGCACCAGCACACACCCACATCAATCAGCTCGCGGAACATGTTGGGAAGGAAGTAACTCTCAAAGGCTGGCTCTACAACATGCGGTCCAGCGGAAAAATTCTTTTTCCGCA
>DATEPF010000280.1:0-4685 GCA_035273325.1 Pyrinomonadaceae bacterium | reverse complement strand
TTCTCTGGAGCGGATAAGAATTACACGTACGAACTCTAGCTATGATAATCGACTCGACGTTAGACCTGATTTTTCGTGATTTGTTTTATCGCCTGCCGGCCTTCGCCGGCACGCACGAAGTGTTTCTAAAGTTGGAGGGTTTCAGTGTTACCGGCTCGATTAAAATCAAGGCCGCCATAGAGCTGGTTGAGGACCTGGAACGCCGGGGCATTGCCCGGCCCCGCGAAACCGTTTTAGTCGAATCGTCATCAGGAAATCTTGGACTGGCGCTTAGTTTGGTATGCGCGATCAAAGGCTACCAATTTATTTGCGTCACGGATCCCAACGCTACTCGCTCGGCGATCAGGGGCATCGAACTCTACGGCGGCAAGGTAATAGTCGTCGAAGACTGCGATCCTGCTAACGGATACCTGGGAACCAGGCTAAAGAAGATCGATGAAATACTGCGGACGAATCCAAGCGCGGTCTGGCTCAATCAATACGCAAACGTTGCCAATAAGAACGCTCACGCCAGGCAAACCGGCGACGAGATCGCACGCGAATTCGATAGGGTTGATTGGATTTTTGTCGGTACCGGCACGACGGGCACACTCGCCGGCGTATCAGAGAGACTTCGCTCGAAATTCCCGAAGATCAAAGTTGTTGCCGTCGAACCGGTTGGCTCTGTCACATTCGGAGGTCCATCTGCCAAACGAAGCATTCCCGGCATAGGCACCAGCGTCAGACCCAAACTTGCAGACCTGGCCCAACCAGACAGAATCGTCGAGGTAAGCGAAGCAAGAACGGTGGAAACGTGCCTTTCGTTCGTTCGAGACTATCACTTGCTTGTCGGCGGAAGCACTGGAACGGTGCTGGCGGCTGTCCAACAGCTCTCCCCGGAGTTTCGATCGGACGACACAGTTGTCGCTATCTCACCGGATCTCGGTGAAAAGTATCTGGATACTGTCTACGACCCGATCTGGGTGGACCACGTAATCAACTCTGCAGACACTGATCATCTTGAGCGAGTCGAGCGCGAGCAAACTTATGCGCTCGTCACGGCTGATTGACGACTTTGGAAAAGACATTTGACTGTCCAAAACCAGGCACTGATCGATAGATCCAGGCGCATCGATATTGAGTCGTGCTTAAAGTTGAGAACAGACGTGGCACCCGCTCCAATATTTGATGTTGTTCCTGGCCCAGTAGTTAAGCGTGTAATTGACTCAAATAAGCAACAAGTTTTCGATGCCGTTGAGACGGCCTACCGCCTCCACGACGCTGGAAGCACGCTAAATCCCGCCAGTTACTTTCTCCGATATCCGGGTAATCCCAACGCTCGCATCATCGCCTTACCTGCCCATCTCGGTGGCGAGGTCCAAAAAAGCGGCATCAAATGGATATCGAGTTTTCCCGAAAACAGGGCCACCAATTTAGCCAGAGCGTCCGCAGTCCTAATCCTGAACGATGCTTCGACCGGTTATCCCCTCGCCTGTCTTGAGGCCTCGTTAATTAGTGCGACGCGCACTGCCGCTTCCGCCGCATTGGCAGCGGAAAACATTTCTCCAAATCCCTTTGAAGGAACTCTGGCAGTAATCGGCACCGGGATAATCGCACGCACAACCGTCGAGTGGCTGCTGTTTCGAAAATGGAAGTTTCGCACAATCAAACTGTACGACGTGGACCACCATGAAGCTGACCACTTCAGTAAATGGCTTTGGGATGAGTTCAACGTGCGGGCTGACATACAAGATGGTTTAGAGGACGCTACATCTGACTCGTCTCTAATACTTTTCACTACCACTGCGTTGGATCCCTATCTGGCAGACAAAGAACTATTCGCGCAGTGTCCCACCATCTTGCATCTGTCGCTGCGTGACATTTGCGTCAATGTGATTCTCGCATCGCAAAACATTGTCGATGATGTGGACCATTGCCTGAAGGCTAAAACGTCGCTCCATCTAACCGAGATGGAAACAGGCAATAGAGACTTTGTCTCGGGTAGTTTGGTGGATGTTCTTGAGAAGAGATTCAAACTGGACCATCAACGGCCTCGTATTTTTTCTCCATTTGGCCTGGGTGTTCTTGATGTTGCGGTAGGCAGTTTTGTGCTCGAAGCAGCCAAGTCTTCCGGCGAGGCTATCGAGCTGCCAGACTTCTTTGCTAATTCAGCACGCTGGTGACGTAACGCAAACTCTTAGTTTGCGTAAATTAAATGGCAGCCAACGCGTCCGCAAACTAACAGTTTGCGTTACAAATCCAGGGCGGTGAAACATGGCGGATATTTCGAATCAACATACTTCAACCTTAGGCGCCGGGCCTTCCAACCTCGACTGGCCCGGAACCAGCGAGAATGTCATTGGTGCTCAGAGACTCGCTGGCGTTGCCGCCCACGGTTCGCGCGTCTGGAGCTGCAATGAATGGGATCCATTGGAAGAGGTGATTGTAGGCAATCCGCTGAACGCGCGATTTCCCAATCCAGACCGGAGCACCCAGATTGCAGAATATCCCGATCGTTCACTAGCCGAAATTCCGCGTGGCCTTTTTCCGCAACAGATTATTGAAGAGACGGAAGAGGATTTGAATGAATTTGTCGAAATCCTGAAAGGTTGTGGCGTGACGGTCAAACGTCCGGACACATGGCCGCACGGAGTTAAATTTTCGACTATCTATTGGGAGTCTCAAGGTTACTACAATTATTGTCCACGCGATGTCTTGTTGGTAATCGGTGAACAGATCATTGAAACACCTAATGTCATTCGCAGCCGCGCCCAGGAAACGTTTAGCTATCGAACGTTGCTGATTGACTACATGAAGGCTGGCGCGAAGTGGATCAGTGCGCCTAAGCCCATGCTCCTGGACTCACTCTTCGAAGGAGTTGATCTCGCCAAGCCTACACCGCGCAACGACGAGCCGGCCTTTGACGCCGCCAACGTCCTGCGATTCGGCGAAGATCTGATCTATCTCGTGAGCGCCACGGGAAACGAAATGGGTGGACACTGGCTGCAATCGATTCTGGGCGACAAGTATCGCGTCCATTTCCTCAAAGACGTCTATTACGGCAGCCACATCGACTCGACCCTGGTGGCCTTACGCCCTGGGCTGGTCCTGGCCAATCCTGCCCGTCTCACTGACGACAGCCTGCCCAAAATTTTGAAGCAATGGAAAGTGATTTACAGCCCTCCGATGGAAAACACTGACCGTTACGATCCTGACTACCTGTCCATGTGCATCGGCAGTGATTGGATCGACATGAATTCATTCAGCATCAGTCCAAATTTAGTCGTAGTTGATCATAATCAACCAACTCTAATAAAGCTTTTAGAGCGCGAGGGACTGGATGTGATTCCCCTCAAGCTGCGGCACTCCAAGTTACTTGGTGGTGGCCCACATTGTGTGACTCTGGACGTTCGCCGCAGAGGAACGTTGGAACGATATTTCGACTGACGATTCACGCGAAATGAACTCCGGAGGAACCAGAGCGGCAGCGCATGCTCAATCGCGACCCCGAAAAGAATTTCGAAGAGTTTTGGAAGACCTTTAACAACAGGTATCCATTTTTCGAGGTAAGAAACGTCGATTGGAAAAAGCAGTATGAAACTTTCAGGGTCAGAGTCACGAGCGAGACCGGTGACGATGAGCTTTTCGAGATTTTTTGCGACATGCTCGCGCCTTTGAACGACGGGCATGTGAGTCTGATAGCGCAAACAAGTGAGGGCTGGAAGAGACGCTACACGCCAGAGAAGACGCCCAGGTTCTGGCGCGAGTTCACGAGCCGGCGGCAGATCACTCAGTTATTTGAAACGACCGGGAAGACTTTAGTCGCGAATGGTTTCGATCAACCTCAGCCGACTGAGGCGTGGATCCTTCACTACGGAAAGTCGCCGGCATTTGGGTATTTACGGATCCTCGAGCTGGAAGGCGTCAACAGGCAGAGACTATCTGCCGCGATGGATCAGCTCGGAGGTGATTTCAAAGATGTGAACGGCACGATTATCGATATCCGCGACTGTCCAGGCGGAGACGATGATATCGCGATCACGATCATCAATCGGTTTTGCGATAGCAGGCGGGTTGCCTTCCACCGTCAGACGAAGGTTGGCCCAGGCGAAAATGACCTTACCCCATTAAAGACCTGGCATATCGAACCGGAAGGTGAAGCTCGATTCACGGGACCGATAGTGCTGTTGACCTGTGATTCTGTTTTTAGTGGCGGTGAGATCTTTGCACTCGCAATCAAGCAACTACCTTATGTCACGATTGTTGGCGAACACACGAACGGCATTTTCTCGTACGAGCTGGAGAAGACACTTCCGAATGGCTGGCGCTACTCTTTGTCGTATCAGAAGTACTTTTCGCCTGACATGGTTTGCTATGAAGGCCAGGGCGTACCGCCGGACATCGAGCTCTGCAACAGCAAGGAGGACATTGAAGCTGGTACCGATCCATTGATTACGCGCGCACTCGAGGTTTTGAAGTCCGGAATGAGGAAGTGAGAGGATGAAAGTTTTGCTCAGAAGTCCGAGCTGGTCGCTTCGTGTTATTTCGTGCGTTTCGTGTATTTCGTGGTCGTTCTTTTGCAGCTTAAAAACGAGTCCACGAATTACACGAATAACACGAAATGTGTTGAATCGATCCCGGGGTAGCCGCGAAGCGCGGCAACCCTGGGCTGAATTACATAACCGCTTCGCGGTACAAGCATGCTG
>DATEPF010000279.1:0-8242 GCA_035273325.1 Pyrinomonadaceae bacterium | reverse complement strand
AACACTAACCTAATGCCGTCGGTTAAATCGTACGTTGTATGTTCACGTTCAATAGCCACTCGGAAATTCTGCAAAACTGAATAGAGTCGATTTGGTTCAACCGGAAGGTTGTGTTTCAACATACTCAGGCGCGGTAAATCCTGGATGAAATCGGAGATTGATTTGCCGGTGCGCGCCAGCCCTTCGAGAATTACCCCGACCGCGGCCGCACTGTCATGAGTTGGATGTAACTCAGGAACTGTCACGCCCCCGCTTCCTTCTCCGCCGATGACGCCGTTGAATTCAATCATGGCCTCCGATATATAAGCTTGACCGACAGGTGTGCGGATGACATTGCTGCCATACGTGGCTGCGATTTGTTCCACGGCCCCGGTAGTAGAAACATTCGTAACTACAGTTCCCGGGTTTTGCTCAAGCCGAATCCGCGCTGCCACTGCGAATGTCAACTCTTCTGAAAGCGGTTGGCCCAACTCATTAACCAACCCAAGTCGTTCTCCATCCGCGTCATGAGCGAACCCGAGGTCAGCGTGGCCCGCTTTAACAACGGCGCTCAGCTGAGCCATGGTCTCGGGCTTCGGTTCAGGAGGATGAGGGAAAGGTGCGGTGGGATCGTCATTGATTACGAGAACTTCGCAACCAAGCTCCATTAACCAGCGCGGTATCAATTGCCAGCACGCACCATTGCAGCAATCCACGGCCACTTTTAATTTGCGTTGTTGGATCGCCCTAACATCGAACACACTTTTAAGCCGTTCTATATGGTGCTCGATTGGATCTTGCCGCTCGATGGCCGGTTTGATGCGGTCCCAGGTGGCCTTAGCAAACTCTCCCTGATGAAAGATATCCAGGAGCTCTTCGGCCTGCGTCGGGTTTAAGTAGAGTCCGTCGCTGCGCACAAATTTCAGCGCGTTCCATTGAGACGGATTATGACCGGCGGTAATGGCGATACCACCGTCCGCTTTGAGCCACTTAACAGCTAACTGAAGGCTCGGTGTTGGTGAAACTCCGAGATCGATCACCTCGCAGCCTGCCGCCAGGAGTCCTGCGATAACGGCTGCCCTGACCATCGGCCCGGAAGCGCGCGTGTCGCGGCAAACCAGAATACGTCCGCCATCCAGATAGGTGCCGAAAGCTTGTGAAAACCCGACTGCCACTTCTGGCGTAAAGGTCTCACCTACAATTCCGCGCACACCTGTGATCCCGATTTTGAGCGGTTTCATGATTGGAGATGACGACGTTAGCGTTACGAGGCTACCGCACCAGAACTCAGGTTATTAATCATAGCTGGCCCAGGAAGATTGACCCTTATAAACGAGCATCATACAATTTCCCTACTCCGCACTGGGATTTTTAATCCACAAAAGAAGGAAAGGCCGTTTGCCCGGCCGCCATTTGATCGCTAACACAACTGGCAGCGGCAGACACCAGACGCCATGCGAAATCGTTGTACGGCAACCACCGTTCTGCTGCTTCTCTACCTGGCTGTGCTTCCGGTCGAGGCGCAGCAGCGACAATCTCGCCCGGCTTCAACCGTCACCAGCAAGTCGATCTTAGAAAGACTCGGTTACCCACCGGACGCAAAACTGCTAATCGTTCATGCGGACGACCTGGGAATGGCCCATTCGATCAACCGCGCTTCGATCAAGGGGTTGGAAACTGGTTTGGTGAGTTCAGCCAGCATCATGATTCCATGTCCCTGGCTTCCCGAGATAGCTGCGTACGCGCGCGCCAATCCCCAGGCCGACCTTGGCTTACACCTGACACTTACCAGCGAATGGAAACTATACCGCTGGGGTCCAGTGCTGCCGAAAGAACGAGTGCCCTCGCTTTTGGACAGCAATGGGTATCTCTACCTAACGGAAACAGAGGCTGCGGCCAACATTAACCCAAAAGAAGCTGAAGCAGAGATTCGCGCGCAAATTGCACGCGCAAAGGCGTTGGGAATTCAACCGACCCACCTCGACTCTCACATGGGTACCCTTTACCAAACTCAAGCGTTGTTTGAGACGCTTTTCCGGGTAGCGAGGGAAAACAAACTGTTGGTTCGAGTATCAAAGGAGTGGCTTGCATCAGCACCCTTTCTTCCAGCCCTCCTTGGTCCTGATGATGTAGTAATGAATACCATCATCAGCATCGAGCCCAATGTATCTGCGGAGGGTTGGTCTAAGTTTTATACTGACGCGGTAAGAAATCTGCAACCGGGTATCACCGAAATGATCGTGCACCTTGCGTATGACGACGAAGAAATGCGTGGACTCGCTTTTGATCATCCCGACTGGGGCTCTGAATGGCGCCAACGCGATTTTGATTTTGTCACGAGTGAGGGCTTCCGCAAGTTACTTCAAGAAAACAACATTAAGTTAATTACCTGGCGCGAAGTGAGTGAGCGATTACAAAAACGCGCGCGATAGCCGTTGTAGCAACACGTTTCGTGTGATTCGTGTGTTTCGTGCAATTCGTGGATCTCATTTTGCTACCCACAAAACGATCCACGAATTGTACGAAACACACGAAACAAGAATCGATCCCTTTTTCGACTTCAGAGCGAAGTACCCACCCGCTACGGCAGGTGGTACTGACTTCATTGCTCAGATGCTAGAATATACATGCTCCGCTGATCCAACCCCGAAGGAAAACAAAAGACCCATGAAAACAACTGCGCTTGCTTTGGCGGTGGTTACGCTTTCAATATGCCTCGGTCTTCCCATGCAAAAGGCCCACAGTTCGAATGCCATAAATGCGGCGCGCACAACTATCGATCTGCCCAACGCGCAAGGCCCGGTGGCGGACGGACGAGGGCCGGTGGCTGCCGACATAAACGATAGTGACGAGTTCTTTCGGGCAGCGATTAAGACAGCACCGGAGCGCGACAACACGAAACGGATTGAGGACCTGATCAAGCGGATGACGCTTGAAGAAAAAGTTGGTCAGATGACGCAGCTGACGCTGGGGATGATTGTCAGCGGGCAAGATCAAAACATTAAGATTGATCCTGCCAAACTTGATAAGGCCATCGCGCGTTATGGCGTCGGATCAATTCTTAACGTCTCAGATCAGGCGCTCACACCTGACAAGTGGCATGAAATCATCGGTCAAATTCAAGAGGCGGCCACAAAAAAGACGCGCTTGGGGATCCCGGTTATTTACGGCATCGATTCGATTCACGGCGCAACCTATGTCCAGGGCGCCACCCTCTTCCCGCAGGAAATTGGGATGGCTGCAACCTGGAATCCTGAGTTGATGAAGCGCGGGTCGGAAATCGCCGCCATGGAAACGCGCGCCGTCGGTATCCCATGGAGTTTTTCGCCAGTACTCGATCTCGGACGCAATCCCCTTTGGCCACGTTTCTGGGAGACCTTCGGTGAAGATCCATATCTCGCCAAGGTCCTCGGAGTGGCTTTCGTGCGCGGCCTGGAAGGAATGGACGTCGCCTCGCAAGACCGCGTGGCTTCCAGTTTGAAACACTATATGGGCTACAGCTTCCCGCTGACCGGAAGAGATCGAACTCCGGCGTGGATTCCGGAAAACCATTTGCGCGAATACTTTCTTCCGACTTTCGATGCTGCAGTTAAAGCGGGAGCACGCACCGTAATGGTCAACTCCGGCGAGATCAACGGCGTTCCAGGGCATATCAACCATCATCTATTGACCGGGATCCTGCGCGATGAGTTGGGCTTCAAGGGATTTGTAGTTACTGACTGGGAAGACATCAAGAAACTTGTAACCATATGGCGCGTTGCGGCCAACGAAAAAGAGGCAACGAAAATGGCTGTGATGGCCGGTAACGACATGAGTATGGTGCCCCTTGATTACAGTTTCGCCGATCATCTGATCGCGTTAGTTAAGGAAGGGTCAGTACCGCAATCTCGAATCGACGAAGCCGTGCGGCGAATCCTGCGAGTGAAGTTTGAACTCGGACTTTTTGAAAAGCCTGTACCTGATCCTGCACTTAAGTCGAAGGTCGGAATTCCCGAATCGCGTCAGGCCGCTCTTCAAGCAGCCCGTGAATCGATGACGTTGTTAAAGAACACGAACGACCTACTGCCGCTGGCGAAAAATCGAAAAGTTCTTGTCACCGGCCCCACGGCGGATTCGATGATCTCTTTGAATAATGGCTGGACCTATGTTTGGCAAGGTTCCGAAGAGTCCCTTTTCCCGAAAAACAGCGTGACCATTCGACGCGCTATCGAGGAAAAAATAGGTGTGGCAAACGTAACCTATGTACCCGGCACGAAGATCACACGTGCGCCAGGCACTCCCTCGAACACTACGCCTACCGACGTTGAAACAGAGGTGGATATACCGGCCGCAGTACGCGCCGCAGCCGACGCAGATGTCGTCGTGCTCTGCCTCGGCGAGGGCTCCTACTGCGAGACACCAGGCAACATCACTGACTTGACCCTCGGTGAACCGCAACTAAAACTTGCCGAAGCCATTCAAGCCACAGGCAAACCGGTGGTGCTGGTGCTGGTGGAGGGACGTCCCAGAATTATCAATCGCATTGTGGACAAGTCGGGTGCGGTGCTGATGGCTTATAACCCGGGCAATGAGGGCGGAAATGCGATCGCCGACGTCCTGTTTGGCGACTTTAACCCCTCAGGGAAACTTCCTTTCACCTACCCGCGCACGACTAACGGATTAATCACTTACGATCACAAGCCGTTTGAAACCGAGAACACTGCTTTTGGCAACCTGGCCTTCAAACCGCAATTCGAATTCGGCCAGGGACTCAGCTATACCACGTTCACATATAGCGATCTCCGGTTGGGCCAAAAGACGATCACAGGAAATCAGGAGCTGTCCGTGAGCGTTACTGTCACGAACAGTGGTCGCCGGGCCGGCAAGGAAGTTGTGCAACTGTACGTGGGCGATTTGGTCGCTTCCCTATCGCCGCCGGGGAAGAGATTGAAGCGCTTTGCCAAGGTGTATCTGGAACCGGGGCAGGCACGCACTCTTTCCTTCAAGCTGCGAAGGGACGATCTTTCATTCATCGCCGCCAATAACAAACCAACTGTCGAACCCGGAGAGTTCGAAGTCATGATTGCGGGATTGAAGGACAAGTTCGAACTGAAATAAGGGCGGTAGCTCCTTCGTGTTGTTTCGTGTAATTTCGTGGATCGTTTTTAGGTTGAATAAAAACGATCCACGAAACACACGAAATGACAGGAAGGTATGCAAAAGCTGAGCGTAACAATGTCTCATGGTAAGCGCTTTACAGGCCGGTGTCTTAGTGTCCTCTTAATCTCTGCCCTCTGCCAATCAGCAACTCCCGCGCTCTCACAGGAAAAGAAACAAACCGGAAGCGATGAGGTTGACGATGTAATCAAAATTACCTCTAACCTGGTAAACATTGATGTGATGGTTAAGGACAAAAAGGGAAAGGCCATCACAGATCTTAAAGCGGAAGACTTCATCCTCTCTGAGAACGGGGTGCAGCAGAACATTGAGTTCTTCGATTCAACCCTTGCTGGTGGCACGGAAACCAATTCAACGGGGACCGTCGTTTCAACTTCACCACAGTCCCCACCTCAGCTACCCCGAAACATCATCGCTCTCGTGCTGGATGGACAAACGACCGAGGGCGCGAACTTAAAACACGTGCGCGGGGGTATGACGAAATATGTTCGTGACCAGATTACTTCCGGCGACTCAGTTGCCATATTTGCCATCTCTGGCGGACTGCAGATGTTGCAGCCATTCACTCAAGACAAATCAAAACTGATAACGGCTATTGAAAAAGCGGATGGAATCTCCTCCATTTCGAAGTCGGCAGAGAATCGGGGTCTCAACGAAGCCATGGCGGCGCTTCGGGACCAGTTGGCGGGGGCGCCGGCGGGTGAAATAACGACTCCGGCGGGCGGGTCCGCAGCGGCGCAAGCCATGATTTCGCGGCGCGTGCTTGAACAATACGTGCAACTCAGATCCGCGTTAAGTACTCAACAGACGCGACCAGTACTGGCGGGACTGGCAGCTATCAGCGAGGGCCTGCGAACGCTGCGTGGAAAGAAAACCGTTGTAATGTTTTCGCAGGGCTTCGTCGCCCCTCAGAATCTTGACTGGCAAGTTCAAAGCACTATCGATATAGCCAATCGCGCAAATGTGGCTATCTATATTATCGACTCGAGTGGCCTGACCGGTGGAACCCCACAGTCAGGGGCATTGGTGCCGTCTTCTGCGTTGTCGGCAATTTCAGCCGCGACCGATCAGGAGAGTCGCATTCGAGCGGGTGCCGGGGAGAGTGTGTTTGATATCGCGCGACACGAGGGACTGAACCGGCATCAGGACTTGTTATATCGCATCTCAGAAGACACCGGAGGGCAGTTCATAAAGAATACTAACGACATCGCGGCCGGCCTCGATCGTGTTCATGAGGAGATTAGCTCGCGTTATACGTTGGCGTACCGGAGCACTGATTCAACGTTTGATAACGGTTTTCGGAAAATCAAGGTCGCGGTGCGAAGGCCCGGAGCGAGAGTCATCGCTCGCGCCGGGTATCATGCAATCCCACCGGGCCAGGTGGTGCCACTATCTCCAGAAGACAAAAAGTTACTGGCAAATTTGGAAACGAACGCAGCCCACTCGAGTTTGCCATTGTCCTGGCAGCTGAGCCCGTTCAGATCGCAGCCGGGTTATTACGTCATTCCTCTCTCTTTCGAGATATCGCCTTTGGCGGTAACTTTTGATGTGAAGAGTAACAAGCAACGTTTGCAACTTGATGTTCTCGGACTCGTGCGCACGGCAGGTGACGATAAGATCCTTTCTCGCCTGGGTGGAAACTTCGACGTTGAGTTGACTTCACAGCAATACCAGTCAATCGCCAATGACCAGATCTTTTATCGACAGGATATGGAATTGGAAGCGGGCGCTTACACGATTGAGTTAGTTGTGAGAGATCGGATTTCCGGGAAGGTCGCAGCCAGGAGACAACGTCTAACATTGCCTGTCGCCGAGCAGGAATTTTCAGTCACCGAAGTTGTCCTGAGTCGTCATGCTGAGCCCTGGACGCGACCGTTGACCGGCCCCGTGGATGTCCTCTCTGCAGGCAACGTGCAGATCCGCCCATCCCTAAGCCGTGAATTTCGGGACTCGGATAACCTAATCATCTTCTTCAAAGTCTATAACGTGACCACCATGACTGAGACTGGAAAGCCAATGACTAAGGTTACGGTCACGCTAATGAAAGAAGGTAAACCGGCTATCAAGCCGCTCAACTACGAACTCACACAACTTGAGACTGAACCTGTCCCACATCTTACTTTCGCCAAATACGTGAAGCTGGCGGGCTTGGCGCCGGGGAAATACTCCGTAGTGATTGATGTGAACGACGTCGTCCAAAACAAAGCCGCGAGGCAAGAAGCTCAATTCCTGATAACGAAGTGACCTGAGTGAGTGGCGAGATCACTTGGGAGTCTTCAACGCCTCAGCCTTCCGATGAATGCCTCCGCTTAACTTAATGATAGCCAGCAGATCGGCGTCCGCCTGGGCCTTGTCTTTCTTAGCCTTCTCGATTTGTTGCGCATCGACCGTCGCGGCTTTCTTCAGCGCGGGGTTTTCCGTAAAACTGTCGATCAGCTTGCATAGCTTGACCAGGGACTTGGTCATTTCGTCGATCTGAAGATCAGACGAATTGGCCTGTCCGTTATCCTCGGGCCCATGCGCCAACATATAAACATTCAGACGGTGGGCGCGTTTGTTTATTTCTGAGGTCTGCTCTGTTATCAAGTTGTAGTCGATGGGCTTCTTAGCTACCAGATTGCGGGCGATGTCATTACGCAGGACCTGGATGCGAGTAAAATCCTGCTTCATGTTGGTGATCGCAGCCTGAACGCGTTTTTGAGTCTCCGCTTCATTGTCTGCTTCCAGTTCTGCGCTGCGCAGTTTGGCTTCGTTAGCCCGCCGGCCATGTTCTTCCCGCTTAATACTAATTATCGGTGGCGGTCCCGACCCAACTGGAGCGCCAGTTTGTGCTACTAAAACCGTTGTCAGATTTAAGGAGAAGATTGCGGCGCTCAGGCAGCCAAGCAGCCTGGCTATGACAAATACTGAGGACGTCATGTGAACTTCCTTTCGGCTAAAACGGGGCCAACTCCGATACACAACAGTGACGGTAATTATGCGGTGTAATCCAACCAGAGCCAACCGGAAAAGAGATGTCTGATCCCCATCACAATCCAGCAACCCCCACGTCGATATTCATTGTCTCAACATCAGCCCGGAGGGCTGTAAGAAAGTAGCCGGGGGT
>DATEPF010000278.1:0-4638 GCA_035273325.1 Pyrinomonadaceae bacterium | reverse complement strand
TGAATCACAAACTCTACTCGTTGTTGCATGACACTCTCTGTTCTCCAAGGCATCTCCGGCCCTCCTTGCACCGGAGCTTATCTCAAGTGTAAAGAATGTCCTGATAACGATCTGTAAAGCATCTCATGATAATGAACAGCTGCGCTCCACCCCAGGCTTTATGCTGTCACCCGCTTCGCGGGTTGAAACCCGATCTGAACTATCCCAATCCTGACTATTTCTGACCGGGCCGGCCCAGGTGTTGGGTTGTTTGTTCAGTGACGCTGAAAGGTTGCACTGGAGGTGATATCTCACCGGTGAGAAGTGACTTAGAATCTGCCTCCGCGATCTCACCAGTGAGCGTATTCCTTTTTGCCGCCTCAACCAGTTTCTTACTTACGACCAGGCCGTTTGTGATAAGTGCTAACCCAACAAACAGGGGTATCACACCCAGCACCCATAGGCGACTCACTATCTCGACGTCCTCCGGTGACAGTTGGCCACCGGCGATGATGCCTCCCATCAAAACAAACAAGAGAATTCCCAGAGCGATCCCGAGGCTACTTACAATAACGCCCGCCTTAATCTCAGTGTAGCGCTTCATCTCGGGTGTAATTCCTCGCGTACGCTCTAGCTCTTCTTTCCGCCTCTTTTTCTCCGACGCGGAGAGGAACATTTCTGTTACCCACGTCTTGTTCCAATCGAATTTCTCTTCGGGTTCTTTCGTGGCCACTACCTGCATTACAGCGTACAGGTTCACGCCGCATACCTTACAGAACTTCATGTCGTCACTCTGGGTGGAACCACATTGGGGACAGAACATATCAACTCCTATCTTAATCTTCAGGCAGCAAATACGACGACGCTACTCTCGATGTTCAGTGTAGTAGAACCACCGTTAACTGCTGATCGGAACATCAGCTACTATTTCAGTGCCCAGGCCTTCGGCACTATGAATCGACAGAACTCCCCCGATCTGTTCGGCGCGCTCGCGCATCCCAATGAACCCGAAATGCCCCGTCCGTCCATTGCCTGCGGCCTGATCAAAACCCCGTCCGTCATCTCGCACACTGAGTTGCACCCGGCGCGCGTCAAATACAAGATTCACAAAAATCCGTTGCGCCTGTGCATGTTTGACGGCATTGTTCATGGCTTCCTGTCCAATGCGCAGGAGATTAATCTCCACTGATTCGTCCAGCGGCCGAAACGTGCCGTTTACTTCAACCTGCGCGTGAATGGCAGTTTCATGAGTTAACCTTCGCGCGGTCTCAGCTAAGGCGGTAGGCAGGTCGTTGTGTTCGAGAGCAGGTGAACGCAAGTCCCAGACATAACGCCGGGCCTCGGCTATGCCATGACGAACTTGATGTCGCGCCCGATCGAGGTACGTCCTGGCCGGCTCGGCGTCGGCTGGCATTGTGCGGGCTACGACCTCCAGTTGCACGGAAATTCCCGACATCTCCTGCGCCAGGTTGTCATGAATCTCCCGGGCGATGCGAGTTCGCTCCGCTAGGACGGCTTTAAATTGCGATCTCATTCCGCGCAGGCGTAGCCGAAACAGCAACCACGCAGCCAGGCACATCGCGACTACTAGAAGCGAGTAAAACCAATAGGTCTGGTAAAAATAGGGCTTCAAGTAAAAACCAAAGGTGGCGCCCGTTTCATTCCAGATGCCATCGTTGTTACTGGCGATTACACGGAACGTGTACGCACCGGGGCGAAGATTGGTGTAGTAAGCGATGCGGCGGGTGCCGCTGTCGATCCAGTCCTTATCAAAGCCTTCCAACTTATACTTAAACCTGACTCCGGCCGGGGCCGTGAAGCTGGGCGCCGTGTAATACAAATCAAAACGGGTAGTGCCCGCCGGCAATTCAATGCCAGGGCGCGGTGCGATTGACTCGTCGTCAATGCTGATCTGCTCGATCACCACCGGCGGCGGTTGAGAATTTATTTTTATCCTGTCGGGATCTATCATCGCCACGCCCTTGATAGTTGGAAACCAGAGTTTTCCATCACTGGCTTTCCATCCGGCAGGGTCGCCGCCCCCACTGCATTCGCGAGTCAGCATTCCGTCGGCGGTATCGTAGGCAACCGGGGCGACCGAAGAAATTTGGCCCTGCGCAAAATCGTCGAGTTGTTTTTTACCAATGTGGAAAACGCCCTTGCGGCAACTCAACCACAAATTGCCCCGGCCATCTTCCAGAATGCGGTACACGACATCGTCAAGCAGGCCCTCGCGGCTTGTGTAGGATGTAATCCGCCCATCTTTCAGACGATTCAAACCGCCACCGTTGGTCCCAATCCAAAGCGTATTATCAGGGTCATGGTAGATGGAGATAACCGCATCGTTTGAGAGTCCATCTCTGGTAGTGAACGTCGTAAACTCGTCGTTAGTCAGCCGAGTCAAGCCGCCAAGAGTGCCAATCCACAGGTTGTCCTGGGCGTCTTCGTGCAGAGTGGCGATTAGATCATTAGGGAGCCCGTCCACTTCGGTGAAGGTTTTGAAAATTCCATCCTTCATCCGCGTCAAGCCCCCGCGCGTCCCGATCCATAGATTGCCGCGCCGGTCAAAACTAAGTGATCTGACGTCATTGTTTGCCAGCCCGTCGGCCGCAGTGTAGACAGTGAATTTCCCGCGACTAAAACGATTCAATCCCTGAGGCGTTCCGGCCCAAAGATTACCCTCACCGTCGCCGGTTAGTGCGAGAACAATGTTGCTTGATAGGCCGTCACGGGTAGTGTAGCTAGTGAACTTGCCATCTTTATGTAAATTCAGGCCGCCCCCATCAGTTCCAATCCAGATTGTTCCCTGGTGGTCCTGATAAATCGATTTAATCAGATCATGGGAAAGTCCGTTTCTCACTGTGTACGTCGTGAATTTCGTGTCCTTAAGAATGTTGATTCCACTTGATTCCGTCCCGACCCACACGTTGCCTTCGATATCTTCAAGGAGCGAAAGAATCGTGCTGGTTGAGAGTGAGTCCCCAGAACTGAACCACGAGAAACGGCCGTTGGTGAAGCGGCCCAACCCGCCTGCGGTCCCGATCAATAGCCCGCCATCCCGGCTCGCATATAGCGAAATTATTCTGTCGGTTGGCAGACCATCACGGGTTGTATAAGTTGTAAACCGGTTGCCGTCGAAGGAAGTTAGGCCACCAAGAGAACCAAACCATAATCGGCCCTCGCGGTCCTGTTGAATTGCTCTGACGCTGTTACTGCCTAGTCCGTCTCGTACCGTGTAGTTAGTGAACTTGTCGTCTTTGACTCGACCAACACCGTAAGGCGTGGCAATCCAAAGCGCGCCGCTGGCATCTTCGAACAGCGCTTGAATGCTGCCGCCGATGAGCCGCTCTTTCGTTGTAAACGTAGTTAGTCCGCCACTTTTAAAGAGACCCAAACCGGTAGCAGTAGCCACCCACAGGTTACCCTTCCGATCTTCAAGAACGGCTTGGATCGTATTGCTGGGAAGTCCCTCATTAATGGTGAACAAAGTGAATGTGCCATTAAGCAAACGGACCAGGCCTTCCGCCGTACCGATCCAAAGTGCACCGTGGCTGTCAGCTAACAGAGTCCGAATGTAGTTGCTCTTGAGTTGCGCAGTGTTCTGCTTGTCGAAAATAGTAAACTTTACGCCGTCGAAGCGAGCCAATCCCTCCTCGGTCCCGATCCAGATGTAACCATCCGCGGTTTGCGCAATAGCGTGAACGGTGTTCTGGGGAAGGCCATTCTCGGTAAGCCACACTTCATGACCAAACTGAGAGAGTTCGCGAGATGAATCGAGAGCCAGTCCGGTCCCGCTGATGCCCGGCAACAGGAGGATGATAAAGATAAGGTAGGGGGTACGTCTTAAGAGGCGCATGGATCGGTGGCATTGTCAGGTTAAGAGGCCGAAAGATGCAATTGCTGATGCGCTCTCATTAACACCGCGGCTTCAGCCCGGTGTTTCTCAGGCGATCTCACTACTCCGAACCGTTTTAACGGTTTCAGTTAGCGAAAAACCGTTGAAACGGTTGAATAAGGAACGCCGCGCCTTGTTTCTCCGGGCTGAAGCCCCGGTGTGGATGAAGTCGCTATCGCGTAGCTTGATAACTCAACTAGACGCGTCTGGTTATATAATCTGTCTACTACAGGCTCTAATTGATTTGTTACTACATCTGAATGCGGAGGTATGGTCGATGAACAGAATCGTGGTTTTCCGCTCTACTGTCCTCGCTGTTCTAACGCTGTTCGGCATTTGCGCTTATGCCCAGGACGGCTCAAACGCTGATGCGTCCGACGACTCAAAGTTTATATATGCCGATTTTCAGAATCTGCAGAACGGTCGTCCGGTGAGCAAGCGAGGTGGTATGACGCGGCTGAATCGCTGGTCTGAAAACCCGGGTAATCCTCCGGAGTTCAGAGGAATGGAAAACGCAAATCCGCCGGCACCCGCTCCCGCACGCGTGACGGCGGACGATATCGCGGCAGCCTTTGATTACGAGCTACGAATACCAAACGAGTGGGCCGGCGTAAACATGGAGGTGTTTGGCCAGCCGGAGAAAGACGGTAAAGTTCCGGCTGACGACGTTAGCGCGTACAAGTTCATCACCCTGCGCGTCTTTGCCAAGGGCCCTCAACACATACGGCTCGAACTTATTACCCGTGGTCACGGAGCTAACCTTG
>DATEPF010000277.1:0-4742 GCA_035273325.1 Pyrinomonadaceae bacterium | reverse complement strand
TAGGCAGTGACAGGCGGCTGTTTACGATTGGTCCGTCCGCGTTTAGGATAGCGGCATGACTGACAACCGCGATCCGGCAATACGCATCACCTTACTTCCGCGCGACACTAATTCACAGGGCACGGTGTTTGGCGGAATCATTCTCAGTTACATCGACATGGCCGGGGCCATCGAGGCGCATCGTCGCACGCGGATGCCGCGGTTTGTTACCGTCGCCATGCGCGAGGTGATCTTTCACAAGCCGGTGTTTGTTGGCGATTTGGTCAGTTTTTATGCGGAAACGGTAAAGATCGGCAACACTTCGATTACTGTCAGCGTCATCGTCGAAGCAGAACGAGTGGGCGTTTCAACCGAAAAGGTGCGCGTTACCGAGGCGGAAGTTGTTTACGTAGCTGTGGATGAGAAACGGCAGAAGACGCTGATAAGAAAGTCCAAAGTCCAAAGTCCAAAGTCTGTTTTGGCTAACGAGATTATTCCCGACAACCCGACTAACTACGATTTAAAGGGTACGCAAAGACTTTGGACTTTAGACTTTGGACTTAGTTAAGCAACGCCTGCATCCGATGTAACCCACTGGCGGCTTCGGTGAATCCCGGTTGTTGTTCCAGCGCCTTGCCGTAGTGTCGCGCGGCTTCCAGATACTTCCGTCGCGTCTCATAAATCCGCCCCAGATTGAAATGCGGAAAAGCGTACGATTCGTATCGCGGTGCGAACAGTGCGCGCTTAAACCAACGCACACTCCCATAGGGATCGCCTTTCGCTAAAAGATAACTACCAATGTCGTTGTACGGGTTCCCCAGCGTTTCATCTACCCGAATGGCCTCTAAACACTCTTCAATGGCTTCGTCATAGCGGTTCTGGAAACTGTAAACCCATCCCAGGAATGTGTGGGCTTCTGCCGTCGGATAGACTTCGATTGAGCGTTTGTAGAGTTCAATCGCCTCCTCATAGTTTTCCGCCAGCTGCGCCTGATAAGCCTCTTGAAATAGGTGCTTGGCTTCATACTTCGCGTTTGGCGAAGCATCGTCTTCGTAATTCTCGTCGCTCATTGCAGTGTTCTCACGACGTCAAACGACCTACCATCGAAAGAGGACAGACAGAAAATGTCTGTCTTACGTAAAGAGGACAGACAGGAATGTCTGTCCCACTAAAACCTATTTGCAGTCAATCAGTTGCTTTTGATCCGCGTCCAATCTTTTGACACGACCTTCTATCTTCGGAGCGATGGTGCGCCGTAGCCGGATCGCTGACCGCAGCACATCAGAATCGAATTTTCCCAGCTCCCTCGGTATCAATACTCTTCCCTGCTTCAACACTTCATACCCGTCGCCGCCGTCGAGCGCGACGTAGTCGCTGGTAGCTAATGTGTACTTCGCGTTTTCGTTCAGCGGCTGGCCGTTAACCTTCAAATCGACTATCCGCGAACCCGCCGGCCGCCGCGCGTCAAAGGTAAACGTCACTCCGGACACCTGCGGGAAACGTCCCGGTTCGGCGTCTTCAGCACTACGGGCAACGCCGTGTTCCAACGCTTCGCGCAACACCTTGCCGCTCACTTCCAATTTTACAACTTTGTTTTTAAACGGAAGAATCGAAAGTACGTCTCGCTCCGTCAGCGGTCCCGGACGGATAATTTCGTCCGCGCGGATTGACCCGCCATTCATTAACCCCACGTCTGAACGCGTCGAAGCGCGAAACGCATCGGCGATAAAGTTACCGACGTTGGTCTCCTGTCTTCGGCCTATTGCGCTGCGCGCGTCGAGTTCAACGGTTGTTCGCCCCACTACGCGTGCGAGTTCGCGCAGCAGCGTTCCATATTTGCGGTTGATGACAGCGAAGCGCGCGTCTTCCTTGATGTCAGAAGTCACGGGAATTACCCGCCAGTCGATGCTCTCAACGGTGCCTTTGTCTTTCAGGATGTTGAGATCAACCTGGGCCATCTCGCGCGCGTCTGCGGTCATTTTCAGGATCGGTGCGCCGCCCGAAGTAGATTGCAACAGCGAATGTTCATGGCCACCGATGATGACGTCAACGTCCGCGCACCGCGCCACCTCTTTATCTTCTCCCATGGAAAGATGCGTGAGGGCGACAATGGTTTTCACGCCGCGATCGCGAAGTTCTTTAACCACTTTCCGCGCGGTTTCACACGGATTGAGAAACTCTACGTCGGGGCCCGGCCGGGATGTTGTTTTAGTGTCAGGCAGTAC
The DNA here is from genome assembly GCA_035273325.1 of Pyrinomonadaceae bacterium. Lineage (GTDB taxonomy): Bacteria > Acidobacteriota > Blastocatellia > Pyrinomonadales > Pyrinomonadaceae > PSRF01. Next base: position 2,538 of record DATEPF010000277.1, on the reverse strand, counting down.
CAGCCCAAACATGCCCACTTTCACACCTTCAAACTCACGAACTATATAAGTCTCCGCGCCACCGAACGGTTTGCCGGTTTTCTTATCAATAACGTTTGCGGCGATCCACTTGAAGCGCGACTCCTTCATTCGTTCTCGCAGCACGTCCGGGCCAAAATCGAACTCATGATTACCGAACGTCGCGTAATCAAGGCCCGCGGTGTTCCACGCGTCGATCATCTGCGCGCCCTTGTAAGTGATCGATTCGACCGAAGGTGAGATGGTATCGCCGGCCAGCAGAAATAATGTGTGCGGCGACTCCTTGCGGATCTGCTCTCTTAAAGTCACCAGCCGCCCGAGCCCGCCACGCTTGCCTTGATCGACGGGAGCAAACTGATAGACGTCGTTCACCTGCAACAAACTGACGCGCACCGTACAGTCAGGCTTTTGCTGCGCTGATAAATTAACGACGCAGGTCAGCAGACAGAAAACAACAAACGTTATTCGCGGCACTCGTTGACGTTCGATTCTCATGTTTGATCCTTTTTACGAAATTAATACGCTTAAATACTACGCAGTTATGTGCTCGTGTTTATACTTGCTTCGGTAGCAAATTATACTCGTCGGATACCATCTTCGTGTTATTTCGTGTAATTCGTAGATCGTTTTTCAGGCCACGTGAAATACGATCCACGAATCAAACGACCAACGAAATAACCCGAACGTATTGACCATGTTAGACGACGCAACAATTTTTCTGACGGGGTTTCCGGGGTTCATCGCCACGCGTTTACTACGACGCCTGGCAAGCGAGCGTTGTAATTTCCAGCTTCTGGTGCAGCCGGCATTCTTCGAACTGGCCAACGTGGAAATCGAAAGGATTGCCACCGAAACGGGTAAGCCGGTTTCAGACTTTGCCTTTCTTCCAGGCGACATTACGGCGCCCAATCTCGGTTTATCACCGCAGGACCTGGCCCACGCACGCGCAAAGGCAACAATCGTTTTTCACTTAGCCGCAATCTACGATCTGGCGGTAGAGCGTTCAGCGGCGATGCGCGTGAACGTTGAAGGCACACGCAACGTGAACCAGTTCGTCAGCTCACTTCCGAAACTGCGACAGTACCATTACGTTTCAACTTGCTACGTGGCGGGCAAGCGCACCGGAGTAATTTTGGAAACTGAACTGAAACACGAGGCGGGCTTTCGGAATTATTACGAAGAAACAAAACACCTGGCCGAGACGGAAGTTGAAGCGCTCAAATCATCGCTGCCGGTGACTGTTCACCGTCCTTCGGTCGTCTGCGGTGATTCGCAAACCGGTGAAACCGCGAAGTTTGACGGAATTTATTACCTGATCCGTTACTTATTGAAATGGCCTTCGGTTCTCTCAACCTTCAACATTGGCAACAATGAAGTGACGTTGAATCTGGTGCCGGTGGATTTCGTGGTTGAAGCGATGGCCGTGTTGGCCGGCGACAAAAGGGCAACCGGCAAGACGTTGCAGATTGCAGATCCGAGTCCGTTAACGACCGCGCAATTGTTCGACACCATCGCGAGCGCTATCGATGGTCACCCTTCGCGTATCCGGTTGCCATTGACTGTAGTTGAAAGATCCCTGATGACAGCGCTGTCTCCGAAGCTGACAGACTTGCCACACTCAGCGGTTCCCTATTTTTTTCTGAAGCAGACATACGACACGAGCCAAGCGACCGCGCTGCTGGCGCCTCACGGAGTTAGTTGTCCCCCATTCGAAAGCTACGTAAAGACGATCGTGGACTTCGCCGCCGCCCACCCCGAGGTATAAAGCGATTTTTCGTGTGTTTCGTGGATCGTTTTTTATGCCAGGCTTCAAAAAAGCGATCCACGAATCACACAAAATAGCGCAAAGGTTGTTGCCGGAGGAACAATCTCGGATAACAGCTGTCTAACGTGGTGGCAACATTCCTAACCTTCTGAAAGGCATGCCTAATGTTCACCACTATCGCATTTTTACTTTACCGGCTCGCCTCATTTTCGGTTTTGTTTGTCGAGGAAGCAGAACCTTCCGATTTTGAAGACTTCGGCACGCTGCTCCTGGCGGGTGGCGCCATGGCGGTGGGAGTGGGGGTAGCTTTTGCTGTTGTGAGATCGAAAACGCACACTTCCAGTGAACAAGGCGCTCGGTTTATTTCTATCAAGCCTCCTGAAAAATAACTGACCAGCTGCACAGTCGAAGATCACCAATTTCGGGGAACGACAAAAAGCAGAACCGGGAGCGCAGCGACCGGGTCGCATGGAATAGACTCAAGACAACGTCGTTCGGCCGACTAAAGAAAAGCGTGCCAGACTGTTGACTCTATTCCACGCGACCCGGTCGCTGCGATCCCGGTTCTGCTTTTTTCGCTGGATTCAGTTGCCGGGTTACCCATTCCGTAATCACCCGTTTCAGCTCATCCAGTTTGCCTCCGAAAAAATGATCAGCCTTGCTTACCACGTGAAGTTCTGCTTTGTCTGCCGGAATCATTTCTACAATCCTGCGTAAACTCTCGACGTCGCCAAACTCATCCCGCTCTCCATGCA
>DATEPF010000276.1:0-14211 GCA_035273325.1 Pyrinomonadaceae bacterium | reverse complement strand
GTGCTGGAAATTAACGGAGGCTGCCGTTGTGAAAGTGAGAGCAATTCGATGAGCTTCGGGCACACATGAGGTTCACGCTTTAATGCAAGAATTGATGCCTTCAACGCGCCTTCATAGATTCCACAAGCACGCGCCGCGGTGAAAGCGTTGTGATCGCAGCGACGGCAACGCACCTGTTCGCATTTTTCCGGCGCTACAAACCCGACAGACGGCAAACCACACTTCCAGCAAAGCGTATCTCGTTCAGTGAATAGCTGTGTCTTCCGCCAGCATTCATCACACGCCACACCCAAAACGCGCGACTCCACGCTGTCACCGCAAACCGCGCACACTTGCGGGTAAACGACTGCCAGTAACGAGTCATAGAACTTGTTAGCGACGTTCTGAAACATGGTGTGCGATGGTTCGTGTTACCTCGGTGGATCGCCTTGGCCGTATAAGAAACGATCCACGAAATCCACCAATTGTTTCAGAATGACGGGGTGAAAGGAATATGGATGGGCTGACTTCTTAATTCGGCTTGATGCTCGAATGTTGGCATGTAGTAATGAAACAAAAACGGCCTCCAGGTAACACCATGGAGGCCGTTGATCTAATTCAGATTGTAGGAGCGTCTATTCTTCCTCTTCCACCAGCAATCCTTTTTCATGCATCTCCTGACACTGCACACAGTGTCGCGCCCAGGGCACTGCGTCCAACCGCTTCTCAGGAAGCACCTGGCCGCAGCGGACACATTTGCCATAGCCGCTGTCTTCCATACGTTCCAAAGCTTCATCGATCAGATTCAGCAACTGGCGGTCGTTGTCGGACATCGAAACCAATAGTTCTTTGGTATACGCGTTGGCCGCCATGTCGGCTGGATCCTGCGTCGCTTCCGAATCGCGCTCGCGGCTATACATCTCAGCCTGCTGGACCTGGCCCACTAAACTTTCTCGCCGGTCCAATAATTTATCGCGGAAAACTCTGACTCTTCTCTTGTCCATTATGAGTTCATTTCCTCCACCCTCTTGATTCGCCGCTTCCGGCGACGCGCCGTTTTACTTCTGATACGGCAATCCGTGAATGATCGTATAAGCTCGATATAACTGTTCTACTAACACCAGCCGCGCCATCTCGTGAGTCAGCGTCAACCGTGAAAGACTCCAACGTTTTGTGGCGAGCTTCGAAAGCTCTTCCGAAACTCCGGCAGGCCCGCCGACGATAAAAGCCACTTCCTTAGTGCCGCCGTCCTGCCAGCGCTGCAGTTCACTCGCCAGGTCGTGTGAACTCCACTCACTCCCCTCGGGATCCAACAGCACCGTGATAGCGCCCTGACGCAGCCCGTCTGAGATGCGCCTGGAATCGCGATCGATGCCCGCCTGCTTCGCTACGCCTGAGCTTTCGCGAAGCTCAGTGACTTCACACTTTGCGAAATGCGTGAGCCGTTTCAAATATTCATCCAGCAACGCTCGAATGTGGGCGTCCCTGGTTTTGCCCGTCCAAACAACACGCAGCCTCATGACTAAGGGATGAGGGATGAAGGATGAGGGATGAAAGCCTCTTTAAAATGTTGACCGACTTCGCGCACGAAAAAGGTAACCGGACTTGAAAGTGAACAATTACTCTTCATCCCTCATCCCTCATCCCTCATCCTTCCGCCTTCATCCCTCCGCCCTCATCCCTTGTCTTCATCCGCGCCAGCTTCTCGTAAAGGTTTTTGCGGCTGATACCGAGGATGCGCGCTGCTTCCGTCTTGTTCCCTTTAGCTCCCGCAAGCACTTGTTTCACATACTCCGCCTCGACTTCTGCCAGTGCGGGCGGCTGTTCAAGTCGCTGCTTAACTCTTACCGAAACCTGTATTGGTTGCGGCAAATCATCGAGGGTGATCTCCTTACCAGTAGAAACGATCACGGCTCGTTCAATCGTATTCGCCAGCTCCCGAACGTTGCCCGGGAAGTCGTACTGGCCCAACAAACGTAACGCACTCGGAGACAACTCTCTCGCCGGGCGTCCGTGTTTTCCGGCGTACGTGCTTATGAACGATTGCGCCAGCTCCGGCAAGTCTTCAGCACGGTCTCGCAGCGGCGGCACCACAATGTGGACTACATCCAGACGGTAAAACAGATCCTCGCGAAACGTCTGCCGCTTCACTGCCTCTGCCAGCTCTACGTTCGTCAGCGCCACCAACCGCGCGTCCACTTTGATCGTGCGCCGTCCACCTAGTCGTTCAAATTCACGCGTTTCAATTACGCGCAATAGCTTTGCCTGAGACTCCAACGACAGTTGCGCAATTTCGTCGAGCACCAAACTACCGCGGTGGGCAGCTTCGAGCCGGCCAGGCTTTTCGTCTACTGCACCGGTGAACGCGCCACGTTCGTACCCGAACAATTCAGCCTCCAACAAATTAGCCGGCAGCGTAGCGCAATCGATTTTGACAAACGACTGGGCAGCGCGACTCGATTTGCGATGAACGAAGAAAGCAAGCGCATCCTTGCCGACCCCCGATTCACCCGTGATCAAAACATTGGCGTCCGTTTCAGCAACTCGTTCGGCAAGACGCACTGCCTCGCGCATAGCCTCTGAACGCGCAACGATCTCGATCACGATTCATTTCTCAAAGAACTACTGTCGCCCGCCACGTCTGAGGGCAGCTCAACTCGCTTCGATTCCCGCCAGAGACGTTCGAGGTCGTAAAACTTGCGCGCTTTTTCGTCGAATACGTGGACCACAAAGTCACCATAATCGAGCAGTATCCACTCCGCTGTCTTATAACCTTCAATTCGCATGACCGGCGAACCACTCTTCTTCAGCGTCTCAACCACGGCGTCCGAAATCGCCTGCACCTGACGCTCGTTCGAGCCGCTGGTGATGACAAAGAAATCGGTAAAGCTGGCGATCTCACGAAGGTCCAACAAGACGTTGTCAACCGCCTTCTTTTCAGCGGCGGCACGAAGTGCGGTCAACACCCGCTCGTCAATCTCCTCCGCCTGCGTTTCATTTTGGGGACGCGGCGGCGCTACAACTGCACTCGTCGGATGTAGTGATTGTTCCTTTACACTTGAATCATGCTTCATTCGTATTTCTATAAAGTCCGTACTTTCTTATGTAATTCGCCACTTCGAGCGGCACTAACTGGTTCAACTTGTCTTCGTCGCCTTCACGTACTGCTTGTCGCACCTGCGTTGCGGAAATGTCCAGCATCACAGCGTTGCTCACAAAAACCTGTTTAGTTCCAGGCTGTGATTCCGGAACGTCAATTTTGAATCCAGGGCGAGTAACCACGATCAAATTAGCCAATGTGGTCAACTTCTCCCATTCGCGCCAGGTGGTTATTTCCGTCCACGAGTCCGCGCCCATAACAAAGAACAGTTCTGCAGATTCTCCAAAGTGACTGCAAAAATGAGTCAGCGTATCTACAGTGTATTGACGACCTGCGGCGTCCATCTCGAACGTGGAAACGCAGAGCTCCGGAGCGTTCTGGGTCGCCAATGCGAGCATTGCGTACCGTTGAAATCCCGACGTCGGTTCGCGGTCCTGTTTGTGCGGGGCCTGACGGGCTGGCACAAACAGAAACTGATCTATTTCAAAAACCTGTGAAATGCGCCTGCCGATCTCGAGATGGCCCATGTGAACCGGATCAAACGTGCCACCGTAAATTGCAATGCGCTTTCGCTGGTTCATTTCAGTAGGACAGACATTCCTGTCTGTCCCTTCTCTTCGCTTCGATCTTCAGACCAGGACAGACAGGAATGTCTGTCCTACAACGCCAGTTGAATAGTGTCGTCCCGACGCTCCGTTCTCTTTATCTCGTCCAGCCTGGCAGCGACGGCGTGAATCAGTTCCTGCGTTCCTCGCCTGGTTGCGGACGAGATTGCAAAGAACGGCAGACCGTCCTTTTCCGCCTGTTGACGCAAGGACTCCAAACGCTCCGGTTCATCAAGCGCATCTATCTTCGTCGCCACAACTATCTGCGGCCGCTGCGCCAGCTCTTCGTTATAAGCTCGGAGTTCTTTGTTCACTGTCAGGTAGTCCGTAACAGGATCACGTCCGGAAACTGATGAAACGTCCACCAGGTGCAGCAGCAACTTCGTGCGTTCGACGTGCCGCAGAAAGCGATCACCCAGTCCTGCTCCCTGATGTGCGCCTTCGATCAATCCTGGAATATCGGCCATGACCAACGTGCGAAAGTCGCCGAGGTCCACCACACCGAGATGTGGCTCCAGCGTCGTGAACGGATAGTCGGCAATCTTTGGCTTCGCGGCTGACACAGTCGAGATGAAGGTTGATTTGCCCGCATTCGGAAATCCGACGAGGCCCACGTCCGCCAACAACTTCAACTCCAACTGGAGCTCAAGTTCTTCGCCTTCGCTGCCACTCTGGTGATAACGTGGCGCGCGATTGGTTGATGTGGCAAAGTGCGAATTGCCAAAACCGCCACGACCGCCTTTGGCCGCCAACCAGCGAGCGTCCTCTGTTGCCAGATCCTGCAACAGCTCGCCTGTATTGCTATCAAAGATCTGTGTGCCCACCGGGACTCTGACCGTTAAGTCTTCACCCTCGCGTCCGGAGCAATTAGAACCTTCACCATGCCGGCCGCGCTCGGCAATGTGCTCCGGGTTGTACCGCAGATGCAGCAGAGTGTTGACAGAACTATCGGCGACGATCCAAACATCGCCCCCACGTCCTCCGTCTCCACCGGAGGGGCCGCCGCGCGGTACGAATTTCTCCCGGCGAAACGCTGTTACCCCGTTGCCTCCTCTACCACCCCGAACCCGAATCTTCGCGCGATCGATAAACATCTAAATCGAAAGCGACGCCGGCGCTAAGTCTGTGACTTGGCCCAGGCGTCGCCTTATAGCGGTGTCGTTTTTGCACTGCTTAGGCAGAAGACGCCTGCTCCTGGGGATAAACGCTGATGTATTTCCCCGTGCGTCCCTTGTCCTCAAATTTCACCACGCCAGTGATAAGGGCAAACAACGTGTCGTCTTTGCCACGACCAACATTCTTTCCTGGCTTCCACTTGGTGCCACGCTGCCGCGCCAGGATATTTCCGCCCTTGACGTTTTCACCGCCAAACTTTTTCAAGCCCAGGCGTTGCGATTGTGAATCGCGTCCGTTGCGTGATGATCCAACTCCCTTTTTGTGTGCCATAAATCTATTTCCAATTTGCAATTGCCAATTTCCGATTGACTACTCTTTCAATCGGCAATTGGCACTTGGCAATCGGAAATCCTCCCCTAACCAATTGAGTCAATCGTAATCGTCGTATAACCCTGCCGGTGTCCCTGGGTGCGCTTGTAGTGTTTGCGGCGTTTCTTTTTGAACACCACAATCTTCTGGCCACGGCCATGGTCCACCACGGTCGCAGAAACCTTCGCGGCGCCCACGACCGGTCCGTTTGACTTCTGGTCCCCGGACGTCAACATCGCGTCGATCTCGATCGACTTGCCGGCTTCAGCTTCAATTGAAGGGACCCTAATAGTGTTTCCCTTCTCCACGACAAATTGTTTGCCGCCTGTTTTGATAACCGCGTATGCCATCTCTTACCCCTTCAGACGAGTCAACCCGCTACAGAAAAGTCCGTTATTATAGGTGTCGAACCACGAAACGGCAAACGCTCAGCGCTACCTTGCAGGTACGCCCGCGCCGGCCGGGTTTCTGGCGCTTTTTGCGCCATTTTGCGCCAGAAAATACTCCATAAAACTGGTCGAAATATCCCCCGCCCTGAATTTTGGATCGTCCATGATTTTCAGGTGCAGCGGAATGGTTGTTTTAATCCCCTCGATGACCATCGCCTCCAGCGCCCGTCGCATGCGCGCAATCGCCAGGTCCCGGGTGCGGGCGTGCGTGATCACTTTCGCAATCATGGAATCGTAGAACGGCGGCACGCGATAACCGGCGTAAACATAAGTGTCGACGCGTACCCCCGGTCCGCCGGGAAGATTGAACGCGGTAATTAGTCCGGGCGATGGTGCAAACGTTTCCGGGTTCTCAGCGTTGATCCGGCATTCGATTGCATGGCCGACAATCATCAGATCTTCCTGCGCGTAACCAAGACGCTCACCCTCAGCGATGCGTATCTGGTTGCGCACAATGTCAGCCAGCGTCACCATTTCAGTGACCGCGTGCTCGACCTGAATGCGCGTGTTCATTTCCATGAAGTAGAACTTGTTGTCCTGGTCTAATAAAAACTCCACCGTTCCGGCACTCGCATAACCCAACTCTTTGCACGCCTTAACGGCAGCCGCACCCATCTCATTTCGCAATTCGGGTGACAAAACAACTGAGGGCGCTTCCTCCAACAACTTCTGGTGACGGCGTTGAATCGAACATTCTCGTTCACCGAGGTGAATGCAGTCGCCGTATTCGTCGGCGAGTACCTGGATCTCAATGTGCCGCGGATCTTTTACATAGCGTTCAATGTAGACGCTGCCGTCTTTGAAAGCTGCGGCGGCTTCGGTGGAGGCCGCTTCGAGCGCTTTGCCTAACTCGTTTTCACTCTGGACGATGCGCATACCTCGTCCGCCGCCACCGGCTGACGCCTTCACAATTACTGGAAATCCGATTTCACGCGCCAGCGCCAGACAATCGGCTTCAGAGGTAACCGGCTCCGGGCTACCTGACAGCACCGGCACACCGGCCGCTGACATGGCGGCGCGGGCCCTAACCTTGTCACCCATCAAGCTGATGATTTCGGCGGGTGGTCCAATAAATTTTATGTTGCAGGCGGCACAAATTTCCGCGAAATAGGACGATTCGGCCAGAAACCCATAGCCGGGATGAATCGCGTCAACGTTAAAAATCTCAGCGGTACTGATAATGGCCGGAATGTTTAGATAACTTTGCGCGGACGGCGCGGGACCGATACACGCCGCTTCATCGGCGTAACGTACATGAAGCGAGTCACGATCAACGTCGCTATGGACAGCGACGGTCTTGATGCCCATCTCCTTACACGTCCAGATGATCCGGCAGGCAATCTCGCCGCGGTTCGCGATCAGGATTTTCTTAAATTTTCTGATTTCGGGCGCCATCATTTGTACAAAAGCTCAAAAGTCCAAGCCCGCGGTCGTTTGTCCCCAGCGGACTTTGGACCTTGGACATTGGACTTTGGACTTACTTTTTGATTCCGAACAGCGGCTGACCGTATTCAACGGGCTGACCGTTTTCAACATAAATCTTAACTACTTCGCCATTCGTCTCGGCCTGAATTTCATTCATCAATTTCATTGCTTCAATAATGCAAACGACGGTGTCAGCCTCAACGGTGGTCCCAATTTTGACGAACGATTCCGCGTTGGGCGACGGCGATCGATAAAACGTGCCGACAATAGGCGACGAGATTATGTGTAGGTCCTGATCTTCCGATGCTTCTGTCTGGGCCTTTGCGCCAGGATGCTGTGGCACCCCCGCGGCGCCCCTGTTTTCAACCGCGGCACCGGGCAGCGGAGTCGGCGAAGATGCGGGCGTAGTTACGGATGGGCCTGCTTCAAGCCCCTCGGGTCCGCGGCGGAAACGCACTCGGAAGTCATCGCGCGACAATTCGAACTCCGTGAAGTCGTTTTCGCGAACCAGGTCTATCAGCTCACGCAACTCATCCAGATTTACCGGAATTTCAGGACGCGCTGAGCGACGCCGTTTGGTGCGTTTACGATCCGCCGGACCTTCGTCGACGGTCAGTTCTTCATCCGGTTGTAGTACAGCCCCGGTGCTCTCGTTCTCTTGATCGTTCATCTTTTTCGCAGTCCCTGCTTTTGACAAAGCCTTGCTCCATCAAAGTGTTTAGCCCCAACAGACTCGTGTGGGCAGTGCCATGGTCGATTGGGGCAATTCCGTCGGGCGCATTAGACAGCGCCCGCGCGTTAACACGGGATTGGATCTATTTCTCTTCCGCTGCCTCAGTCTCCTGTTTGGAAGCGGATGTATCAACTGACGCTGTGTCCGACGCGACTTCGGTTTCGCCGGCCGCGGCATCTTTTTGCGCTTTACGACGACCGAGCAGGCCCTTGCTTTCAGGTTTCTTCTTAGGGGTCGTCTTGCGGCGTTGTGCTGCTTCCTGCGCCTCGCGCTCAGCGGGGTTGCCGACCAGCTCGATGATCGCGAGTTCGGCGTTGTCACCGGCACGATGACCAAGTTTCAGTATGCGCGTGTAACCACCCGGACGGTCTTTATATCGTTCACCCAACTCATCAAATAAACGCTTCAAGGCTGCCATGCCGGCGGTACGCGCCGGACGAGGTTGTCCGCGCTTACCAGATAACGAGGCTGCCTGCATGTTGCCCGCGTGGAAGAAGCCTGCCGCCTGACGGCGCAGGTGCAATGCGCGTGGGCCGGAATCGTCACCCTCGAGGGTGCTGGCTTTGCGCGAGAGCGTGATGGCGCGCTCGACAAAAGGACGCAACTCTTTCGCCTTCGGCAAAGTGGTTACAATCCGTTCGTCGCGGGCGTTGATAAGTGAAACAGCAAGGTTGCGAAGCATCGACATGCGATGCTCACTGGTCCTGCCTAGTTTGCGATGTGCTTTCTGGTGCCGCATGGCTCTAAATCCGTGATCTGTTTAATGACGCTAAGGCGCCGCAGTTTATTCTTCTTCGTCAGCAAAATCGCTGAGGTCGGCGCCGTCACGGCCGCCGGTCCCGGGAATCGGGTTGCCTTGTTCGTCAAACTCCATTCCGAAATCGAGGCCCATCCCGTTGAGGATCTCTTTGATTTCGTTAAGCGATTTCTTCCCGAAGTTTTTGGTGGCCAACATCTCGCGTTCGCTGCGTTGGACCAGGTCGCGAATGGTCCTGATGTCGGCGTTCTTCAAACAGTTGTACGAACGGACGGACAACTCGAGTTCGTCAACCGAACGATCCAACTGATCGTTACGCGGTAACGGTGGACGCTCGATCTTCGAATAAGCAAAGTCGTCGGTGTCCTCTTCGAAATTGATGAAGATGGACATATGGTCCTTGATTAACTTCGCAGCCAGTCCAATGGCGTCTTCCGGTTTTACGGAGCCGTCGGTCCAAACGTCGATCGTCAGTTTGTCGAACTCAGTGTTCTGACCAAGACGCGCGGCTTCTACCGTGTAGTTCACCTTCTTCACCGGCGTGTGTACCGAGTCAATCGGGATGTAACCGAGCGAGAGATCTTCGTCGAAGTTTCGATCGGCGGAAACGTAGCCGCGGCCGCGTTTCAAACGCATTTCAATCTTCAACGATCCACCTTCACTGACCGTTGCGATGTGGACAGAGTCGTCCAACACTTCAACGTCGGCATCTGCTTCGATATCGGCGGCAGTCACCTCTCCAGCAGATTCCTTGGAAATTCTCAACGTCTTTGCTTCGTTGCCATGGAGTTTGAAAGGCACTTGCTTCAAATTGAGAATTACGTCGGTCGCGTCTTCAACCACACCTTTGATCGAGGAGAATTCGTGCTCAACACCTTCAATCTTGACCGCCGTAACAGCAGCGCCTTCAATCGAAGAGAGCAGTGCACGCCGCAGTGAATTTCCCACGGTAGTGCCAAAACCACGTTCAAACGGTTGAGCTGAAAAACGGCCGTAGCGTTCCGTCAGTGTTTCAGAGTCGGCTGCCAGACGGCGCGGCATTTGAAAACCGGTCCACAGATTATTTTGGTCCATAGCCATAGCGTTACAAGTCCTGATGTAGAAAAGCTGTTATCCGTGGGCGGCAAACAATGCGCCCGCGGAACCAAAAAAGTTACTTGCTATAAAGCTCAACGATGAGTTGTTCGTTAATTGAGCGGTCGATATCGTCGCGCGTCGGCAAGCCGGAAATGCGCGCAGACATGTCTCCGCCTTCCTGAGAGATCCAGGATGGACGGCCACGACCGGACGCAGTCTGCCAGGCGCCTTCGATGTGCGCGTTCTTTCGACTGGGTTCTTTAATACTGATAACGTCGCCGACTTTCACCTGAAACGAAGGGATGTCTACCTTGCGATCGTTAACCATGACGTGGCCATGATTGACGAGCTGCCGGGCTTGCCGGCGAGAGGTAGAAAAACCTGCACGGTAAACCGCATTGTCCAGGCGTCGCTCGAGCAGGAACAACAGGTTTTCACCTGTGATGCCCTTCTGCCGGGTGGCGCGCTCAAAATAGTTTCGGAATTGTCCTTCAAGAATGAAGTAGATGCGTTTGACCTTCTGCTTTTCACGCAACTGCTGGCCGTAGCCCACCAGCGCCTTACCGCGGCGCATCGAGTTGCCGTGTTGTCCGGGCGGTTGTGTACCGCGTTTTTCAATCGGACAAGCAGGCTTATAGCACCTGTCACCCTTGAGAAATAATTTTGCACCTTCACGGCGGCACAAACGGCACACCGCGTCTCTATACCTAGCCAACTGTTTTCTGCCTCCAGTCTAAATTTCAGACGGAAAAGTTTACGGGTCGCATTCGATTGCGGATTTCAGATTTCGGACTGCGGATTCAAAGCTTTTAGTCCGCAATCGCCAATCCGCATTCCGCAGTCGGCTGACCCTTCGTCCTTTAGGTCTATTCAATTCTCAAAATCTGCCGAAAAACAAAACTTCAGATTGGCATCGGCCGTTGCCAATCGCTTCATTGCATTAAACTCTGCGCCGTTTTGGCGGGCGACACCCGTTGTGCGGAATCGGCGTCGTGTCGCGAATAGTCGTGACTCTGATTCCTGCATTGGCAATCGCGCGAATCGCCGACTCGCGTCCACCGCCCGGCCCCTTAACACGAACTTCACACTGTTGCATTCCAGCTTCGTGAGCTTTCTTCGCTGCTTCATACGCAGCCTGCTGGGCGGCAAACGGCGTCCCTTTGCGTGAGCCGCGGAACCCTCGCGCTCCGGCGGATGACTGCGCGATCAGGTTACCTTCAAGGTCCGTGATCGAGATCATCGTGTTGTTGAAAGAAGCGGCCACATGCGCGATGCCGGTCGGGACATTCTTCTTTTCTTTCTTGCGAAAAACTTTTTTCTTTCCAGTAGCTTTTGCCATATCAACTCTCGAACGAAATTAACTATTTCTTGCCGGGCGCTTTCTTCTTGGCGATGGTCGCGCGTCGTGGTCCCTTACGGGTGCGGGCGTTCGTGTGCGTCCGTTGACCGCGCACAGGCAGGCCGCGGCGATGCCGCAAACCGCGATAGCAGCCGATGTCCATCAAGCGTTTGATGTCCATCTGAATCCGCTTGCGGAGGTCGCCTTCAATCTCCCCCTGTGCTTCGAGCACGGCGCGAATCCGGCCCAGCTCGTCTTCGCTGAGGTCGGCAACGCGCGTATTAAGATTGACGGACGCTTCGTTCAGGATTTTTGTGGAACGCGAACGGCCAATACCATAAATGTATGTCAGGCCTACTTCTGCTCGCTTGTTGGGTGGAAGATCGACTCCCGCTACACGTGCCATTTTCTAAATCTCTATCCCTGTCGTTGTTTATGTTTCGGGTTAACGCAGATCACTCGCACAACGCCCTTGCGGTGTATGATCTTGCACTTGTCGCACATCTTTTTTACTGAAGCACGGACTTTCATTTCACACTCTCGACTCAGTCACTTCTATTTATAACGATAAGTAATTCGGCCGCGGTTAAGGTCGTAGGGCGATAACTCCACTAACACTCGATCACCGGGAAGAATGCGGATAAAGTGCTTGCGCATCTTCCCTGAAATGTGGGCCAACACCTGGTGCTGGTTGTCTTCCAACTCGACCCGAAACATCGCGTTAGGTAAGGTCTCAAGGACCTTAGCCATCACTTCGATAGCTTCTTCCTTCGCCATATCCTATTAGCGCGAATTTTGCCTGTACCGACAAACTGCAAATACTAACACGCGTATTTCCCTTTGCCAAGCAGCGGTGGCAGTTGGATTTACGGCGTCAAACGGACGTTGCCAGGACCTGTTCGGACGGGATTTTTGTGATGATTCTGGTCAGCACTTCGGGGCCATCTTCGGTAATGGCGATGGTGTGTTCAGAATGCGCGCTGGGCTTACTATCCAGCGTCACCACCGTCCACCCGTCCGACAAAACCTTCGTATAGTGCGTGCCTAAATTAATCATCGGTTCGACGGCAAACACGTATCCCGCGCGTATTTTGGGGCCCTGCCCCGGTTTACCGTAATTCGGTATCTGCGGATCCTCATGCATGCGCCGGCCGATACCGTGTCCCACATAATCGCGCACCACGGAGTAGCCATGTGACTCAGCATGTTGTTGAACGGCGAAGCCAATATCGCCCAGGTGCTTGCCGGGGCGGCATTGCTCAATCGCGAGTTCTAGACACTCATCAGTGACGCGTATCAACTTCAGCACTTCATCCCGAACCGTCCCGATCGGAACAGTGGTCGCGGTGTCGCCCACAAAACCGTCAAGCGTTACACCACAATCGATGGAAAAAATGTCGCCGTCGGTCAAAACATAATCAGATGGAAAACCATGGACCACTTGTTCGTTGACCGAGGCACAGATGGAATATGGAAACCCGTGGTATCCCTTGAAAGTCGGCAATGCCCCGGCGTCCCGGATCATTTTTTCGGCGGCGCGGTCAACCTCGAGGGTAGTAAGGCCAGGCTGGGCCATCGTACGCAGCTCCTGCAGCACCTGGCCAACCAGCCGGCCCGCCGCCCGCATCTTCTCTAACTCTTTTTTTGACTTGCCAATAATCATCTCTTACTTGATGTCCGGCGTACTTTAGCTGTCGATTTGAGTGGATATCCACACGACAAGCATGTCGCACATCCCATTCAACTCACTGTTGACTATTCACTATCGCTTCGATATCGCGGTAAATGGCTTCCGAGTCACGGGTGCCATCAACAGTCTTCAATAAATTTCTCGATCGATAGTAATCAAGCAACGGCCGCGTTTGGCCTTCGTATGTCGCTAACCGGGCGGCCACAGTTTCTGAATTATCGTCCGCGCGGTGTATTAACTGCGCTTCCGGATGCTTGTCGCAGACATTATCAACCTTCGGCGGCTTGAAATAAAGATTGTAAATCTCGCCGCACACCGGACAACTACGACGTCCCGTCATCCGTTTCTCGAGCAAGTCGCGCGATACTTCAATGTCGATAGCCTGAATGGTCTTTCCCTGCTCTGCCGCCAGCCCGTCCAACATCAACGCTTGCGCGGGCGTGCGCGGAAAGCCGTCCAGTATGTAGCCGCGCTTGCAATCATCGCGCGATGTTCTTTCGCGCACCGCGCGAATCGTAACGTCGTCCGGGACCAGGGTGCCGGCCTGCATGATGGCTCGCACCTCTTTTGCCAGTGGAGTACTTTGTTCTTTCAACGCGCGAAACATGTCGCCGGTTGAAATTTGCGGCAAATGCAGCCGCTCTTGAAGCAAGCGCGCCTGCGTACCCTTTCCGGCACCAGGCGCACCCATAAGCACAATGATCTTCGGCATCCGCGTTAGCGTCAGGCTCTACGTCCTCTTAAACGGCTCCCACCACCGAGAAAGCCTTCGTAGTTTCTCATTACTAACTGCGCTTCGATCTGCGCCACGGTATCCATAGCAACGCCGACCAGAATCAGCAACGACGTGCCGCCGAAGTAAAACTGATAGTTCATGCCGGTCGGGATCCAGGTCAGGCCCGGCGTGCTACTAACGAAGACATCGAGCCAGGTGCCGATCAACGGCAGACGTGCGACCTTGAATCCGCTCAACATAAACTGCGGCAGGAAAGACACCAGTGCCAGATAGATAGCGCCGACGACGGTCAGTCGCGTCAATATCGTATTGAGGTATTCGGCGGTCGCTCGCCCCGGACGTATACCCGGCATAAACCCGCCGTGCTTCCGCAGGTTGTCCGCAACCTCCTCCACATTAAACACAATGGAAACGTAGAAGAAGGTGAAGAACACGATCAACGAGAGGAAGATCAACTCGTAATAGGGATCGCTCGCGTGAAACGTCTGGAAAAAAGTGTAAACCTTGCCCCAGGCAGTATTCGGGTTAGCGGGATCGGGCGGAAATGCGGCAAACAAACTCTGCGGCATCGACAGGACCGACGACGCGAAGATCACGGGAATAACGCCGCCCATGTTGATCTTGAGGGGCATCGTGGTTTGTTGGCCGCCCACGACTTGCCGCCCCACGTGACGCTTGGCGTAGCTAATTGGAATTTTCCGTCTGGCCGCTTCCACAAAAACGATAAACGCGATAATTAAAACGACCGCCACCAGCAGGCCGATGACGCCAATCGTTTCCAACGTATCGCCGCCACGGACGCGGTTGAAAACCTGTTCCACTCCGTTTGGTAGTCC
>DATEPF010000275.1:0-8575 GCA_035273325.1 Pyrinomonadaceae bacterium | reverse complement strand
TCCTGATTCGGTTTGGTGTTCTCCGCGTACCAGTCCTTAATCCAGTTCATCCGTTCTTTGCGGCCGCGGTAAATCGCCCCATTCTGATCACAGCCGATAATGTTTTTGACGCCTGCGGCCATGATGATTTTCGTGCAAGCGACGCCCGCCGCTCCCACGCCATTTACCACAACTTTGATATGGTCCATCTGCTTGCCGACAATCTTAAGAGCATTAATCAACGCAGCCAGGACAACTACCGCGGTGCCGTGCTGATCGTCATGAAACACGGGAATGTCCAGTTCTTCCTTTAAGCGATCTTCAATCTCGAAACATCTCGGCGCGGAAATGTCTTCGAGGTTAATCCCACCAAACGCGGTAGCGATCGCTTTTACCGAGCGCACGATCTCGTCCGGGTCTTTGGTATTCAAGCAAATAGGAAAGGCGTCGACACCGGCAAACTCCTTGAAAAGCATCGCCTTGCCTTCCATCACCGGCATCGCCGCAGCTGGTCCAATATCGCCCAGCCCAAGTACCGCCGTGCCGTCAGTTACCACCGCCACCGTGTTCTTTTTGATCGTTAACGTGAATACCTTATCGGGATCGCGATGAATCGCTTCGCAGACGCGCGCCACGCCAGGAGTGTAGGCCATGGAGAGATCGGCGCGCGTCTTTAAAGGCATCTTGGGAACGACTTCGATCTTCCCGCCGAGGTGCATCAGGAACGTGAGATCAGAAACGTTGATTACTTCAACGCCGTCGATCTCTCTCACCGCTATCACAATTTTTTCGCCGTGCTCACTGGAGACGGCACTGACCGTGATGTCGCGAACGATGTAATCGGGGCCGGAGCTAACGATGTCTATGGCGCCGATGTCACCACCAGCCTTACCGATGGCTGTAGCGACGGTGCCAAAGCTGCCGGCATGCGACGGTATCTTGACGCGCAGAGTCAGGCTGTAGCTGGCGCTGGGTGCTCTTTCCATAAAGTTTCGTTCCTGTTCGTGCTGGTTCGTGTATTTCGTGGAGCGATTTTTTTTGCGATGCTTAAAAACGAGCCAGGAAGTAACACGAAAAGAAATGCCTGAATTACTTCAGCAGTTTTTGAATTGCTTTAATAGAACTCGGATTCAAGCCTTTTGCCGCCAGCGCCAACGCATGAAGTCCCAGTAACTTGTAAATTTGTAGAGTTTCACGGTGTTGCTTGCCGGACAGCGCTTTCAAATGTCGTTTTACTGTGGCGACGTCGCCACGCGCAAAAGTACCCGTGAGCGCTGCGGCGGTGTCAGATGTTTTAAGGTTGTGAACAGTGCTTTCCAACAAGGGCACTAACACCTGCCTGGCTTTCCTGCGATCCAACCCGGTCGCTACCAGAGTCCTCACAGCGACATCAAATAGGGCGGTTGCATGCGGCGAGGCTATCACCGCAGCCGCGTGATAAAGCGTCTTGCTTTTCGAAGGAATCGAAAATGCAGTCCCGTTCAGGTCGGAAACTATGCGTCGCGCAATGCGTACTGCCCGTGGGTCGCCTTCAATACAAAAAAAGGCGCCGCGCAAAGCTGCTGCTCCGGATTTTGGATCGCTCACCGAAATCAGCGGATGAATCGAACCCGTATTCAGCCCGGCGCGAGACAGTGGGGACAGCACGTCAGACGAAAGCGCACCACTGGTGTGAAAGACCGTCGCATCTTTCGCACTACCCGCCAACACCCTGCCGACGCCCTCAATTTCGTCGTCAGGAGTACAAATCAGAATGACGTCGCTGCCTGGCAATCGCTTCAGGTCTTTGGCGGCGATTACCAGCGCTGTGGTGCTGTGATTCTCGGCCCTCAGAAGCTGCGAAACCTTTTCGGCTTTCCGCCGGTGTTGAGCGACCAAGCCTACAATCCGATAACCGCTGCGGATCAACCCAATCGCCAATGCGGTTCCCAGCCGGCCGGTGCCGATGATGGTGATTGAAGGTTTAGGAAGACGAGGCATAGGAAATAGGCACTGATGGACAGACAGGAACATCTGTCTCAAAACCTTTGTATGGACAGACAGGAATGTCTGTTTCAACCTTTGCATTGACACACAGGAGCGTCTGTTTCGACCTTTGTATGGACAGACAGGAATGTCTGTCCTACTGGTCGTTTTCTTAGGTCTTTCGAGGGTGGTGCATTATAATGGCGCCATTCCCTCAAACGGTAAGAGCGGCGATAATTTCCGGGCAAACGCGAAAATTCTTACTGAATCAGTAGTGAATACGGCGCAACCAAGCGACGGATATCGGGCATCATAGACTGCGCGTTTTGAAAACAACGAGACAAGCTAATGGCTCCTGCAGCCCGGCGCCCTGGTTTTGGAGTTTTCCGCCGCGACATAACCCTCAATTTTCGTAAATCCTGAAGAGTGACCCCAGAAGCTTTTCAGTTATACATGTATCGTATTTTCTGGAGGTTTTCCAAATGAACAGCTTCTCCCGTGTCGCCACAGCTCTTTTGCTGGTCTCTTCCTTGATGGCGGGTTCCATTGCGACGCTCGCCCAGTCGACGCAGACTACGACCACGACCAAAGCCCCGGCCCAGGTCCCAAGTCAGACCGCAACTGCCAGGGAACAAACACCGGCGACCAAAAACGAGAATAAGAAAACAACTGCCCAGACTACTGTCTCCAAGAAGAAGGCATTGTCTGTGAACGAGGATCCAACTCTCATCGGTAAGCGGAACATCAATAAGGGCATCATCTCGAAGATGAGCGGTTCCACGGAGAAGGAAGTGCGGATCGGCCGCGAGCTCGCTGCGGAAGTCGATCGCCAGGCCAAGTTTATTGACGACCCCGTGATCACCGAATACGTAAATCGCGTCGGTCAGAACATTGTGTTGCACTCCGATGCCAAGATTCCCTTCACCATCAAAGTCATCGACTCCGACGAAGTCAACGCCTTTGCTTTGCCAGGTGGGTTCTTTTATGTGAACAAGGGTTTATTGCTGGTCGCGGATAATGAAGCTGAAGTCGCGGGAGTTATGGCGCACGAAATTGCGCACGTCGCCGCCCGTCACGCCGTTGAAAACCAAACCAAAGCAGGCCTGCTCGAGTATCTGGCAATTGGTACTTCAATCTTCCTCGGTGGCATTCCGGGAATGATTTTCCAGAACACTGCCGGCCTGGGACTGCTCGGCGCGTTCATGAAGTTTAGCCGTGGTGCGGAAGAGGAAGCCGACAAACTGGGTGTTCAGTACATGTGGGCGGCCGGTTACGATCCGGGCGCAATGGCGACGATGTTTGAAAAACTCGAAGCCAAGAACAAGAAGAAACCGGGACTCATTTCTCGCGCTTTTGCTTCGCATCCCGCACCGCCTGACCGCAGAGCTGCGTCGCTGGCATTAGCCGCACGGTTCCCTGAGAACGACGAATATGTGATCAGCACTTCGGAGTTCCAGCGAGTCAAGGGCCGTTTGTTAAGACTGTCGAATGCCCGAGCCACGACGGCCGGCGCACTGCCGGGACCGGAGGAAGGCCCGCCGGGACGTCCAACACTCAAGCGGCGGCAACCGACACCGGATGAGCCTTCGACAAATCCGGACGGTACTCCGATTGAGAAGCAAGACGCTCCGAAGTTGAAGAAGAACGAGGAAGCAGCCAAACCGAAGCCGTAACACCGGTCGGGTTTGAGATGAACTAACCAGGGCTCCCTGGCAGAAATGTCAGGGAGCTTTTGTTATGTTCGACATGCTTCAGCTTGTCGCCGAGCCAGGATAAGATTCTCCTATCAAATTTGGGGACACCGTTAAACTTTCCTTTACCCCGGCGCCACGACAAGCTAAAGCATGTCGAACAGCGGCCCTCAGCTTGACACCCTTTTTGCCCGCGAGTATTCTAACCGTTCGCGTTTTACTCGCTGAAAACAGAGATAGTTAACCATGTCTACATACTTCCCCAGCGGCAAAGATCTCGCTGGAAAACGAAAATGGTACGTCATCGATGCGGCCGGCAAAACGGTCGGCCATCTGGCATCTGAAGTGGCCTCGATTCTCACCGGGAAACGTAACCCGGCCTGGACCCCGTTCATGGATATGGGTGACCACGTAATTGTGATCAATGCGCGCAAGGCGGTGCTCAAAGGTTCAAAGATGGACCAGAAGATGTATCGCCATCACACGCTGTATCCCGGCGGGTTGCGTGAAGTTTCTGCGTCAGAGATGTTTTCCAAGCGTCCGGAGAAAGTGATTACGCTGGCTGTCCAGGGCATGTTACCCAAAAACAAACTGGGCAAGGCGATGGCGAAGAAGTTAAAGGTCTACGCCGACAGCGACCATCCACATTCCGCTCAACGCCCTCAGGATTACCAACTCACCGCCAGAACCAACCAAGCTTAATATCGCAGAGTTAATAAAGAGGAAAGATAGCTGTGGCTGAAATTCAATATTACGGAACGGGTCGACGGAAAACTTCGACCGCTCGGGTCTATTTGCGATCGGGCGGCGGCGACGTTTTGATCAACCGCAAACCGTTCGATCAATACTTCCCTAACGAGACGTTACGCATGATTATTCGTCAGCCGTTACAACTGACGGAAACCACGGCGAAGTTTGACATTCTGATTAACGTTCGTGGAGGCGGTCCGGCCGGACAGGCGGGCGCAATTCGTCACGGCATCACGCGCGCGTTGCTCGAGTACAACGCCGACCTGCGACCGGCTTTGAAGCAGGCGGGATTGATTACGCGCGATCCGAGAATCAAGGAACGCAAGAAATACGGACAGAAGGGTGCGCGCAAGCGCTTCCAGTTCTCTAAGAGATAAGAATTTCGGATTTCGAATTTCGAAATTCGAAATTGACGAGAGTTAGCAACGTTTTTGCAAATCAGCGAAATTCGAAATCCGCAAGCCGAGTTTCGAAATTCTGAAACGCCATTGTCGCAATTCGAGTTGGTTGCTCTGATTAGGGCGCGAAGAGTTGCGGCGAGTACATTAAACCAATTCACTGCAAAGGAGACTTAGTTTGGTTTCGGTTACGATGAAAGAATTGCTGGAGGCCGGCGTACACTTCGGTCACCAGGTACGGCGCTGGAACCCGAAGATGAAGGAATACATCTTCGGTGAGCGCAACGGCATTTACATCATTGATCTGCAAAAAACGCAGCGCATGTTTCGCGACGCGATTGCCTTTGTGACTAACGCAATCGCAGAAGATCGCGGCAAGACTGTGCTGTTTGTCGGCACCAAGCGACAAGCGCAGGATGCGGTCCGCGAAGAAGCGGAGCGTTGTAATCAGTATTACGTTAATCAACGCTGGCTCGGCGGATTGCTGACAAATTTCCAGACGGTGCAAAAGTCTATCAAACGTTTGAAAGACCTCGAGGCCATGGAAACGGATGGCCGCTACGAAAAGCTGACCAAGAAAGAGCGTATCAAGCTGGATCGCGAACGCGAAGGCTTGAACAAAAACCTTTCGGGAATTAAGTCTATGTCACGACTGCCCGATATGGTTTTTATTATCGACGTCAGAAAAGAAGAGATTGCGGTTGCAGAAGCAAACCGGTTGGGTATTCCCATCGTCGCGGTGGTTGATACCAACTGCTCGCCCGAGGGCATTGATTACGTTATTCCGGGAAACGACGACGCGTTGCGTGCGGTGCGGCTGTTCGCTTCAAGGATTTCTGACGCAATACTCGAAGGTCAACAGATTGCTACTGAAGGCGGTGTAGTTGCCGAAACTGAAGAGGGCGCTGGGGCCGAGGAAGGTCAGGCAACGCCAACTGAAGCTGCCGCTCCTCTGGCTGAAGAGCCTTCGCAGGCAGCAGAGCCCGTCAATCCCGGCGCAAACCTGGAGACGGCGATCGAGCCAACCACTGCGCCGCCGCCTGCAGCAGCCGTTGAAGCTCATACCGGCGAATCTGAAAACGCCGACACTAGCGCTGAATCGGTTGTAGCAGCAAGCTGATCCCCCGGCATTACGAAGATACTTATTTTTCGGCGAGCGCAGCCTATGAAGCGGGAGTTCCGCCGGGGCTGCGTTTTTCATTAAACGCGTTATCCGCAGATTGCACAGATTACGCAGATTTTTATAGAGCGGACATAAGCTCAAAACGACGACAAGGCTGTCTCTTAATGCCCCGAATGTCGTTTTAAAATCTGTGTAATCTGCGAAATCTGTGGATAGTCAATCGGAGAGAGTTAGAAAAATGGCAGAAATAACAGCAGCTGCAGTTAAGCAGCTTCGTGAAAAGACCGGCGCCGGCATGATGGAGTGCAAGAACGCGTTGGTTGAGGCTGAAGGTAACGAAGAGCGCGCCATCGAGATCTTGCGCAAACGCGGATTGGCTTCGGCCAAGAAGCGCGAAGGCCGTATCGCCGCGGAAGGCATCGTGGGCTCTTACATACACATGGGCGGCAAAGTCGGCGTGTTGCTGGAAGTAAACTGCGAAACAGATTTCGTGGCCCGTGGTGAAGAGTTTCAACAACTTGTTAAGGACATCGCCATGCACGTGGCGGCGGCCGAACCAAGGTATGTCACGCGGCAAGACGTGGTAGCAACCGACCTCGAGAAGGAACGGGAAATCGCGCGGGCACAGGCGAAGAACGATCCCAAGAATGCAACCAAACCCGATCAGGTGATTGACAAGATCGTTGAAGGCCGTCTGAACAAGTACTACGAAGAGACGGTCCTGATGGATCAGCCGTTCGTTAAAGACCCCGCCAAGACGGTGGGCGAACTCGTAACCGAGAAAGTAGCCAAGACCGGTGAAAAGATCACGATCCGTCGTTTCACTCGCTACAAGATGGGCGAGGGTCTGGAAAAACGCGAGGATGACTTCGGCGGCGAAGTCGCTTCAATGGTTTCATAAACCGGTATTGGTGTTATTCGTGTAATTCGTGGATCGTCTTTTAGCCGTCATACCGATCCACGAAACACACGAAACAAGAACATTCGGTTCAACCGCTTCCCATGTCACAGCCCCAACCACAATCAAGAGGCCCAGTTGCATACCGGCGCGTACTCCTGAAAATTTCCGGCGAAGCCCTGATGGGCGAACAGAATTACGGCATCGACACGGAGGTCGCACGCCAGGTTGCCGCAGAGCTCAAAGACGTACATGAACTCGGCGTTGAAGTCGCAGTCGTGGTCGGTGGTGGCAACATTTTCCGTGGCGTTTCCAAGAGCGCTGGAAATATGGACCGCTCCTCGGCTGACTACATTGGCATGCTGGCGACGGTAATGAATGCAGTCGTTCTCCAGGACGCACTTGAAAAACTGGACGTTCACACACGCGTGATGTCCGCGCTCAATATTCCGCAGCTCGCCGAACCATTCATTAGACGTCGCGCCGTGCGTCATTTGGAAAAGGCCCGCGTAGTACTTTTCGCAGCGGGAACGGGTAATCCCTATTTCACCACTGACTCCGCGGCCGCGCTTCGCGCCCTGGAAATCAAGGCAGACATTATTCTCAAGGCCACGAAAGTGGAAGGCGTGTACTCCGCTGATCCTATGAAGGATCCCAACGCCACGCGTTTCGACTGCATCACCTACCAGGAGGTGTTGGAGAAGCAATTGAAAGTAATGGACGCATCTGCAATCTCTCTTTGCATGGACAACAACTTGCCCATTATCGTCTTTAACATGCGCAAGCATGGAAACATCATGCGAGTTGTTAAAGGCGAGGAAGGCGTAGGAACCAAAGTCTGTCTCGAGAAAGAGTAGAACAGACATTCCTGTCTGTTCATCAGGATTGAACTCTTAAAGGAAGAAAAAGATGACCGAGAAGGACGTAATCAAGGACACCCGGCCGCGGATGGAGACGGTCATTGAGGATTTTCGCCGCAAGCTGTCGACGATTCGCACGGGACGCGCAGCCGTTAGTTTGCTCGATGCGGTGATGGTTGATTACTACGGCACGATGACGCCGCTCACCCAAATGGCGTCCGTACACGCCCCCGAGCCGCAAATGCTTACTGTACAACCGTGGGACCAAACGCAGGTTGCGGCAGTTGAAAAAGCGATTCGCGCCGCCGATCTCGGGTTGAATCCTGCGAACGACGGAAAACTCGTGCGCATTCCGATTCCTCCACTTACTGAGGAGCGTCGCAAGCAGTTGGCGAAGCAGGTGCATGAGATCGCGGAAGACCACCGCACCGCCGCCCGAAATATTCGACGCGATGCAAATGAGCGTCTGAAGAAGATGCTGAAGGACAAACAGATTTCTGAAGACGCGGAGCGAGAAGGACTCGACGAGGTGCAGAAACTCACCAACACCTATGTCGGCAAGATCGATGAACTCTCGAAGTCAAAAGAGACCGAGATCATGAGCGTGTGATGGGATTCGTGTTTTTCGTGTGATTCGTGGATCTTTCCACGACGAAAAAATGATCAACAAAAAGGGCTGCCGTGGGGCAGCCCTTTCATTTTGCGAGTTATGAAGTTCTAGTTTGGAATCTCGAAGACATCGTCGCCCAGCGGGTTGTTGAGTTTGATGTCTTTGACTTTGTATTCAGCGAAAAAGGCGCCTTGCGGCATCTCGAGGCGCTGCGTGAATTCGGTCGGCACCAACACTCCATCCATCTCCTTGAACTTCTTGTTTTCAGTGCCAAACGTGTAGCCGCCATACGGCACCAGAA
>DATEPF010000274.1:0-7882 GCA_035273325.1 Pyrinomonadaceae bacterium | reverse complement strand
TTAGCAAGCGACAGACGTATCCTATCCGTTCTGATTACGTGATGCAGGAGCAGGTTCGTCTATGAATCACTTGCTAAAAATGTTCGCGTTCGCGTTGGTAGGTTTCGTTTGCGTCTCACAAAACATCGCGCAGACTCAGCCCGCCGGCAACGGCGGGAAGGGCGTGGTTGTGAACGACGTGCCTACGAAAATCGATCAGAATGCACGCTACCTGATTTATATCAGCGGCTTCATCGTTGAAGCCGACAACACACGGCCCACGAGCGCGAGTTTCGGCGTCTATGAGTACGACCAGATTCTTGATACTTTCAGGCGCAATGGCTTCATCGTGATCAGCGAGGCGCGGAAACAGAGTCATGATATCGAGCCATACGCGCACAACATGGCGGGAAGAATCAAACAACTGCTGGACGCGGGTGTTCCGGCGCGAACCATTACGGTAGTCGGAGCTTCGCAGGGCGCGTGGATTGGAATGCTGGTCTCGACCTACCTGAAAAACCGCGACCTCAACTATGTCATGATTGGCGCATGCGGCGCCGACGACAGCTTCCTGCAACGGGTGGACCTGCATGGGGATGTACTATTCATCGCCGAGCGAACGGAACGTTATCCGATCGCCAAATGCCAACGGTTCCGCGATGACGCGAGCGGCGTGGGCGATTCTAAATTCATCGAGACGAACACCGGCGAAAGGCACGGGTTTCTATATCGACCCATGAGAGAGTGGATCGAACCAACAATCGACTGGGCGCGGCGTTGAGAAAATTAGTCGAAGGAACGCGACGACGAATGTCTCTTAGTCATGAGTCGTGTTCCACGCTTACGGCTTTTTATTTCGTGTGTTTGTGAATTTCGTGGATCATCTTTGATTCGTTCGCGTATAAATACGGCACTTTTTCATCAGGTGTTAGATCACTATCATCATCCATTAAGGAGACCTTCGCATGACTCGTAATCGCAGATTTAGATTTCTACTATCCATCGGGATATTGCTTCCATTGCTTGGTCTGGCAACGCTCCAGGCCCAAACCAAAGAGAGGTTTGTTGTGGACACGGGCGTCATCGCTCTTCCTTCAAATCACGTGCTTCGCGTAACCGGCGCCACCGCATCTGTAAACGAAACAATGACCGTCGCCTTCAGACGCTTGCGCTACATTGAAGGTACTTGTAACAGCGCTGGGGTCTGTGTGAACGAAGTCGTCGCCGACGATTCATCAGGCCCTGTGGCAATTGCACCAGGCGAAGCGGCATCTTACAGCGCATCAGGCACGCCAGCCGCGCCATCGGTACGGGTAATGTTGCTTAGCAATAATCGCGACATCCGCGTGACGGCCCAGATAATCAACCAAACCACTGGAGAGATTGTCGCTATTTGGGTTCCGCAAGGCAGCCCCATTGTGGCCACTAAGCCCTAACCACTAAATGACATTCGACACTAACTACGCGCGCATGCTTCAAGTTGCGGTCAACGAGGCGCGTGCCGGACTCGCCGAAGGCGGCATTCCTATCGGCGCCGCGCTGTTCACCCGCTCAGGTGAGCTGCTCGGCGCCGGTCACAATCGACGAATTCAGGAGAACGATCCGTCCACTCATGGGGAGACGGACGCCTTCCGCAAGGCGGGAAGACAGCGCAACTATCGCGACAAAATTATGGTAACCACACTTGCCCCCTGCTGGTATTGCAGCGGGCTGGTACTGCAATTCAGAATTGGCATGGTCGTGGTCGGTGAATCTGTGAACTTCGCGGGAGGCGTCGATTGGTTGAGGGAGCGAGGCGTTGAAGTCGTCGACCTTGGCTCGCAAGAATGCATCGACATGCTTGGTAAATACATTAGCGCCCATCCTGAGATTTGGAATGAAGACATCGGCGAGGTGTAGTTGCAGCGTAAATCGATCCACGAATTACCCGAAATAACAGAAACCAGCTTCTTTTTAGCAACGCAGGGAGAATGAGATGAGCACTGAGCACGAAAGCATGATCGGCATTCTTAGGTTGTACGAACTTCGATCTGAAGAAACCATGCGCAAAGCGCGCGATTGGTTTGCAACCGAGTTTTACCCGGAGAGCACAGAAGACATTCTCAACGTTCTCGTAGGTGAGGACAGTGCGAAATTTAGGATGGTTGTTTCATACTGGGACATGGCGACAGCTTTTGTCATCTTTGGCGCAATTAATGATGAGATGTTCAATGCGATCAATAGTGAACATGTAGTTATATATGCCAAGTTAGAGCCTTTCCTTGCTGAACTTCGGGCGATCCCGGGTGTGCCGGCGTACCTCGGTCTTAAGCACCTCGAGCCCGTGGTGTTGCGAATGCCTGACGCTGCGCAACGCGTGGCAACGATGCGGCGATACCTCATGAGCCGCAAAGAGACGCCTGCGGCTGCAAAAGGTTGAAGTAATAATCTCGTCTCCCCGACATTAGACGTTTGACGCGAGAGAGTTTCGCGTTGGAGTTCAGATGATTACATCGCCGAATATTCGTGTGTTTGGTGGATCGATTTTTCCTCCAGATTCAAAACCGATCCGCGAAACACACGAAACGACACGAAAACTGTGCAGGACACTTTGTTTAGTACTGCTCGCTCTCTGCGTGCCTTCAGTGTTCAGCCAGGACACCGCGCAGCCTCACGCGCAAGATGACGTCGTCAGAATCAACACGGAGTTGGTGCAAACGGGTGTCAGCGTTTTCGACAAACAGGGCCGCTTTGTGGACGGACTAAAGAAAGAAGATTTTGAACTGCGCATCGAGGGCCGGCCGGTGGCGATCGACTTCTTTGAAAACATTGTGGCGGGCAGCCACCGTGACCGGGTTGCTCGGACCACTGGCAACAACGAACCGCCATTGCCATCTTCCGTCTCGTTCCGCCAACGGACGATCGTCTTCTTCCTCGATGATCGTCACCTTTCGCTCGAAGGGGTCGGCCGCACTCGCAACACACTCCTTGATTTTATTGACAAGCAGATGGGCGAAAATGACCTGGTGGCCATCGCTTCAGCGAGTGGGCGTATTGGTTTTCTGCAACAATTCACCGATAACAAGGAAGTGTTGCGCGCGGCGGTCGCCCGCATCGGGCATGTGCCCTACGTGGTTTCCGACTACCGGGCTAACCCCGGCAGTCGCATGTCCGAATATATGGCGCTGACGATCGAGCGACGGAACGACAACAGGGTTTTTGAATACTTTGTTCAGGACTGTGTCAGGTGGGCGCCCAGGGGTGTCAGCACGCAGGATCGGGGAGCAATCCGCCGGCATTGTGAAGTGGAAGTACAAAACCGTGCGCGACAGATTCTTGTTGAAGCCGGCGAAGCCACTTCGGGCACCTACTACGCGCTTAAAACACTGCTTGAGTCGGCAGCGCAAATGCCAGGGAGCAAGCTTGCATTTTTCTTTTCAGACGGGTTTCTCGCGGACACGGGGCCGCGTGGCCCAATCGGCAGCGATCAACTCGGGCCTATCTCAGATCGGGCGCGGCGCGCCGGCGTAGTGATTTACACCATCGACGCGCGTGGTCTTGGTTCCAGTGGACTCGATGCCACCGGCAACATGGTCTCGGATTCCAGCGGCTTCCTGGACAGCGCAAAGGCGCGAGAGGTCGCGGCGTCGCAGGATGCGTTGAACGCTCTGGCCGTCGATACGGGCGGAAGGGCCCTGCGAAACCAAAACACATTCGACCACTTCATCAACGAGGCGTTAGAGGAAACGTCGCGCTACTACCTAATCGCCTGGCGACCGGCGGCGAGCGAGGAAAAAAACGAGCGGTTGAGAAGATTTGAAATCAGCGTTATTAACCGGCCGGAATTGACCGTGCGTTCAGCGCGCGGCTTCCTGAATAACACCGCAATACGCGCAGCCACTTCGAAGCCAGACAAGGTCGCTAAGCAGCCGACGAGCACTGATTTGCGGCACGCACTTAGCGAGTTTTACCCGAGGCATGCGCTGCCGTTGCAACTCTCACTAACCTATCTGGATACACCGGCGAACGGCACGGTCCTGACGAGCTCAATTCAAGCATCTGCCCACGTTCTGTCTTATGGAACCGAAGATAAGGAACCGGCAGAATTGAATATCGCGGGTGTGGTGTTAAATGACGAGGGGAAGATTGCAACGAGCTTTAAGACCGATCTAACAGTTGATCCAGCGTCGGCGAGCGACCGTCGGCCAGTGATCTACAGCCATCCATCGCCCTTGAAACCAGGCATCTATCAGGTGCGCGTGGCTGCGCGCGATGGACGCAGCGGCGTGGTGGGAAGCGCGATGCAGTGGATCGTGATTCCTGATCTCTCGATGCGCCAACTTTCGTTAAGCAGTCTACTTCTCGGAATTCAAAGCGTTGCAGGGAAGAATACGGCTGCTGGTCGCATACAGTGGAGTGTCGACAAGCAGTTCACGCACGGCACGCAGCTCAGGTTCATCACCTTCGTATACAACGCCAAGCAAGGCGCCTCGACTATTACAGATCTTGCGGCGCAGGTTCATGTATACAAAGAGGGAAAGGCAGTGATGTCGTCGCCTTGGAAAAAGGTGCCAGTGAACGCCGACGTCGATCCAGCGAGGATTCCTTTCATCGAGGAGATTAATCTGGGCCAACTGCCGGCTGGGCGTTACGTCCTGCAGGTGACCGTCGAGGATCGCGTTGCGCATAAATCGGTGTCGCAACAGACCGTATTTTATGTTGAATGATGGCGTAGCGAACGCTTCCCCACATTCGCTTCTCGCGAACCGGCATATTTTCAGGAGTGAGTGTTTTGGCCGCAATACAAATTGGAAAACTTCGGCCGGCAGGATGGTTACACTCATGGCTGATTCCGGTTGAAGTGCCTGCACACCGATGTGTATCGCCGTGAGGGGAAAGAGCTGATCCGATGAGTTACAAAACAAGGTTGTTTGTAATTCTTTTCCTGGCGGGGCTTCCAGGCGTCGTGTCTATACTGCTGATTGATATAGAGGCGCTGGCGGCGGCCTTGCCCTTCCGCGACGACAGCGACGTCCCTCCCATCACTCCGTTAATAAAGATCCTGAGCTTGATTCAGCCCACTGTTTTGCTGGCGCTGGCGGTATTCACAGGCGTTGCGCTGGCCTTCAAAGTCGGTTTGTCGGCACCGGTCGCAGAAGCGGCAGCGGACCGCCTACACATTGGTTCTGCCTTGAAGTCGCAAATCCTTCCCGGCGTCGTAGGCGGTGTTCTGGGTGGAACGGCGATCGTGCTGGCGAGTTTGTTATGGGCACCCTTGCTGCCCCCGGAAGCTGTGACAAGAATCTCAACATTTCAGGGTTTCGTTCCACTCCCCACCCGCCTGCTTTATGGAGGCATAACGGAAGAGATTTTGCTGCGTTGGGGATTTATGACGTTGGTCGTCTGGGTGACGTGGCGATTTTTCCGGAAGAGCGCGCCCGGACCAGACAGCGGCGTTTACATCGCCGCCATAGTGATTTCAGCCTTGCTGTTTGGGATCCTCCATCTGCCGATCGCCTACGTGGTGTTTCCGGCTTTCTCAGCTTCGTTAACGCTGTTCGTAATAGTCGCCAACTCGTTGTTTGGCGTAATCGCCGGTTACCTCTTTTGGAAAAAGGGCCTTGAATCTGCGATGATCGCTCACACGCTGGCACACGTAGTAATGTTCGTTGCGAACTACATCGGCGCCTACTTCTAAGTACATCATCCAGGGAAAGGGCCGCTTGCACGGTCGGGATTCAAGTGAACAAAACATCCAACTTCGTGATTAAAACAACTCTGCTTGCAGTAGTTTTTGTAATTGGTGTCAGCCCAACCGTTTATGCGCAACGAGGCAACGCTGTCGCGGGGCGATGGGTTTGGAAAGCGCCCGCGCGGCGCAATCAACCCCAGACGCAGTTCACCCTAGTCATTAAGCGCGCAGGCGACAAGGTAAGTGGAACCTATAGCGTTGACCAATTTATCAACGGTGAATGGCAGGGCGAAGATGGAAATCAGACACCCTTTGCCGGGCGGCTTAATCGAGGACGCCTCGAGATAGAATTCGATCCCGACGCCACCGTTCCTGGCTATCAGGAGAACGTCACTTACAAACCGCCAACAGATGATCGCAAACCGTCTTTGGCCGTGCTGACCTTGCAGGGTAGAACGCTGAACTGGCGATTACTGACCGGACGCATTCAAGGCGTGCCCGGCAAGATTACGCTCAAACGCGAAGCTCGACCCGGACGTTGAACGATGTCAACGATTCAGGCAGACTTTGATGATCTCGCACTGCTGCCGGCGGACAAGTGGGACCACAACACTCATTACCATGAGTTTCTATTGCGACAGGTTCCATCGCCCTGTCGCCAATCATTAGAGATCGGGTGTGGTACCGGCGCGTTCTCAAGATTGCTGGCCGGACGGTCAGACCAGGTGCTCGCGTTGGATCTTTCTCAAAACATGATCCGAATCGCAAAAGAACAATCGTCGGCCTATCCGAATGTAGATTTTCTCGTGACCGACGTAATGGATCATGAATTTGAAGCCGATCAGTTTGATTGCATCGTCAGCATAGCGACGTTGCACCACCTGCCAACTGAAGCGGCGGTGCGCAAAATCACGCGGGCACTCAAGGTGAACGGCGTTCTACTGATTCTCGACTTGTTTCAAGCCGACGGGATTTTCGACGCGTTCAGGAGTGCTGTGGCATTACCGGCAAGTATGGCAGTAAGACTGACGAAGGGCTCTCGCATTGTGCCTCCGCGGAGAGTTCGTGCCGCCTGGGCCAAACACGGGCGCAATGATTCCTATCTATCTTTGAAGCAGGTTCATGAATTATGTAGTGCGTTGCTGCCTGGCGCCGAAGTGAAGTCGCACTTGTTCTGGCGCTATTCCGTTATCTGGAAGAAACCAGCGACCGTTTGATTGAAAGGAGCTTGCGATGAGCACACCTGTTACGGGTATTGAACCGTTAAAAGAAAAACTAAAAGCAACCTGGATGGCCGGCGACTTTGGTCAAGTGGCTAAAGTTATCGAAAAATGCGCGGAAGAGTTTATTGATCGTCTGGCGTTGTCGCCGGGCGCGCGCGTGCTTGACGTCGCTTGCGGCAGCGGCAATCTGGCGGTGCCTGCAGCACACAAAGGCGCGAACGTAACCGGCGTTGACATCGCGACGAATCTGCTCGAACAGGCCCGCGAACGCGCGGCGGCGTCGGGGCTATCGATCCAGTTCGACGAAGGCGACGCAGAACAGTTGCCTTATGACGACGGAAGTTTTGACACCGTTGTGACGATGTTTGGCGCCATGTTCGCACCGCGACCTGAGCTGGTGGCTAAGGAGTTAACCCGCGTATGCAAGCCAGGTGGACGAATCGCAATGGCGAATTGGACGCCGGCCGGCTTCATCGGTCAGATGTTCAAGACTACTGGGAAACACGTGGCGCCTCCGCCGAACATGCCTTCACCGATCAAGTGGGGTGAAGAGGAAACTGTGAGGGAACGACTCGGCGACGGCATCGCGGATTTACAGATGACACCACGGATGTGCGTCTTCAATTTTCCTTTTCCACCAGCGGATGTGGTTGAGTTCTTCCGGATGTACTATGGGCCAACAGGGAAGGCGTTTGGGTCGCTCGAGGATGCCGGGCAAGCCGGCTTGCGAAGTGATCTGGAGCGACTTTGGTCGGAACACAATCAAGCGATAGACGGCACCACGCTGGTAGAAGGTGAATACCTCGAAGTGATAGCGCGGCGGAGTTGATTGTTATTTCGCGTATTTTGGTGGATCGTTTTGGATGAGGTCAGTACCACCCTGCGGTAGCGGGTGGGTTCTTCTGCTGTCGATTGCCGAATTGCATCTGGCTACGAAGCAATTGGCAATTGCAAATCGACAATTGGCACCGTATGACCCACCCGCTACCGCAGGTGGTACTGACCTCAT
>DATEPF010000273.1:0-5847 GCA_035273325.1 Pyrinomonadaceae bacterium | reverse complement strand
GATGCGAAATCCGCGGGTGAAATATCGCGAACCGTTTCTCCTTTTTCGCAACAACGGTGAGGGTTTTGAAAATGTAAGCGGCCATTCTGGTCCGGTATTCAATAAGCACTTCTCGGCACGAGGCATGGCGGCCGGCGACATTGATAACGATGGAGACCTCGATGTACTGATCGCCAACAACGGCGAGCCGCCGGTGTTGCTGCGGAATCACGGTGGCAATCGCCAAAATTGGATCGGACTGGAGTTAACTGGGAAACAGAGCAACCCCGGAGCGGTTGGAGCAGTTATTACCTGGCAAACAGGCGCTCTCAAGCGGACCCGGCTCAAGACGGCAGGTGGTAGCTATCTTGCTTCACACGATCCGCGTGAAGTGCTCGGTATTGGATCGGCGGAAAAGATCGATAAGGTTGAGATTCGTTGGCCCAGCGGCACGGTAGACAAGCTGATGAATCCACCATTGAACCGGTACCTGAAAGTTGTTGAAGGCTCAACCAGCGCCGCGAAATGAGCAAGTAAGAGTGGCTTCACGTCCCGCCGCAAACAAAACCCTCACAATCAACTCCTTATTTCCTTTTCGATTGCACTACGCTTTCTTTAACGGTGACGTATTGGTTGCTACGAACATTCTTTAGGCTGCTGACTTCACCGCTGGGCCACTTGACGGTGATTTCATCGACTCTGGCGCCGGCCAGTCCGAAAAGCAACCGCGAATCGGAAGCTGAGCAGTAACTCGTCCCGCCCAGTCGTTGCTTGTATCTCTTTCTGCCGCTCACAGTCAAAGTAACCTTCGCACCCACGCCGTCGCGATTACTTTTCGTCCCTACTAAATTAATACCCAACCAGCGATTTCCATTACCACCATCGTTGCGGAGCAGCACCGGCGGTTCTCCTACATTCATCAGCAGAAGATCCGAATCACCGTCATTGTCGATGTCACCCACCGCGAGTCCGCGGCCGGCATGGAATCTTTTCAGCGGTGCGCCGTGCGCAGCTGCGACATCACGAAATTCCCGCCCGGTATTTTCGAAAAGAAAAGGACGTTCTTTGTAAGTCGTCTCAGGAAAGAGTTTGTTGATAGGCTCAAAGGGATGTCCGTTATGCACGAACAGATCGACTAAACCATCATTGTTATAGTCAAAGAATTTAGAACCAAAGCCACTCAAGGGAAGACTAATAGCACCAAGTCCAAGTCTGTTCGTGGTCTCGGTAAACACGCCATCGCCTCCATTATGAAACAAGGCGTTTGTTTCACTGGAGAAGTTCGCAACAAAAATCTCTAAGAAGCCATCGTCGTCGAGATCCTCGGCGTCGACCCCCATTCCTCCACGCGCGTTCCCGTTGGGATCAAAAGCCACTCCGGCTTCGAGCGCGCGTTCGGAAAAGGTTCCGTCTCCCCGGTTGTGATAGAGAAAGTTGCCGGTCGTATCGTTCGCTTGAAAGATATCCAGGCGGCCGTCGTTATCATAATCGAGGGCCACCACGCCGAGACCCTTACCATTAGGATTGGCGATTCGCGCTTTTTCGGTTGCATCGGCGAAGGTTCCATCGCCATTGTTGCGGAAGAGTCTACTCGTCGAGCCTTTGAAGTTTTTGATTAGGCAATAAGGTTTTCCTTCGTAGAAGGTGCAGGGAAAATTCTTTTCATCAAAGGTCAGGTAGTTGCAGACGAAAAGATCCAGTTGGCCGTCCTGGTCATAGTCAAAAAAGGCTGCGCTTGTGCCCCACAGGCGGTTCTCGACCCCGGCCCGGCTGGTCACATCAACGAAGGTTCCTTTACCAGTATTCTGATAGAGCTTGCTCTCGCCGTAGCCAGTGATGTAAAGGTCGGCCCAACCGTCATTGTTGTAGTCTCCCACCGCCAGGCCCATACCCAACATGCTATTTGAAATGCCGGCACTCTCGGTCACGTCGGTGAAGCTGCCATTGCCGTTGTTCCGGTAAAGAACGTCCTTCAATTTAGCGGCTCCGGGCGGTTGAGGCGTTTGGGAATAACAGACCAAATAGATATCGAGAAGGCCATCGCCGTTATAGTCGATGAACCCTCCACCGCCGCCCATGGTTTCGATCAAATATCTGGTGCCTGGAGCCAGCCTTTGAATGTTCCACTTGATGCCCGCGCTGGCAGTGATGTCGACGAATTGGATTGGACTACTAGCTTGTGTGACGTTGGGGGTAGCCGATTTGAGTGGCGCAAAAAATGAGGCAGAGAGAAACGATAGAAGAAGAACAAACTTCATAAGGACCGGTACCCAGCCTGAAAGGCAGACAGTAGCCGGTGGTCGGAGCGCAGTGTGGACCCACCGGATGGGAAACCCAATTATTCCACACGCTGAAAGGGTGTCAGAGAAAACCTGGCACTCCTTCAGAGTGCAAGAGCGCTTTGGCGTTTGCTTCCGGTGGTCTGCGCTGTGCTCCAACCACCGGCTACTATCTGTCAGCCCTTCAGGCTGATCTATTTCAGCGGTTCAGCCGCAGCCATCACTAATTTTCTGACACTCGGGACAACCACTAATTCCAGAGCCGCCTTTGGTTTCGCGGCTTCATCGAGTTTGGAGAATTGGGCGTCACGCCACTGCGCGGTGGCTACTGTTCCGGTCGATAGATAAGAGAGGGCCTCCAGCCCGATCGTCCCGACCGCCGCTAAATCCTTTGCGAGAGGTCGAGCCTCTTGCAATCCAGGTGCACGATCGATCATTGGTTCGAGCGCAGCGCCCGAGTCCCGCCAATTGATAAGTGACTCACGTATGTCAGAACGATAAAGGTCGAAGCGAGGCGCGTCGGAAAGGAACCCGTTTACCATGGCAGCGAATTGTCTTGCTGCCTGGCTGTCCGGTCGCGCCGCATCAACCAGTCCAGTGAGCGGGCTGAGCATAGTTTGTTTGCGCATCTGATAGCGCCGGTATTCTTTGACTGGCTCGATCAGCGCTGCCAGCGTCGCGAGGGGAGCGATATTTTCGCTATTGGCCAGACGCCTGAGTAGCATGGACTGGTTTTTTTCGTGAGTCACTCCAAGTTCTTCAAGCTGCAGGCTTATCACCGACAGACGTCTGTACATGTCGTCAACGTCCGTAACTGTCCGGGGCGACCAGAGGCGTTCGGCGATGACAGCCGTGCGTGGCCAGATCCTGGAATCTATGGTTTCCGGGCTGACCCATTCGCTCCACATTGTCGCCTCGCCGCCGAGCACGTGTTTCGCTTCTTCAGGAGTCAACGTGCTGTCGGCAGGCAAAGGGTCAGCTTTGTAGTGTTGCGAAGCCGGGAAGATCAGATCGATGTAATAGCCATTCGAAAGAATGCCGTCGTAACCTTTTTTAGCCGCTTCGGCCAGGGCCGCTGTCCCGCGCCAGGAGTGAATAACTACGTCGCGGGGCAACTCCGGCTGCAGGATCTCATCCCACCCGACCATTCTCTTACCATGTTTCTGAAGAATTTTTAGGACGCGAACGTTGAAATGCGCCTGCAGCGCATGATTGTCCTTGATCCGCTTCTCCTTCATGAAGGCCTGGATTTGAGGATTGCGGTCCCACTGCTTTCCTTCGTTCTCATCGCCGCCAATGTGCATGTAGGCATCGGGAAACAACGCGGCCATCTCGCCCAGGAAAGCATCCAGCAACTTATAGGTTTGTTCGCGTGTTGGATCGAGGGCCGGCTCAAAGATGCCGGCGCCCCGTTCGATTGTATATGGACCAGGCGCACTGCCTATTTCCGGGTGACCAACCAACCAGCTTGTGGCGTGACCGGGAATGTCGAATTCAGGTATTACACGAATGCCACGCTGAGTGGCGTAAGCAATGATTTCCCGCACCTGATCCTGCGTGTAAAACTGACCGTCCGATCCCATCAAATGGAGTTTGGGAAACTTCTTGCTTTCAACCCGAAAGCCCTGGTCCTCCGTCAGGTGCCAATGAAAGACGTTGAGTTTGACGGCCGCCATCGCATCGAGGTTGCGCTTGAGAACCTCGGGCGGCTGATAATGCCGGGCAATATCGATCATCAAACCACGCCAGGGAAAGCGCGGCTGGTCCTTAATCCTTGCGGCGGGAAGGTAGTATCCCTCGCGGTCGCCCTGGACCAGCTGCAGAAAAGTCTCTATGCCGCGTAAAGCTCCGACAACAGTTGGCGCGACCAGGCGCGCCTGCTTGTCAGAAATCGTTAAACTGTAACTTTCATCTTCGCGGAGGGAGGGAATCGTGGCGCCTGGGCCTGAGCACTGGACCACGAGGGTGGCAGCGTTTTCATCGGTCACTAACTCGAGCGGCAATGTCAAAACAGTTCGACCAGCAAGCCGCTTAGTCATACGAAGAAGGGCGGACCGCAGCCTATCGTCAGCGTGACCTTTTGTCGCCACCGTAAAGTTGGCTGTAATTGGCAGCCGCCCGGTTTCCAGCTGAACGGATGCCGGCACCGGCATAAGATCCAGCCGCGGCGGCACGCCGACGGTAGAAGTTTGAGCTGTGACGGTCGCCACACCGTATAGAGCGAAGGTTAAGATCAAAGCCGGCAGAAGGTGGTTAGCTTTCTTCATTTTTGAGCTCGATTGTCCTGGAGTCTTGGTCGGCGGGTTAGATTCCCGATGGTTTAATTCGGTTCAAACAGTGCCATAATGCCGCAGATTTCTTTGGCGGCATTGTAGCCCATTTTCCTGACAGGCAGACTCGCTGAAATAGATTTTTTTGACTCCGGGAAATATGAACCCGCGGCCAGATCAGCAAACTAATATGACGAATAGTGGCGGTGGTATCGCGTTGCGTTTGGTTTTATTTCTTTGCGGTTATCTATTGCTTTGGTCCACAGCTTCAGCAAATCCTCAGGAGTGGAGATTAGCGTGGAGTGACGAATTCAATGCGCCGCAGGGCTCGCCGGTGGATTCCTCGAAGTGGTCCTTTGATATCGGCGGTGGCGGGTGGGGCAATAATGAGCTGCAGACCTATACCAATCGACTTGCGAACGCGCGCGTGTTGGACGGTGTGCTGATCATAACTGCCATTAAGGAAGAACATACGGGGCCGGACAACATACGACGCGGCTATACATCTGCCCGGCTCCTCACCAGGAAAAAGTTTACGCAGACGTATGGACGGTTCGAAGCCCGCATTAAGGTCCCTTACGGACAAGGTATTTGGCCGGCCTTTTGGATGCTGGGAGACGACATTGATGCAGTGGGTTGGCCGGGTTGCGGTGAGATCGACATCATGGAACACATCGGCAAAGAGCCTTCGAAGGTGTTTGGAACGCTTCATGGACCAGGATACTCTGGCGCGAACGGAATCTCAGCGTGGTATTCCTTGCCGTCTTCCGGAAAGTTTTCCGAGGATTTTCACGTCTTTGCCGTTGAGTGGGAGCGCGACGTGATACGTTTTCATGTTGACGGGAGACTGTACAAAACGCGGACTCCAACCGATCTTCCGCAGGGCAAAGCGTGGGTATTTAACCACCCGTTTTTCCTGATTCTGAACGTGGCCGTTGGCGGGCATTGGCCCGGAAAGCCCGACGCCACTTCAGTTTTCCCGCAAGAGATGCAGGTCGACTACGTTCGCGTCTACAAACGCAGCACTCCTTCCCGAAAATCATGAAAACAGGAAACGGCTAGGCTTTGCACAAAAAGTCCCGAGCGCGCTCATTAACACCGCGGCTTCAGCCCGGTGATCAGAATGCCCGAAGACTTCTGCTAACTGTTTTAACGGCATTAATATACTTAACTCATCACGGTGATATTTGCTTCGGTCAGCCCGGAGGGCTCTAAGAAAGTAGCCGGGGGTCGAATCCCGATTCATCGGGAGCAGACCCCCGGATCGATGGCAATATTTTCTCGACCCTGAAGGGGTCGTAGAATTCCTCTCGCACCCT
>DATEPF010000272.1:0-6916 GCA_035273325.1 Pyrinomonadaceae bacterium | reverse complement strand
CAGATCGTCAACCGAAGTTTGCGACAGCGCGTCGATATCGTTAATGCCATGTTCGGCCAGCGTCTCAGCTTGCTGAGCAGTAACGCCTTCGATCGCCGACAGCGGAACTGATTCGCCAGACGCGATGAGCGCGCCCATCTGATCGGTTACTTCGCGCTTGATCTCTTCTTCGCTGCGGATATCGATGTTCCAGCCAACCAGCTTGGTCGCCAGACGGACGTTCTGACCGCGCTTGCCGATGGCGAGTGACAGTTGATCTTCGTTGACGATGACTTCCATCTGACGGTTTTCAATGTCCGTGATACGGACCTGGTTTACCTTGGCAGGAGAAAGGGCGTTGGCTGCAAACACTGACGGTTCGTCAGACCACTCGATAATGTCGATCTTCTCGCCGCGCAGCTCACGAATGATGGCTTGCACGCGCGACCCCTTCATGCCGACGCAGGCGCCGACCGGATCAACGTCGCGCTCGTTGGAAGTGACGGCAATCTTGGCCCGTTCGCCTGGCTCGCGCACGGCGGACTTAATAACTACTGTTCCGTCGTAGATCTCAGGAACTTCCATTTCAAACAATCGCAGTAACAGCTCTGGCGACGTTCGCGAAACCTCGACTTGCGGACCTTTTGATTCCTTCGAAACGTTGTTGATGACGACGCGGATACGTTCGCCCTGGTTCCACTGTTCGCCGCGCGACTGCTGCGAGCGGGGAAGAATTGCTTCCAGGTTGCCGAGGTCTACGATGATGTTGCCGCGTTCAAAGCGCTTCACATAGCCGTTTACGAGATCGCCGATCTTGTCGATGTATTGCTCGTAGACGTTACTGCGGACAGCGTCGCGGACTTTTTGAAAGAGAATCTGTTTGGCGGTTTGCGCGGCGATGCGGCCCAGTTCTTCCATCGGTAGCGGCAACAAAAGCGCGTCGCCGAGCTCTACTTCTTCGCCGGCCAATTCACGCGCTTCATCGATGGAAAGCTCAGTTGCTTCGTTGGCAACTTCATCCACCACAACTTTAGTTGCGGAAAGCTCGATGCCCGTCTCCGGGTTCCAGTCGACCTGAATGTCTTCGCCTGAACGAAACTGTTTCTTGGCAGCAGCGCGCACTGCCTCTTTCATGGCGTCGATCACCAGGTCGCGCTCGATCCCTTGTTCCTGACAGAGCGCTTCTATGTTTTGTGCGATGGATGAACTCATTACTGGTCTCCGGTGGCTCGACGCCAACAACTTGCGTCGTTGAGCCTATTCAGTTGTTATTCAGTTGTCATGCTGCGTCTGCCAACGCGGCGGAATTCAGCTTTTCAAAGCTGCCCTGCGAAACTCTTCTT
Organism: Pyrinomonadaceae bacterium; assembly: GCA_035273325.1. Taxonomy (GTDB): domain Bacteria; phylum Acidobacteriota; class Blastocatellia; order Pyrinomonadales; family Pyrinomonadaceae; genus PSRF01. The sequence continues at coordinate 5,594 of DATEPF010000272.1, read as the reverse complement.
CCACGTCGACTTCGAGATTGGCTTTGGCAATCGCGTCCAACGGAATCCGCACCTGGCCGTTCGTTCGATCGTCAAACAACACTTCGTCGGCTTCTATCCCGAGCACTGTGCCGCGAAAATTGCGCTGGCCATTGATGGCCCGGCGCGTTCGTAGTTTCGCCTGGCTTCCGGTAAACCGTTCGTAATCGGCGCGTTTATAAAGACCTCGTTCAAGTCCCGGGGAAGAAACTTCCAGCGTGTAGGAAGCGTGTATGAAATCCTCGACGTCGAGGATGGTGCCCACATGAAAACTCACTTGTGAACAATCCTCGTGAGTTACGCCGGCCGGCTTATCAATAAAGATGCGAACGATCGGCTTGTTCTCAGGTCCCGCCACTTCCGCGTGTACCAGTTCCAGGCCGTGGTCAGTCGCGACGCGTTCCGCGATCTCCCTGACACGTTCTTCAATCGACCCGGCCCCCATCCTGACCTCCGAGAAACCCTTCGCCCAAAAGAAAAAGTGGGCGCGAAACCCACCGGACGAAAACGCCGCGCTTCGAGCAAGCCGTGAATTATACGGAAAGGCCTATACCTAAGCAAGTTGGCGTAACTACTGTAAATTCGGGGTTTTATTTCGTGTTTCTTCGTGGAATTCGTGGATGCTTTTAGATGGGTATGAGGTCAGTACCACCTGCGGTAGCGGGTGGGTCTCGTCGATTGAGGATTGCCGATTGGGGACTGCGGATTTGTATGAGCGGGTATTCCGCATTCCGCAATCAGCAATCCGCACTCAGTGAAACCCACCCGCTACCGCAGGTGGTACTGACGTCATTCGTGATCTGGAATGATCTCCGGCACGAGACAAAGAATACTATCCGCCGAGTTTTGCCTTCACCACTTCGCTAACCGTGCGGCCGTCTGCGTTCTTACCCGCGAGCGCCGCCTGTGTTGCCTTCATCACCTTGCCCATGTCTTTCATGGAGGTGGCGCCGGTTTCAATGATTGCGGTCGCGACAACAGCTTCAATTTCCTCACGCGTTGCGGATTGAGGGAGATACTGCTCCAGGATTTCGATCTCCGCTTTCTCTTTATCAGCCAGTTCCTGACGTCCGCCTTTCTCATACTGCTCAACGGAGTCACGTCGCTGTTTGACGAGCGAGCGCAGTAGCTTGGCCATCTCTTCCTCGTCCAGTTCGCCGCCCTTTTCAATTTCGCGGTTTTGTAGTGCTGCTTTGGCCATGCGCAAGGTGGACGTGCGAAGCGCTTCCTGCGCTTTCATAGCAGCCGTCAGATCGCTCATTAATCTTTGTTTTAAGCTCATCATATGCTCCAGTCGAATTCAGTCCTTCGTGTTATTTCGTGTAATTCGTGGATCGTTGTTGCTTTAGTCTGGAAAGGAAGTATTCATGAAGAGCTCTATGCCGAAACACGATGACCGTTGGATTTTGCCAGATGCTGTTTCAGATAACGACCGGTGTGCGAAGCACGGAACGCCATTAGCTTTTCCGGAGTACCTGTAAACACCACATGGCCTCCAGCTTCACCACCTTCCGGTCCGAGATCGATGACGTAGTCTGCCGTCTTGATCACATCGAGATTATGCTCGATCACCAGCAGTGACCCACCGTTATCAATCAACGCGCGAAAAGCAGCCAGCAGTTTGTTGATGTCGTCGAAATGTAGACCGGTAGTGGGTTCGTCGAAGATGTAAAGAGTGCGCGCTCCCGTACGTTTTGAGAGTTGTGCCGCGAGTTTAATGCGCTGAGCCTCGCCTCCTGACAGTGTGGTGGCAGACTGCCCGAGTCGCAGATACCCGAGTCCAACTTCATCCAGAACACGCAGACGATTCGAGATCTTCGGCACTTCACGGAAAAATGTCATGGCTTCACGTACGGTCATCCTCAACACTTCATGCACGTTCTTTCCGCGGTAACGTACGTCGAGTATCTGTTGCTTGAAACGTGTTCCCCGGCACTCTTCGCACACCAGCTCGACATCAGCGAGAAACTGCATTTCCACCGTCACCGTTCCGTCCCCCTGGCAAACATCGCAGCGTCCGCCGGGAAGGTTGAACGAGAAATGAGACGGGTCGAAACCGCGTGCCTGTGCCTCGCGCGTGGATGAAAACACCTCGCGGATCCCATCGTAAACCTTGATGTAGGTAACTGGATTCGAACGCGGCGTGCGCCCAATCGGCGACTGGTCTACCAGGATTACGTCATCGATTAAGTTGCCACCTTCAAGTCGCGAAAAGGCGCCGACGTGCCCTTGCCAATCGCCGCGTTGCTTTTTCAAACCAGCGTAAATGCAATCGTGAATCAAAGTTGACTTGCCTGAACCGCTCACCCCGGTGACGCAAACCAGCATGTCCAAAGGTATTTCAACGTCTATTGATTTCAAGTTGTGCTCAGCTGCACCCTGCAGCGTGAGACGCCGCTTCTGCAACAGACGCCGTTGCCGCGGCTCTTTGATCTCAGCTTCGCCACGAAGATAGCGAGCGGTAAGTGAATTTTCCTGAGTCATCAAGCCTTTGAAGTCGCCTTCGTAAATTACGCGGCCACCCAATTCGCCCGCCGATGGACCAATATCGAGTATGTAATCAGCCGCGCGCATCATCTCTTCATCATGCTCAACAACTAAAACGGTGTTTCCGATATCGCGCAGGTTATGCAGCAGTCGAATCAAACGGTCGTTGTCGCGCGGATGCAAACCGATCGATGGTTCGTCTAAAACGTACAAAGCGCCGACCAATGAAGAACCGAGATTGGTTGCCAGTTGAATGCGTTGCGCTTCTCCGCCGGAAAGCGTAGACGCAAGCCGGTCCAGAGTCAGGTAATCGAGGCCAACTTCCACCATGAAGCGTAAACGACGGCGCACTTCAAACAGGATGCGTTCGGCGATCGCAGTTTGTTCGGTGGAAAGTTCGAGCGCATCGAAGAAAACCGCAGCGTCTTTAATCGAAAGCGCGGAAACCTCGGGCAGTGTTTTCCCGCCCACCTTAACGTCGCGGGCCTCTTGTCGCAGCCGGCCACCGCCGCAATCCGGACACAACGTGTAACCGCGATACTTGGAAAGAAACACGCGGACGTGCAGCTTGTACTTCTTGGTTTCCATCCAATCGAAGAAACCGCGTACGCCGCCAAATTCCTTCTTCCCTTCGATAACTGCACGTTGCTCTGTGCGCGAAAGTTGCGCGAAGGGAACGCTCATCGAGATCTTTTCGGATTTGCAAAACTGGCGGAGCTCGTCAAAGGCCCACTCGTGCTGCGCCCTGGTCCAGGGTTCTATGGCGCCGTCTTTCAAACTGAGTCCTGGATTGGGAATGACCAAATCCATGTCGAGCCCGATGGTGTTGCCGAAACCCTGGCACGTCGGGCACGCGCCGTACGGATTGTTAAAACTGAACAGTCGCGGCTCAGGAAGGGCATAGACCGTCCCGTCGTTTTTGCATTCAAACCGATCGGAAAACCTCAAGCGTCGCGGTTGTGCACCGACGCTCTCGATGATTGCGTTGCCATGGCCCTCCTGAAAACAAATCTCGAGCGAGTCAACCAGACGCTGGCGAACATCTGCTGAAGCCGAAAGGCGATCAACCATCACAAAGACACCGTCAAAAGTATCCAGTGTGTAGTCGTCCGGAGAACGTAGATCGATGACTTGCCCGTTGGCATACAAGCGTGTGAAGCCACGCTGCATGAGGCTCATGAGGTGGGCCGTGATCGTCTGGCGCGGCGTGGGCGTGGCGGTACGCTTTGATTTTGGCTTGTTACGGCGGCTGTTGGTTTTTTCCTTTTCACCATTGCTGCGTCGAGTCTCGGCGATTCCGGCCTCGGCAGGGAATAGCACGTAAAACCGGGTGCCTTCGTCGAGTTGCGCGAGGATTTCATCGGCCACTGACTCGGGAGAATCCTTGGTTACCTCGCGGCCGCAGACACGGCAATAAGTGATGCCGACGCGCGCGTAGAGCAGGCGCAGGTAATCGAAAACCTCGGTTTGAGTCGCAACAGTGGAGCGTGGATTACGCGTTGAGTTCTTCTGTCTGATGGCGATGGCTGGAGCGATGCCACGCACTTCATCGACGTCCGGCTTGTCCATCCGTTCAAGAAACTGACGTGCATATGCCGATAGCGACTCGACGTAACGACGCTGGCCTTCCGCGTAAATCGTGTCGAAAGCCAGGGAAGACTTCCCCGACCCGCTCACTCCGGTAACCACCGTCAATTGGTTAATAGGAATGGAGAACGAGATGTTCTTGAGGTTATTGACGCGGGCGCCGCGGACGGTGATTGCTTCTTCCGACATAGTTGCAAACTGGCCGCGTGCGTGCATAGACGGGAATACGGCCGACTCCGAAAACCTCAAATGATACCGCGAAATTTGTTGGTCGGGAAATGCGCCGAAGTTGCACTCAAAAAGCATTGCCTAATCACTTCGCAGGAATGCGCCGGTTGTTTACTGGGATCGCGGGCGTCCCGCCCGCACTGAGCGAAGCGAACAGCAACGTTCATCAGCTATCACGCGCGCAGGATAAGGGCCCGCGATCCCAGTGACGAGTCGATGCGTTTAGTAAAGTAATTAGGTGAAAAGGCGTTTTTCGCTTCGCTCAGTGCGGGCGGGGACGCCCGCGATCCCAGTGATGAGTCGACGCGTTTAGTTGAAGTAATTAGCTGGGGATACGTTTGTCGCTTCGCTCAGTGCGGGCGGGACGCCCGCGATCCCAGTGAGGAGGAAGCTCCTTCCTTGGAAGTGATTAAGCAGGGTGTATTATTTGTCAAAAACTGCATAAACAGCGCCAAACGGCGGCTCAAGTATTTCTCAAGGCGGGTTGATTAAAGTTGCCCACACTGAAGGGTATTTTCGAACGATGAACAAAGCGCGCCAAATAGGACTGGGATTAATCGCAGTCTTCATCCTGCTCGTTGCAGGTTTGAACACGCGTGCGCAAACGTCGGGAAGCATCTCCGGCGTGGTTAAGGACCAACAAAACGCCAGTGTCAGCGGCGCTAAGGTTTCGCTGATTCCATCCCAACAACCCGCAGTTCAAACTACTGAAACTGATTTTAGTGGTCTATTCAGTTTTCAGAACGTTGCGCCCGGTTCGTATGAAATCAGAATCGAACATACTGGTTTCACATCGCATCGACTTCCGGTAAACGTGAGTTCCGCACAGCTTTCGGAAGTCAGCGCTCTACTCGAGGTCGCCGGCATTAGAGATTTTGTAACCGTCTCAGCGGAGACGGGTCAGGCGCAGGACAAACACCTGGTTGCGCAACAGGTCAACGTCGTTAACGAACAGGCGATCGTCCAACGGGCGACGGGTGTGTTGGCCCAGGTTGCTGACGAAGAGGTCGGCGTATCGATGCAGCGCACGAGCCCGACGATCGGCGCCGTGCTGGTACGTGGTCTAACTGAAGTTGGCGTTTATGTAGACGGCGTTCGTTATACAAACGCGACGCAGCGTGGCGGGATCAATACATTCTTTAACTTAAACGAACCCACCAGTCTCCGCTCAGTGGAACTGCTGCGTGGGCCAAACACTGCTCAATACGGCTCTGACTCACTAGGCGGCACCGTGCAATTGGTGTCGCGACAACCTGATTACGGTTTCGCATCGC
>DATEPF010000271.1:0-12209 GCA_035273325.1 Pyrinomonadaceae bacterium | reverse complement strand
TGGATGGGTTTTATTCTCGGCCAAAATACGATCCACGAACTAGACGAAATATGTTGAGCCTGTTCGTGTTCTACCCGTGCTCCTGCTCCTGCTGCCTGCCGCTGCATCCTGTCTTACCGGCCGCTGCCTCCTGTTTCACCGGTTACTCTGCCACTGCGCATCTGCGTCTTTGGCGATCTCTGCCATCGTTCGCTGCGACAGGACGGAAAGGTCATCACGTTTTTTTGATATGGCGCGGGTGTTGCCACCAGTCTTCAATAACTGCCACTTCGCTTTTTCGTCGGACGGCATGCGTTGCACCGTCCATTCGCCTTTCAACTTCACACCCTCAAGAAAAATCCGCAGGAATCCTTTGTAGTAGTTTCCTTCCACCAGTTCGTACGTTCCAATGTCCCAGACCATCACCGTTCCACCTCCGTACTGCCCTTTGGGAATGATTCCTTCGAAGTCGAGATATTCGATCGGATGATCTTCAGTGGCCATCGCCAGTCGCTTCTCAATTTCTTTCGTAGGCACACCTTTCGGTACCGCCCACGATTTAAGCACTCCATGCATTTCCAACCTGAAGTCGTAATGCAGATGGCTGGCTGCGTGTTTTTGAATGACGAAGCGACGGCGGCTCCCTTGTCGACTGGCGCTGCCTTTGGATGGCGCGGGTTCGGCCGTCCGGTTGAAGTCTCGCTTGCGGCGGTAGGTCGCTAGCGATGACGGCTCGCCCGCTGGTGGAGATGGTTTCGAAAGATATCTCAGTATCTCTCGCGGCGGCTTCTGGACCATCGAAAGCACAGGCGCGAACAGATCCCCCCGCGTCTCTAAACGTGCCAACGCCTCTTCCGGTTTAAAGTACAAACTTTCCTTCTTGCGTTTCTTCAATGCTGACGACAGTTCGTCCCACTCAACCGGCATCGAAACGTAAGGCCGGTGAATCTTGGCGCGCAGTGAATAAACACCGACTGTGGTTTTGTATTCTGCGTTCTGACTCCAATCGATGAACACTTTCTTTGCCCGAAACACTTTGGGCATCTTGGAAACAACCAGCCGCGGCTCTCGTTCTTCGAGCAATTCGGCGAGAGCTTTCGCCAGCGGCTGTGTGACGTCGTAAGTAATATTGGTGTTGAGAGGTACGTAAACCTGCAATCCTTTCGAACCGGAAACTTTGGGAAACGATTGCAACCCGAGTTCGTGCAGCAGATCGCGTAGCAAAACTGCGACGCGCGCGCAGGTTAATACATCCGCGCCTTCGCCTGGATCCAGATCGAAGACGATATAAGTTGGCCGGTTGATCTTTGGCACGCGATGGAGAAACGGATGGATTTCAAGGTTTGCCAGGTTAGCTAACCAAACCAGAGTGGCGAGATCGTTTACCAGGATGTAACGAATGTCACCCTGTTTCTCTTTACGCGGGACGGCAAACGTTTTGACCCATGCAGGTGTGAATGCCGGCGCATCTTTCTCATAAAAGAACTCTCCGAATACCCCTTCGGGAAAGCGCTTTAGAGTTACGGGCCGGTCCTTTAAGTGAGGTAGCAGGTATGGGGCGACGCGAACGTAATAGTCAATTACTTTTGCTTTGGTAAATCGTCCGCCGGGATAAAGAAGCTTCTCGAGATTTGAGACGGGTACTGACCGGCCATCGATGGTGATTTGTTGCTGCCTGGACTTTCGTGTCATTTCGTGTAATTCGTGGATCGTGTTTGTGCTAAGGGCGAAAAGCGATCCACGAATTACACGAACTAACAAGAAACAAGCTACTGATCGCCGATCAGTCCACACGTTCCAACGGCCAAATATCCACATTCACTTCTTCTGCGTAATGGACCAAAGGATCCTCCGGCGGCTGCGGCAGGCCGTTGGCTTCTAAGATATTCGTATTGAACTTTATGAGTTCGGCCGTTTGGAGTGGCCACGGCTGGTGGTGAATCTGCGCCCGATAAAGTTGTTCGTTGCTTTCGGTATAAAGGACGTAACGTTCCGTCAGGAAAAATTCCAGCGAGCCTGGCTGCGATTCTTCGAGGGGCTCACCGACGTTCCATGAAGCGTCGAAAACAATCGGCGGATCTTCGTCCGCGCTTAACGCGTAATCAATCCTGTCGGCTGTTTGGTCCAGATCGATCTCGGCGTAGTGATACGGCAGATAAAAAAAGTTGCGCGCGCCGAGGACCGCTGTCCTGCTGTTCGCGTCGAGCGAAAAGAACCAGACGCCGGGAACGTCTTCGTAGTACACATAAGTTCGCACGTTTAATTCGTGCATTGAACTTAGACCCGGAAGCGCAGGGAGCAACGGCGGAAAAGCTCGTATGTCCCACATCGTAAACGGCGTCGTCGCTATCCACGCCGAGCCGCCGTACGTGTCTACTGTTAGGGCCTCGGGAATTAGCGGGCGAATCAGCGCTTCGTCGACGCGCCAGTGCATGAACAGTAGCTTGCCCCAATCCTGATGCATGATGGGAGCACCGTCCGGACGTCCACGCACTTTGAGTCGTGCCTCGGCCGGTAAGTTATCGCGTTGCGCGCCTGCCTTCATCAGTCTCCTCCGGCAGCGGATTCGTATTGGTAGGAATCAACCACGGTCAACTGCTCCAGCGCCATCGCTTCGTTGATCATTTCGGGTGCGACACCATAGTCCGACGGCAGCTCAATCTTTTGCCACTTGTTGCACTGAATCTCACGACCATCCCAACTTAATGTCATGGCGGATTGACCGGCGATTACCCGCACCGCCAAGACTGAACTGTATCCGCAGAACTGTGGCGCGGCCAGCCAACAAGCCGCGGCCGGATCCCATATCTTGACAACATTCTCTTCGATTACCACAGCACATGCTTCGTGATATGCGAGACCGTTGTTCACCCAGTCCGCGGGAGCATCTTCGGCATCCCAATTGGCAGACCAGTGTTGCCCCGCTTGTTCGGTGTAGTTCTGAATTAGCTGGGCAGGATAAGCCGTTATGCCGCGGGCATTGAATATTGCATAACTCATTGCTGATAACGCACCGCAGTCCAGCGTCTTTTTCTCGACCGCTTCACACCAACTCAACGGCCATTTTGATGGTCCCCATTTGTAACGAGCGCGCAGCCATCGCGGCGCCGTCAATTCATACTCGCCGTTTAACTGCATATAGTCGGTGGCAAACGTCCATGCGCGCGCGATATCACAACACGCTTTACCGTGATGTAGTAGTACTGACGTCGAGCGATACCGCCACTTAAGCATCGCCAGCTCTAGTCGCTTGTTGCTGGACTGTCTCTCCCACTGTTCGTTTCTATCCGCGACCAAATACATAAGACATGCTCCTGTCGTAAGCTCCTGCATCACAGAAAACAAAAATGTCGCCTTTGCTCAGCGCGGGCGGTAGTTCCACATTCGACGCCACGATGTCATGCTCCATACAAAGCCGGCCTAGCAATCTCGTATTACCGCGAGCTAACGGGGTCCAGTCGCCTGTCCGGGTGCTGAAATGCAGGATGCGATGGGGTTGAAAGAAGTTCATCGGCAACTCGGCAATCGAACCATCCACCACTACTTCCTTAATTTCATTCTCACCGTTTTCGAATTCGAGTACTCGCATGGCAACTGCGTTTGCCGGTTGGGCCATAGCCTTTCCCGGTTCAGAAACGATCTCCTGCACATGAGGCAAAAACTTCTTTGCCGTTTGGATGGCGCGTCCGAACCGATCCGGCGATTCACTGTGCCAATCATCCGGAAACCAACCTCCCCCGATATCCAGGCAGTAGACCCTGCGCTGCGTGAGATTTTCCACTGACCTGGCCCATCGCAACATGCCTTCGTATAAGTGCCACCATTGCTTCACTCCGATGTTGCTGCTGGCCATGTGGAAATGTATTCCAAACTTACATTCAGCCGGCAGGGCCTTGAGTGTTTCGACCAGGGTCGCCAGGTGTTCAGGAGTTTCCAGCGAAATGCCAAACCTTGAGCCGGGAGACCGCAGTCTCACGCCGACAATCTCTGAACGTAATTGGTTTCGTTCGATCAGGCCGATCGTGTATTCAAGGTCAGGGATGGAATCGGCAAACACTGCGCGGATCGGTTTGGCCGGGAGTAATCCGTTGGGCCACCACTTGCCTGGCCCATTCAGTATTACCTGGTCCGTTCGATAGCCCGCTTGCAATGCTTTCTGCACTTCCAGCAGACTGATTGCTTCGGCGAGGAAACCCGCACCAAGAGCCAGCTTGATCAACTTCTCGTCGGGATTAGTTTTAATACTGTAGGCATTGATTACCTTGACTTCCTTGGTGGTAAGCTCCTTCGCCATTCGTCCGGCGCGTTGAAACACTGACGCCGCTGTACTCTCCATGAAAACAAAGGACGGCGTTTCAATATTATTGAAGTCGTAGCTTTGCAGATCCTCGATGAAACTCGCCGGGACGATGACCGGTTCGCCCTTTTTGTCGTCACTGTTGTCGTTGGCATTTCCTTCGATAACCGACAACTCTTGAAGACGTTTTGCGAGCGCCAGCGTACCGGCCGGGTGCTTCATTGAATGGCCCGTCGCACCGGGAAATGGTTCCGGGAGGAAGGGAAGTGGAAAGTCGTGCTTCACCGGAATCTCAAGCACCACCCGCGTAAATTCGTTTCCATTGATTGCCGGTCGCAGCGAAGGACGGCCAGACGCTTTTTCGATCAACAGGGCCGGCAAGTTGTGTCCGCTGATCGTTCCGCCATGAATCCAGGCGGGAAAACGTGGGTTGCATTCAAGTAGCCATGCTTGTCCGGAAGTGTCGCGGACCATCTCGAGTTCTGCGCCCCCGGTCCAGCGCAGGTCGGCCACAGCTTTTCGTAAACCCGCAGCAAATTCCTGCGGCACCTCCGTCACGCTGCCTGCCCACGTTTTCCCTTCTTCCGTCAGCTCACGTTTACGCATGTAAACGCTGCCCACGATTTCTCCTTCGTAAGCCGCAAAACAAATCGACTCTTCATAACCGCCTATGTGAGATTGCAGAAACAAACGGTCCGTGGACCATGCGTTTGAAAGTATGGCGCGCACGTTTTGAAATGAATCCCATCCATATGTGCGGACCGCCTCGTAGTAAGGGCCCTTCAACCACACTTTCCATCCGTGTTGCCGGCAAAACCGGTGCAGGTCCCAATCAGGTTTTTCCGTGTCAATAAACGGCGGGACTTGCAGTGGTAACTCCCGGAAGCCCGTCACTTCCGGCTTTGCAATCTTTTGCAGCGAGGACATTCGCGGAGTTAGTAATCGCTCGTGACCTTCCGGAAACACGGATGCCAGCCACATGATTTCCAAATCGACGCTCGAGATCCAGAACGCGCCATTGTCGAGTCTTTCTTTGATCTGGTCTGCATAAAGATCCAGGGCCAACTCTTCCCAAGGTCGCTGCAACCAGATGTGATCCAGATCATCCCAATGTATTCCGGAACAGCGATTGGAATATTCGACGCCAATAATTCTTGCCGTAGGATAGGCCTGCCGTATCGAGCGGGCAATGCCGATGCCGGGTTGCGGATTAGTGCCGCTATAAAGTCCGCTAAGGTAAATGTCCATAAAATCCTGGCCTAACTACACTTGTGAAACGAGAACTGAGTGTCCCGGATCCGAGTTAAATGATTGGGAGATCGAGAGTAGTTGTGCCTACAGGTTGACGGTGGGCTTCAACTCCCTTGTTCGTTACCGCGGGGGAATAACTAACTGGTCCACACTGAATAAAAAATAAATAACAGTTAATTCAGCGATGGTCTGTACGGTAACGTACTCATACATTGATCGGTTCTGCGAGGATTAATTGTGGTCCGTTTGCATGGCCCACAACGCTGGTGTAGCTGCAGGATTGTGATGACAAAAAGGGATCTGCTTGCGAAACTGATCATTAAAAATTCCATCCACCCTGATGCTGAACGTTAGTCCGGATGAAGGATCGCCGCCGTGAAACTGGTTAACCGTATCAAACCAGGCGCTGTACGATTCGACATAAAGTTTTTCCTGCGTTAACTGGTTGTACATATAAAGACGCTTTCGCCGGTTTGTACGAAACCAGATGAAGTCATGACAAATCGATGTTTCGAGGTGATCGCGATGTGCCGGCACCTCGATTCCGGAGTAGTCGTAGATGATAAGCACGCGCCCTAACGCCTTGAACGGGAGCGTTCCAATGAAACGAAAGAGAGAACCGAAGTCATCTGCCTCTCTTGTTTTGTTCCAAAGGCCCGGCTTGTTCAAATCGAGATAGTTATATGGCGTGCCTGGCTTTGTTCTGGTCAACCAGATTTCGCGTGCGCCGGGCTGATGTGGCGCTCCGGCATCGAGTCTATGTTCGTTTAAGAAGTAGTCGGCGCCTGGCTTGTTCGCATGCTGTTCGATTAGCGAAGTCAGTTCTTCGTCCAGCGAAATCAGTTTCGCTAAGTCGATGAGGTCGTCTAAGGATTTGTAACTTGGGTAAGTTATACCTCGCGGGATAGCGCCGGTTGCACTCGTCTGCGCTTTCAACACACCCTCCTTGTTCGTACTACTATTTTTCTTCGTTTGCCCAAATCGCGGGCGTGGCCGCGCGGTTGTGCCTGGACCATGGAACTAGTTTTCGGAACTCGTCGGTAAACACTCCGTCAACGCGAATGCTGAAGGTCAATCCGGGCGCGCCCTCGCTGCCATGAAATTGGTTGACCGTATCGAACCACGCGCTATAAGACGTCACGTACCGTTTCTCCTGCGTCTCGGCGTTTAGCAAATAGAACGGCTTTCTCAGGTTCGTTCTGAACCAGATGAATTCATGACAAACGTTGATGTCCGTATGGTCTCTGTGCGCCGTGACTGGTCGATCAACATCGTCGTACATGATTAACATTCTTCCCGTTGACTTAAACGGCAAAGTAGCGATGAAGTCCATCAGCGGCGCGAATTGGGCGGAGGCCGCAGTTACATTCCACAACTCTGTTTTGTCCAAATCAAAATAACTGTCGGGCTCTGTTGACTGAGATAAATAGATCATCCTCGATCCGGGACGGTCAGATCCGTTGTCACCCAGCCGGAACGGGCCGGTATAGAACGGAAGATCGTTTGTTACCGTCATATGTTCTCGAATTTTCTCTGTCACAAATTGATCCAATGCGCGCAAGCGCTCGACATCAATTAAGTCGTCCATCGATTTGTACGAAGGATACATAACTGCAGCTGGTGAAGCGTTAAGCATGATGTGTCTCAAATTCTGAAATAAAACGAGCACCGTCACTAGCAACAACAAGACCACAATCCAACACGATCAGTGGTAGCTCGTTTTTCGATTATCAACAAAATTCTGCGATTTTGTGTCGGAGATTTGTTATGTCAGGAAGGGTACAGACCCGTTAAACCACCTCTTCTAAATTTGCTGACACTGCCCCCTGAGGAATTGCAGACTCTGTGAAAACACTTTTGTTATCGCGTTGAGCGCGAGTTCAAGGAGGTCTAGATCATGGCAGAAAGAAATAGAGGCGGATCCGGCGGCGGCGGTAAGTCCGGCGGCGGTAGCGGAGGCGGTGGCAAGTCCGGTGGAGGCGGCGGTGGAAAGTCCGGCGCCGGTGGCGGCAAGAGCGGTGGCGGCAAGTCCGGCGGCGGTAGCGGAGGCGGTGGCCGTTCCGGCGGCGGTGGTGGTGGCGGTAATCGCTAACACTGCAATCGCTAACTTCGACGCGACTTGGGCGAGTTGAAATCCGACTCGCCCTTGACGTCTAAATTTGTAAGAGAGTCGACAGACGTTTCGATTGTTGCGACATGCTTCAGCTTGTCGCTTTACACGAACTAACACGAACGTGTTGAATTCGACTTTGACGCAAAGCCAAACTTAGTTGCTACGCATCGTCGAACGGGAATTGATAACAGAGAAACAAGAGTGGGTATAGCAATTGCCACTTATTTATGATTGCGACAAACAGAATAAGATTACGCCTGATAAGCAAACGACAAGAGGGTTCCATTGTATTGAAACAATTCGAGTGTAGCGGCCAGCCGCACTTGCACTTCATCCGATACTCTAAGGCGCTGGCAACCTTCAGAACCTTCTCAGTCCGGGCGTCAAAATAAATTTAATTAGTGCATGCGACACGCACTCTCCTCTTGCGAGTGGACGTGTCTAAAAATTCCGAAATAAATTCCGAAATGAACGAGGCAATATGAGTACTCAACGATCTTACAAGGGGCACGAAGTTAAGCCCGCAACCAACTTTTCAATCGGACAGCTAAGCAAGAAGATGGACGTGAAACCTGACGTGGTCTGCTTTTCTCATCTGCGCTGGGATTTCGTTTACCAGCGACCGCAGCATTTGTTGACGCGTTGCGCAAAAGATCGTCGCGTGTTCTTCGTGGAAGAACCGAAGTTTGGTAATGGCTCGATGCGCTTGGAAGTACGCGAGTGCAAGAGTGGTGTACGCGTAGTAGTACCGCATCTGCCGGCCGGGTTGGACAGTGAAGTAGCGGTGTCAGCGGTGCTGAAAGACATGATTCAACGTTTCTTCTCCAATAACAACATTAGTGACTTCGTCGGCTGGTACTACACACCGATGGCGCTATCGTTTACGGACCACTTGAAGCCGGTTGCGTGTGTTTACGACTGCATGGACGAACTTTCTGCCTTCAAAGGAGCTGACGGACGGCTTCAGGAATACGAGAAGTCTTTATTCGACAGGGCGAATCTGGTTTTCACCGGTGGGCACACTTTGTACGAAGCGAAAAAAGACCAACACCGCGCCGTTTACGCCTTTCCCAGCAGCATCGACCGTGCACACTTTGCCAAAGCGCGCAGCAACCAACCCGATCCGTTAGACCAGAAAGACATTCCACATCCGCGGTTAGGTTTTTTTGGCGTGATCGATGAACGGTTTGATATCGAATTGCTCGAGAACGCGGCGGCCGCCCGTCCTGATTGGCATTTTGTAATGATTGGACCAGTAGTGAAGATTGACCCGGCCGCGTTACCACAACGCCCGAACATCCATTATCTCGGCGCCAAGAGTTACGACGAGCTGCCGGCGTACCTGTCGGGATGGGACGTCGCCTTGTTGCTGTTTGCTCGCAACGAGGCCACGCGTTTTATCAGCCCCACAAAAACGCCTGAGTACCTGGCAGCGGGGCGTCCGGTTATTTCAACTTCAATTACAGACGTAGTGCGACCATATGGCGATCAGGGATTGGTCCAAATCGCCGACACCGCTGAGGACTTGATCGCGGCGGCTGAGCGGGTTCTGTCTCCAAGCTACGACCGTGATCATTGGCTGCAGCGTGTCGACAGTTTTCTCGCGGGCATGTCATGGGACCAAACATGGTCGGAAATGTCGGCTTTGATAGACAACGTGGTCGAGTCCCGCAAACCAAAGACGCGCTCCGTGGCTGCGATGCCGGCGGTAAAGGTTTCACCGACAGTGGCAATTAATGCTTCATAACGAACGAACGAGGAGGGGGAAAAATGTTTGACTATTTGATTGTAGGCGCGGGGTTCGCCGGTAGCGTTTTGGCCGAGCGCCTGGCAGCCGGTTCCAACAAGAAGGTGCTGATTTGCGATCGGCGACCACACATCGGCGGCAACGCTTATGATCACTACAACGAGGCGGGCATTCTGGTCCACAAGTATGGTCCGCACATTTTTCACACCAATTCGCGTGACGTTTTCGAATATTTATCCCGATTTACTGAATGGCGTCCTTATCAACACCGCGTGCGTGCGAGTGTCGACGGCCAGATCGTTCCCATGCCCATCAATCTGGACACGATCAATACCCTGTACGGGCTGAATCTAACTTCATTTGAGGTCGAGGAATTTTTTAAGAAGCTGGCCGAGCCGCGTGAACAGATTCGCACCTCCGAGGACGTGGTCGTTAGCAAGGTCGGACGCGAACTTTATGAGAAGTTTTTCCGAAACTATACGCGCAAACAATGGGGACTGGACCCTTCCGAGCTGGACGCGAGTGTGACATCGCGCGTACCGACCAGGACGAACCGCGACGATCGTTACTTCACTGATACTTACCAGGCAATGCCGCTGCATGGTTATACACGCATGTTCGAAAACATGCTTGATCATCCAAACATCAAGATCATGCTGAATTGTGACTATCGCGAGATTGAAAAAGAAATACCGTTTCGCGAAATGATTTATACCGGGCCGGTCGATACTTATTTCGATTACTGTTACGGCAAGCTGCCGTACCGTTCGTTGGAATTCAAACATGAGACGCACGCACAGCCTGTGTTTCAGTCAGCGCCGGTTGTGAATTACCCGAACGAGCATTTGTATACACGGGTCACGGAATTCAAATATCTGACGGGCCAGGAACATTCCAAGACAAGCATTGTTTACGAGTTTCCGAAGGACCACGGCGATCCCTATTACCCGGTGCCGCGAAAAGAGAATGCGGAGATCTACGCAAAGTACAAGTCGCTGGCAGATACGACCCCAAACGTGCACTTCGTTGGCCGGCTGGCGACTTACAAGTATTACAACATGGACCAGATTGTGGCCCAGGCCTTAACGGTGTACGGCAAGTTCACCGGATTGAAACGTTTGCAAGCAGTAGCCTCCGGAAACGGAAACATCGTAACCAGCGGAAATGGCAATGGTCACGGTGCGCATCCTCCGATGAAGATTGCGACCACCGCCTCGGCAGTGACGTCGCGTTAACTCGGAACGAGAAAGCCGGAAGTTATGTCGTCAGGCAATATTTCCAGCAGCCGTCTGGAGCTGTGGAGCGGTGTCGAGTGCACCGTCAATCGGGTTGGGAACGACTACTTCGATCAAATTGAGCGAAGTGGTCACAGCGTCAGGCTGTCCGACATCGACCGGCTGGCCGACCTGGGCATTACCAAAATTCGTTATCCGCTACTGTGGGAACGACTGGCGCCCGTCAGTCTGCAGGCAATCGACTGGTCGTGGGCTGATGAACGCCTCGAGCGGCTGCAAAAGCGGGACCTTACGCCCATAGTCGGACTCGTTCATCACGGAAGCGGTCCGCGTTACACGAACCTCCTCGATCCATCATTTCCGCATAAGCTGGCGGCTTACGCCGCTGCGGTCGCTGCGAGATACCCGTGGGTAAACTACTACACGCCGATCAACGAACCGCTGACTACCGCGCGTTTCAGTTGTCTGTATGGTCACTGGTATCCGCACGCCAGGAGCCCGCTACTTTTCGCACGAGCGGTAATTAACCAAACCCGGGCGACAATTTTAGCGATGCGTGCAATTCGCAAAGTCAATCCGGATGCGCGTCTGGTCCAGACTGAAGACCTCGGCAAGACGTTCAGCACCCCGACGCTTAATTACCAGGCGGAGTTTGAAAACGAACGTCGCTGGCTTACATACGATCTGCTGTGTGGCCGGCTGTCACCCGAGACGATGATGGGCGACCACTTATTGTGGCTCGGCATCGATGAAGGCGAGCTGCAATGGTTCCAGGACAATCCTGAAAAGCCGGAAACGCTCGGCGTCAATCACTACGTAACCAGCGAACGCTTCCTGGACCATCGAACATCCAGGTATCCGGCAAGTTCTGTCGGGGGCAATGGACGGCACCGTTATGCCGACGTCGAAGCAGTTCGCGTTTGTGCGGAAGGCGTTGCCGGACCGAAGACGATCATGCGGGAGGTCTGGGACCGGTACCAGTTGCCGTTGGCCATCACCGAAGCGCATCTCGGGTGCACTCGGGAGGAACAGTTACGTTGGGCCG
The DNA here is from genome assembly GCA_035273325.1 of Pyrinomonadaceae bacterium. Classification (GTDB taxonomy): domain Bacteria; phylum Acidobacteriota; class Blastocatellia; order Pyrinomonadales; family Pyrinomonadaceae; genus PSRF01. The sequence goes on along the minus strand of DATEPF010000271.1, from coordinate 542 downwards.
CCGAGGTTTGGACCGCAGCAAAGGAACTTAAAGATGACGACGTGGATGTTCGCGCCGTTACTTTTTGGTCTGCGTTTGGGGCGTTTGACTGGCACACTTTGCTAACGCAAAACGAGAATTCTTATGAGAGCGGAATCTTCGACTTGCGGGCGCCGCAACCACGCCCGACCGCACTGGCTACGATGATCAAATCGTTGGCTCGTGATGGCGAGTTTGATCATCCAGTGCTGGATTCGTCCGGTTGGTGGCGAAGGCTTCAGCGGCTTTGCTACCCGCCGGTTGCATTTAAGCCACATCCCGTACCCGCGAGTTTGAGCGGCACTAATGAGATCGGCCACGCGCGTCCATTGGTCATAACCGGCGCCACCGGAACTTTGGGCCAGGCATTTGGCCGAATCTGTGAACGACGCGGCCTCGCGTATTTCCTTTTGTCGCGCTGGCAGATGGATATCGCCCATCGGCAGTCAGTTGAGCAGCTTCTCGATAAATTACAGCCGTGGGCGGTCATCAATGCAGCTGGTTACGTTCGTGTTGACGATGCG
>DATEPF010000270.1:0-18386 GCA_035273325.1 Pyrinomonadaceae bacterium | reverse complement strand
TTCGAGTTTGCCTTCTGTAGTGATTCTCTCCCCGCCAATCACCAGGGGATATTCGCGATTCAGTTCGCCCTTAACTTTAGCCAGCGCGGCGCGCATAGCTTCCGCATTATCGGCTTTGGTGAAATCAGTAAACGGTTCATTACGAAATTCTGTCGGCATGTCACACTCCAATTATTGTTTCTTTTAATACTAGCACTGACGGTCCAACGCCCAAAAAGCAAAGGGCGCGGTCACCGCGCCCTTAATCAATAAAAACTGGAAATGCGTTAACTCCACTTGCCACTCTTCTGCAGTTTCTTAATTTTTCGTTTTACCAATTCGCGCTTCAGCACGCTCATCTTGTCCAGAAACACTATACCGTCGCAGTGGTCTGTTTCATGTAGCATGCACCGAGCGGTCAGTTCCGTATCGTCAATTTCAAACTGGTTGCCGTTTATGTCATGCGCGCGTACGACGGCCCGCAAACTACGCTCAACCGGCGTAAAGATACCGGGAAATGACAGACAGCCCTCTTCGCCATTCTGTTCACCTTCCACGTGAATCACCTCCGGATTGATCAGTACGAGACGTTGATCCGGATCTTTACCGGCCGAACAATCCATCACGAATAGACGTTTTGGGACGCCGACTTGAACCGCAGCAAGCCCCACACCCGGTGCTGCGTACATCGTCTCGAACATATCGTGAACCAGTGACTTGAGCTCGTCGTTGAACTCCGTTACCGGATCACCCGGCGTCTCCAATACCAGGTTCGGCCACGTTACTATTTCCATCAACGCCATTAAAAATAATCACTCCCGCTGGTTTTCTCAAACAAAGTTGCCTTTGATGTCGGTATTACAACTTACGCTGCTTTACCTTAGTTAATATCCCCGCAGTTGTTCCCGGTAGCCCTCAAAATTGTGTTTCATCTCGCCGATACTGTCGCCGCCAAACTTCTCGCGCATTGCGCCAGCCAGCGTCAACGCAACCATTGCTTCCCCGATCACGCCGGCGGCCGGCACCGCAGTGATATCAGAACGCTCAAATGCCGCCGTGGCCTCCTTTTTAGTATCGATATCAACCGAACGCAAAGAACGACGGAGCGTCGATAGTGGTTTTAGATGTCCACGAATTCGAATCTCTTCGCCATTGGTAATTCCCCCTTCCAAACCTCCAGCACGATTTGTTTCACGTATGAATTCCCTGGTTTCATCGTTGTAACCGATTTCATCGTGTACTTCCGATCCGGGCAGTGAACTAGCTTCAGTCCCGGCACCGATTGAGACCGCCTTTACCGCTGGAATGGACATTATTGCTTGCGCCAGCCGGCCGTCGAGTTTTGAGCCCCAGGCCGTGTGCGAACCCACACCAGGTACGACACCACGCGCGACCACTTCAAAAATTCCACCCAATGTGTCACCCGCCTCGCGCTTGGAATCAATTAGTTGGACCATCTGTTGCTGCGCCTCAATATCACCGCAACGCAGCGGCGCATCATCAGGAATTCCTGAGATTTCAGACCAGGATAATTCGAGTGGCCGATCCGGAATGCCACCCATTTGAACTACGTGACTGCGAATCTCAATCCCAAACACGGTCAGCAGTTGTTTTGCCAGTGCGCCACAAGCAACGCGCGCCGCAGTTTCTCGGGCTGATGCCCGCTCCAAAATGTTACGAAGATCACGCGCGCCGAATTTCAAGCCTCCCGCGAGGTCCGCATGTCCAGGCCTTGGCCTGCTGAGGCGCCGCGATTTTTCCGCAGGAATGTCCGCGGCCGCAATGTCCATCACTTCGGTCCAGTTTTCCCAGTCTTTGTTCTGAATTAACAAGCCGACTGGCGAGCCAAGCGAAAGTCCGTGTCGGACGCCGCTCAGGAGTTGAACTTGATCATGTTCGATCTTCATTCGTCGGCCGCGGCCGTAGCCCCACTGCCTACGCTCTAATTCGCGATTGATGCCTGCGACGTCGACAGTGAGTCCCGCAGGCAAGCCTTCCAGAATCGCGAGCAGTGCGCGACCGTGTGATTCTCCGGCTGTGGTGAAACGAAACATCAGTTATCGGCTAGTCAACCGCAAGATATTTTTCGTCGAACATGTTTCCGCGTCCAAGTATCCCGGCAGGATCAAACGCGCGTTTGAGTGCGGCCATTTCTCGCAAATTGTCTTCTGTATACAACAGTTTTAGATAGTCCCGTTTTAGTTTTCCGATGCCGTGTTCTGCGGACAGCGTCCCACCCAACTCGATTGCGCGTTTTACGAAATGCAAATAGATGTCCCGCGCGATCGCGGCTTCGCTATCGTCTCGTGGAAGTATGTTGACGTGTACATGGTTGTCCCCGATATGTCCAAACACTGTGTAGCGCAGTCCGGTGGGACGCAGCGTATCGTGATAGTAACGGAGCATCACGTCGAACGCTTCATCGGGAACTGACATATCCGTTGAAACCTTGCGCTGGTTATGTCGCGCAAACCATTCATTCATGAGCACGGGAAGTGCGTGACGAAATTCCCGCAAGCGCGCGTGATCAGATTCGTTCATCGCGAACCACGAACTATCACTCAACGCCCGGTTTCGTTCCACCACCGTCATCCAATTTGCGACGATTTCTTCTTCCGTCGACGTGTTAGTTTCCTGCTCAAAGAAAACAGCCCCCACCGCCGCTTTAGGGATTGTCTCGTACTTCGTACGTAGGAAGTCGAGCGAGTTGTTATCGAAGTACTCCAGCGCGCGGGCATCGATAGGAAGGGGCGAGCAACGGTCTTCATCTGACTGTGCCGGACTTCTGTTTGTAACCGCTAAGGCTCTCTCCATGAGGTTGCCGAACTTGCCCACCCCTTCCGCCGACACACGTGTTTGGAGTGACAGGCTCCTGACCTCGCCGGCAAACGACAGGAGGTGTTGCTCCGCGTCAAAGAACACAACCCCGGTCAGCAGTCCTTGCGGTTTAGGTAGTAGCCCCACTTCCGCCTCAACAACCACACCCAGCGTGCCCTCGCTTCCAATAAAGAGATCGATAACGTCCATTCCGGGCGCAACGTAATAACCACAAGCATGTTTGCGTGTGCGCGGCATTTGATAAGTGGGTAGTTGCGCCTGCAGCACGTCCCCTGACAGTAATGGAATAGATACACGTCCGACGGCATCCGCCTTTAGGTCGCCGCGGCGGAGGTCGATGATGTCTCCGGTGGATAACACAATTTTCAGGCGGCGTATGTAATCGCGTGTCGGTCCATACTTAAACGTTCGTGAGCCGGATGCATTAGTGGCGATGGTCCCGCCCAGATAACAACTTCGCTCCGTTGGGTCAGGTGGGTAGATTAGCCCTTGTGCTTCAACAAACCGCTGTAGGTCGGCAAGCGGCACTCCGGCTTCCGCAACTGCGCTACCGCCAATTTCCGAGCAGGAAATACTTTGAATCCGCGCAAGTTTGTCGGTCGCGAGAATTATTCCACCCGACGGGATGCGGCCCCCGACAGTTCCAGTTCCCGCGCCCGACACCGTCACAGGTGTCCGACTTGCGGCCGCCTCTTTCAAAACATCCGCAATGTCTTCTGAACTGGTTGGAAACACAAGTCGATCGGCAGCACCATTGGAGAGGTAACTAGCGTCTGAAAGAAACGGCCGAATGTAGTCCTGATCGATCTTCGTCAACATAAAGGAGTGGCGACTAGGCGAGTTGCAGTTCTCGTTCTCTTAGAACTTTGATTCTGTCGCGTAGCTCGGCTGCCTTCTCGAACTCAAATCTTTTAGCTGCGGATCGCATCTCAAACTCGAGCCGGTTGATGGTTGCTTCGATGTTCTGCGGTGAGTAGTCTTCGATTTCCTCCCATTCAGTGGGCACCTTGAAGTAGTCTGCTTCCGAAGCTGTAATCAAAGTAGCCTCAATCGGCTTCACGATTGTTTGCGGAGTGATTCCCTGCTCGCGGTTATAGACTTCCTGAATGGATCGTCGGCGCGTCGTTTCATCCATCGCGCGCTTCATAGAATCAGTAATGCGATCGGCATAAAGAATTGCTTTTCCGCTGGAGTTTCGCGCAGTTCGGCCGATTGTTTGAATCAAGGATTGCTCCGAACGAAGAAATCCTTCCTTGTCGGCGTCAAGGATTGCTACCAGTGAAACCTCCGGCAAGTCCAAACCCTCACGCAACAGATTGATCCCGACCAGCACATCAAATTCACCACGTCGCAAGTCGCGCAGGATCTTGATTCGCTCCAGTGTTTCCACATCCGAATGCAGGTAACGCACGCGTACGCCGACTTCCGTGAAATATTCGGTCAAGTCTTCCGCCATGCGCTTTGTTAATGTCGTTACCAGCACACGTTCTTTCCGTTCTGCACGCTGGCGACACTCCTCCAGGAGGTGATCGATCTGCCCTTTGACCGGCTGAACTTCAACCCGCGGATCGAGTAATCCTGTAGGCCGTATGATCTGTTCCACCACCTCACCACCTGATTTCGTCAGTTCATAAGGTCCCGGCGTGGCCGATACATAGATCGTCTGCCCGATGCGTGCTTCGAACTCCTGGAAATTTAGTGGCCGGTTGTCCAAAGCTGAAGGTAAACGGAAGCCATACTCGACCAGCGTTCGTTTGCGAGATTGATCACCCTCAAACATTCCCCGAATCTGCGGAACGCTTTGATGCGATTCATCGATCACCATCATGGTGTCACGCGGTAGGTAGTCGAGCAGTGTAGGTGGCGGCTCGCCCGGTTTCTTTCCGGTGAGGTGGCGTGAATAGTTTTCGATGCCGCGGCAGAATCCCATCTCCTTGATGAGCTCAAGATCAAACATTGTGCGCTGATGGAGTCGCTGTGCCTCGAGAAGTTTGCCCTCTTGAATAAGTTTTGGTTCCCACCATTCCAATTCTTCTTTGATCGTTTTTATGGCGCGCTTGATGGTAGGTCGCGACATCACGTAGTGAGTTTTGGGATAGATCGGGATGCGTGAGGTGTGTTTTTGTATGACCTCGCCCAACAATGGATCGATGGTTGAAATTGAGTCCACTTCATCGCCCCAAAGTTCCACCCGAAACGCCTGATCCTGATAACTGGGAAAAATTTCGACCACATCACCACGCACGCGAAAAGTGCCGCGCTGGAAATTGACATCGGAACGTTCGTACTGAAGTTCCACAAGCTTTTGCAGCAGCGTTTGACGTGGAATACGGGCGCCCGGTTCCAGAAACAACAGCATCCCGTAGTAAGCGTCGGGATCACCAAGACCGTAAATGCACGACACGCTGGCTACCACAATCACATCCCGTCGTTCGAATAGCGCGCGCGTGGCAGACATTCTCAGCCGATCGATTTCCTGATTAATGATGGCCTCTTTTTCGATGTAGACGTCTGCGGCGGGAACGTATGCCTCGGGCTGGTAGTAGTCGTAGTAAGAAACGAAATACTCAACTGCGTTCCCGGGAAAAAGTGATCTGAACTCCTGATAAAGCTGGGCAGCGAGAGTTTTGTTGTGAGCGAGAACCAATGTAGGCCGTTGAGTCTCTTGAATGACACTCGCGATCGTGAAAGTTTTTCCGCTGCCTGTGATTCCGAGTAACACCTGATCTTTCAAGCCGTCGTTCAACCCGCGAACGAGACTATCAATGGCTTGAGGCTGGTCGCCTTTAGGTTGGTAAGTTGAATGAATTTTGAAGCGCATTGGTTAACGTCAAATAGTAAAGGTTAAATCGTAAATAGTGAAAAGCGCTCAGTGCTTCAAATGGAAGTGTGTAGAAAGCAAATGGCCCTGAAGAGACATGCTCTTCAGGGCCATTTGGTTGGTTTGTAGCTCTACCTAGTTAGGCGGCGGAGGGCGCACTTTCGCGGCTCTGACTGCTAATTTGATAAATTGCTTCCATCACTGCCGAACGCACTTCTGAGGGCAACGAACCTCGGACGGCCAGGCGACGAAACGCCGGTATGATCTCCGGTTGGCCGCTTAGTGCAAGAAGTTTAACTACAGCAATCCGAACTTCGACGTTCGGGTAATCCTCGATCGCCTGCATCAGAGGTTGAACCTCGCCGGCCTTGGCCATCAGAAACAGTAACGAGAAAGCGTCATAAGTTTTCTCGCGACTCTCTCCCGTGAGATTAGCGATCGCGACGTCCGCCAGACCAGAACCCGCGAGGGCTTGGCCGATCTTTCGCCGCCGTTCAGTTGAACCCTCGCGAAGCGCGCGCGTAAATGCTGCTGCTCGATCTGGTTGCAGTGCAAACAGGGACCGTGCAGCAGCATTTCTGACTTCGACGACCTGGTCGTCAAACGCTTGGGCAATGCACCGAAAGGCTTCTTCGCCACCAACTTGAACCACCTCGTCGAGAGCGGCTTCACGTTCCGACGCGTCGGAACTGCTAAGTCGATTCAACAACTCGGCGGGAATGCCGCCTTCTTCTTCCGCTGAAACAATTCCCTTTTCAGCGTTGACTACATCTATTCCCTTTGCTTCTGATTCAAAAGACTTTTGTATTGGTTCGATTTCGACAGAGGTGGGTTCGTCGACAACCGGCAGTGTTTGCTCCTGATATTCACTGGTCTGAAAACCAGTTATTACAAACTCAGTATCGCGCTGGTCAGGTTCTGCAGCTTTGGCCTCGAGCATCTGATTGGCATCAAACGCCTCTTCTTCTCCACCCTGTTGAGCGGCTTCAACGGTAGGTCGTTGCTCCTCGATCAACCGCTGGGCTTCCTCTTCGAGGCGACGCGCCTCTTCTTCAACGCGCTGACGTGCTTCCTGCTCAGCGTGCAACCGAGACTCTTCCTCGCGAACACGTTCCTCGAGTTCTAAACGGCGTCTGGCTTCTTCGACCGCTCGCTCCCGCACTTCTTCGGCAAGGCGTTCTGCTTCTTGCTCGGCTTTGATTCGCGCTGCATGAGCCGCCATAAGGCGCGATTCTTCTTCCTTGAGTTGTGCTTCTATTTCGGCGTGTCGTCGATTCTCTTCCTCGGCTCGAGTACGAGCTTCCTGGGCCAGTCGGGCAGCCTCGTGCTCGGCTAACATACGCGCTTCCTGCTCCGCCCTTAGCTGCGCTTCCTGTTCCTTGAGAAGCTCAGTTACCTCAGTCCGGCGCCGTGTTTCTTTCTCAATCTGTGAGCGAGTTTCCTCAGTCACTCGCTGTGCTTCAGCCTCGGCTTCGGCGCGAGCCTGTTGCGCCGCTCGCAGTCTTGCTTCTTCTGCCTTCAGCTGAGCTTCAATCTCATCTCGACGTTGGGCTTCTTCCTCGATCTGCTTTCGCGTCTCCTCAGCAAAACGTTCCGCTTCGGCCTCTGCTTCGAGCCGTGCCTGGCGTTCGGATTCAAGCCGAGCTTCTTCTTCCTTAAGACGAGCTTCGATCTGACCGCGAAGTTGTGACTCCTCCTCAATTCGTCTCCGCGTTTCTTCGGCTAAACGTTCGGCTTCCGCTTCCGCTTGCAAACGGGCGGATCGCTGCATTTCTAGGCGCGCTTCTTCTTCCTTCAAACGAGCTTGAACTTCATTCCGACGCACAGTCTCGTCTTCAATTCGTTTCCGTGTTTCCTCGCCCAATCGCTCAGCTTCGGCTTCCGCTTGAAGACGTGCTTGACGCTCCGATTCGAGCCGCGCTTCTTCGTCCTTAAGGCGCTCCTCAACTTCGACCCGAAGGCGAGCTTGTTCTTCGGCCTTCTCTCTCGTTTGCTGTGCAAGGCGCTTCGCTTCGGCTTCAATTTCGATAACCGCCGCTTGTTCAGCTTGCAGACGCGCCTCTTCCTCGCGCAGTACTGCCTCAACATGGGCCCTGCGCTTCGCTTCTTCTTCGGCTTTCCGACGAAGAGTATCCGCTAACTGATATGCTTTCTGGCGGGCTTCCTGTTCGGTCGCCAACCGGGCCTCTTCCTCCTTCAGGCGTGCTTCAATTTCCGCTCTTTTCAACAACTGCGCTTCGGCTTGGCGCGCCAGTTCGTCCTGTTTACTTTTCGTTTCCGCGTCGGCTTTTTCTTGCAGCTCCTTGAGGCGTGATTCCGCCTGCGCGCGCCGTTGCATCTCGGCTTCGATCCGCTGGCGCTGCTCCGCTTCGGCCTTGCTGAGCGCGAGAATCTCTGCGCGAATGCGCTGCTCCTTTTCAGCCCGATGCCGTGCCTCTTCCTCGGCTTTCAGGCGCACAGAACTGAGCTCCGCTAAACGGCCTTCTTCTTCAGCCATTAACCTGGCGCGCTCAGTGGCGGCTTGTTGTTCCTCCGCGGCCCGCAATTGCGCCTGAGCCAACTGTTCTTCAGCCCTCCGCCTTGACTCAAGTTCAAAACGTTGCCGTTCCTCTTCGACTAGACGCCGCGATTTCTCTTCAGCCTTAGCGTTCGCTTTAGCTTCCACCAGAAGACGGGCTTCAACTTCCGCTTGCTGGCGAGCCGCTTCAAGCTCTGACCGCTTGCGACTGAGCTCCGAAGCCACCTGCATCAGCATTTCCTGCTCGGCACGAAGTCGGGCTTCCTCTTCCCGTTGGCGCGCTTCGGCTTCAAGACGTTGCCGTTCTTCTTCAGCCTTGCGTTGAGCCGCGAGACGCTGTAATTCCCGCTGTCTCAATTCCTCTTCTGCTCGACGCTGAACTTCTTGTTCAGCGCGAATGCGTGCTTCGATCTCGGCGCGTACTCGCGCTTCCTCGGCGGCCTTCGCCCGCGCCTCTTCTTCCGCACGCTTTCGAGCATCTTCTTCTGCTTGTCGCCGAATTTGATCTTCAACCTGGCGGCGCATTTCGTCTTCAGCTTTCCGACGCGCTTCTTCCTCAGCCTGTCTTAAAGCTTCCTCTTCAAAGCGACGACGCTCTTCTGCCTCGGCTTGCATTCTGGCAGCGGCTGCTTCCGCCCGTTTACGTGCTAATTCCTCGGCAGCCTTGCGTAGAGTCTCGGCCTCGACACGAAATCTGGCTTCCTCGTCAGCGCGGATTCGCGCCTCTTCCTCAGCTCGGGCGCGAGCAGCTTGCTCTGCTTTCGCGCGAGCTTCTTCTTCAGCTTTTTGTCGCACCGCTTCTTTCGCCATGCGCTTGCGAACTTCTTCTTCCGCTCGCAGGCGGGCTTCGACTTCGCGCAAAACCTGCGCCTCTCTTTCCGCCTTGGCCCGTGCCTCTTCTTCTGCTAGCCGCCGAGCAGTCTCGGCATCTAAACGCCGTTGCTCGAGTTCTTGCGCTGCACGGCGAAGAGATTCCTCCTCAAGACGTAAACGCTCCTCAATGCTCGGCCCGCTCTCGAGTGCCAAACCTGTATACGCGAGTGAGGAATCGATGGCTGATTTCTGCTTCTCAAAAGCATTGAGATACTCCGCAAAGATCTCTCGCTTGGTCTGTGGTTCTGCAGCGACTTGTGAACCAGAAGTTAGTTCCGAAGCCTGTACCGGTGGCGTTGGCTTGACCACGGCGATCGAGTTAATTGCATGTCTGATTACGGCTTCGGGAAGTTGAGGGCTTCGCTCCCTTAACAATAAATCGTTAAGCGAAGCAATGGCGCTGGGGTCGCCGATTTGACCAAGTGATTCGGTGGCCGCTCTTCGCACTTCTGCCGAGCGGTCCATCAATGATTGGATTAGATGTGCGGTTGCAGCGTAATCCCGCAGCTCGCCTAGCTGTCGGGCGGCGGCGGCGCGGGCCAACGCTGACTCAGACGTTCTCAGCTCTTTAGCTGCATCTTCAAAATATCCGTACGTCATAAATGCGCGACGCGCCCTCCCCTGGTATGTCGAATTCGTGTTGCTCAATGCAGTCAACAATTGCGTACGAACGACCTCACGGGCCGCGGGGTCCTTCGCATCAATCGCGGTGGCATCAAAGGGCTCACCCGCGATTAACTTCAACACCTGGGTTTCTGAACGAGCGCGAGCGTTCGTGACGGTTATGTTTTTTTCTTGCACCGGCGACGTCGCCTGCGAACCGACTGTCGCGTTTTCAGCCTCGTTATTCAGCGTAGTTCGCGCTTTTACGCGACTGGCTGCATGTGCCTGCGTCTTTAGTATCGCGATCAGATCGGACTTTCGCTCGCTGAGCGCTTCGCGTAGATCCGCGGTAAGGGATCCCCTCGGTGCGTCAACAACCAGCCGCTCGTCATCATCGCTTTTAAGTGTCAGCTTGATACCAAGCTCAGCACAACGTCTCAGCAGTGATTGAGCCGTCATAATTCGAAGACCTCTCGCTCCTCATGTACTCTGCTTTTGTATACCGCCGCGTTCGGCACGGGAAGGGTATCCCATGACTGTTCGCTGGGCATAACGTTAGGTGTTGGTGCAACTGCTTCGTCGTACGTTACCTCTGCTTTTGTGTTCGTAGTCAAATCGCCGAAACTGTCACCATCCCAATTTTCATAAGCGACCTGATCCACATAGCGCCCTGGGCCAACCTTTGTAGTCTCGATCGGTTGTCCAGACGCCAGCATCTCTTCCAGTTCACCCTCTGGATCATATTTCGGTTGTACGCGCGTCGCGTTTGCTTTAGCAGCACCGCGAGTTCGGCGTCGCCGAGTCAGAAAGAATATTACAACGGCCAACAAGCCCATAACGGCAATACCCACGCCAGCCGAAATAGTCTTATTCGTTCTCACCCACAGCAAAGCGGCACGGCCCCGAGCGGCGAAATCAAAGGATCTGTTGCTTGTTTCAGCAAGCGGCTGAACAGCGGCAGGAGTGTAGGTCGGGTATGGAGCCGAGTAGGGGGAACTTGGGGGATACGGAGTCGCCAATGGCGTCGCTGCATTAGCCGGGGCCGGCGTACCAGCAGGAAGAGCGGTTTTCGTCGGTATGTTGCCTGTTTGGCCAGTTCCTCGTTGTGAAGACCGACTTGATGAATTCTCATTCAAAACACTGTGAGTCGTCACAGAAGCAGGCGGCATCGGGCCGGCAACATCGTGCCCTGCTTTGGGGAACGACCGTAAAGGTGAACTTTTTTCACCCGCTGAATTCCGTGCTACACGATTACGAATGGCAGATCCGCTGTTGCTTACTGCGAAGTTATTATGTGACGTGAAGATAACGTTGAGACGATTGGCAACGCCGATCACGCGTGCGTTTGCTCCGGGGTGCAACCGGAACGAAATGACAACGCTGTCGCCAACCTTCTGGATTTGGACGTCTTCGAATCCGTTACCATGAAAACGAGGCTGAGCTGCAACGAAGTCTGCCGCAGGAATTCTCACGTAAAAACGATCGCCTCGACGGAACGCTTCGTAGTCGTCAAGTATTGAATCTCCTGTTACCGTCACTTGGGAACCTTCGCTGGTCTCACCAAGCGTTAAGGCGGTTATTCGTTTTGGATTGGTCAGTTGACTGGCGACCTGTGTACAAGCAAAACAAATAAGACAAACGGACGCTGTGAACATAGCCAGGGCGTGTCGCTTTCGCTCCAGAGCTGCGAGGTTAAGAAGTCTTATTCGCATGAAGACAAGTTGCCCAAAGTTTAGAATTCGCGACCGTCGGACGCGGGTTCGGATGTTGACTGGTTATTTGGTTCCTCTGTCTGTTCGACCGCCGAGACAAAGTATTCAAATTCGGATGCGGTAACTTCGAAATCTGATGAAGAGTCTGACGTTTCGTTTACCACCAACGGTTCTTGAATCGCTGGTTCGGACGGGCTAAACGCAAACATCGTTTCGTTCACTTCCTGGAACGCCTCAACTGGCGACTGTTCCGTCCATGGTTGCTCACGCTCGGTGAGTTCTGGCTCCGCATGAAACTCAAATGCACGCTCGACACCCTCGTCTTGTTGCAGCCGGACTTGATCAATCTTGTACATCGCTTCCAGCAAAGCGGTTTTCACCAGTTCACTAATGCCGTCACGCAGCGCCAGCTCACGCAGTTGATCAAACGTCCCCGTCTGCCGGGTGCAAGCAAGTAAATGTACCGCTTTTAACCGGACGTCCATATGTGGGTGATTTGCGATGGCGTCAAGCACGGGTTCGTTCATATTCGCCTTACTCAAAAGACATATCAAAGAAAACGTCTCATAGGCTTGCCTGTGATCCGAATTGGCGAGCCGATCAAGATTTTGAGACACAATCCCGGCGTGGGTACACGCTTTCGCTACGCTTTGAATGGTTTCTTCATCTCCGCTTTCAATCACTCGAACATATGCGTCAGCGCGATCGAAGCTCAACCGCGTCAACGAGCGCGCCGCAGCGGCGCGAACCTCGCGCGTTTCATCTGCCATACCGATAACAACGGCTGTAAAGACAGATTCGTGGTCAATCGAGCCGAGGGCCGCTATGGCCAACGATCGAATCGCCGGCTCCGTGTCATATCGGGCAACATGCGCAATCGCATCTACCGCACTTTGCACACGGAATTGGACAAGAACCTTCAACGCCTCAGAGCGCTCAGTTGTGTCAGCGCTCTCTACACCTGAAAGTGCTAGCGCTAATCGTTCATCTTCATCCGATTGCGGTAGGTTTTCCACCGCTCCCGCAGGTTCCAGTTGAGTGATTGATTCAACCACGGACCCGATCTCCGCCCCGCCCAGTAAAGCGGTCTCAGGGACGATTGCGTCGAAGAAATCCAAACCCTCTACAGAACAGGCACTCAGAGTCCTACTGAGAAGCGCACTCGGAACGTCAGGATGTGTTCTCGCTATGTCTAACAAAGCACCTATTGCCGAAGGCAGCTTCAGTTCGCCGATACTTACCACCGCCTGGTTGCGAACAATCGCTTCCGAGTCGTAAAGACTTTCGAGAAGGAATGGAAGCGCGGCCGCAGACTTAATCTCTCCAAGCGATTGCGCAGCCGAGCTACGGTCGAAAGCATCCGGCGCCAGGAGTAGCGTCGCGCACTGTCGCGCCACAAAGCCATACTCCTCGAGCGCTTCTCGAGCTCTACGCTGAGAACTCTCATCAAACTCCGGACCATTCACGCCTTTGATAAGTGACGTCTCGATTGCACGCCGATCTTCGATCGCCCGCGACGACAGCACGTCAATCCTGTGAGGTTGGCCCAGGAGTAACTTTCCAACTTCTTGATCAATTCGGTAAGCACCATAGAGCGAGACCGGGCCCGCGACAGGCGTTCGGGCGACGGCAGAACGTGATGAGCCGTTGCGGGCAACGTCAGAAGCTCTAACCAAACTCCTGCTCTCATGCGATGGGTGTTGATTTCTGCTCTCCAGAGCGGTCACAGTTGACCAATCTTCACCGTCGGTTGGAGTTGATTGCTCCACCACGGTCGTTTGTTTCGATCTGATTTTTTGTGAAACGAGTAACCCAAAAAGGCCCAAGGCGAGAACGATCAACACGCTGGTCCCTGAGAATACCGATGAAAGGAATCCGTCTTCTTCAGCTTGTACACTAATTGTAGATGGCGGTGGTTGCACAACCGTTGACCCATCGCCCTGGGGAACGATTTGAGTTCCATCCGTCTGTGACGCCGGCGCAGTTTGCGTTGAGGGGTTTAGAACAGGCGCGGCAGTGGTTTGTGAAGGTTCTGACTTCGTGGTCAGATCGTCAACAGGCGTTGAAAATTTCACCGGCGGCGCGTCTTGGGGAGATCGCGGATAGTTCTGACTTTCGAACAGTCGACTTTCGTCTGGAGAACTGTATTGTGACTGAAACGTTGATTCTGTAGGACGCGAGACTAAGTTCCCATCTACCGCCAAACTAATCTGATTGCCGACTGATTGCATGCTTACGCGCGAGCCAGCCTTCGTTTGAAGCAAGACCTCCAAAGAACTACCAACGCGACGTAACTTGACGCCGCGAGCGAGCTTTAGCGAATAGTCCGAAACCGTATCAGGCAACACGACGTGATAGCCCTCGTCGTCATGCCAAGTTTGGGCCTTGCTTAGATTTGAATCGGCGCTGATTGTCACCACAGTTCCAGCAGCTGAGGGGCGAGCCGAAACCTCGGTTATCTTTGCGGGCATGTAGAGCCGTTGCGCTTCACCGAATCCGGGACTCGCCAGAATGAAGCTGAACGTAACGCTGAAGCCGAGGATAAGGCGAACTCCAGTTTGTGTTAACCGGCGATAGGTCACGCGCTTTTTCACATTAAGGAAACTCATGATCAGTTGTTGGGCTATCAATTAGCGGACTTCAGAGGAGGATTGAAGCGTGTGTTGCTGCGCAGGGGCGTGCAACTAGCTGATGGCGAGACAACGAGCGGGTTGGTTATTGCTCGTCGCTGAATTTGTAGCCGATTCCCCAGACGGTCAAGACCATTTGAGGATTCTCCGGGTTCTCTTCAATCTTGGCTCGTAATCGGTTGATGTGTGAATCGATCGTCCGATCATAACCTTCGTATGAATAGTCCCAGATTTTTTCAAGCAGGTATTTGCGGGGAAAAACTCGGCCCGGGTTCGCCGCAAAGAGTCGTAGAAGATCAAACTCTTTGGGGGTTAAGTCGACTTGGCGATCTCCGATAGTCACTTCACGTCGAGCCGGGTCAATTCGAAGCCTACCTCTAGTGATTGGCGCTTCATCCTTGGCCCCGTCGGCGTTGGGTGTCCGAGAGCGTCGGAGTACCGACTTAATTCGTGCTTCCAACTCGCGAAGGCTGAAGGGCTTAGTAATGTAATCGTCCGCCCCCATCTCGAGCCCCAGCACTTTGTCAACTACGTCATCTTTTGCGGTGAGCATTAGAATCGGCAGGTAATTCACTTTCTCCCGAAGTTCGCGGCAAACCGCTAAACCATCCATCTTGGGCAACATCAGATCCAGTACAACGGCATCCGGTGGATCGTCGAGCGCTGTCTTGACTCCCATCAGCCCATCTTCGACGGTTTTGACGTCATAACCTGCGCGCGAAAAATATTCGCTGATAGCGCTCGAAATGTTTTCGTCATCCTCGACTACGAGAAGCGAAATCTTACGCTCGCCGGGTTCTGCTGGCTGATTATTGTCCCTGGACGTTTTCTGTCTGTCAGTAGCTGTTGTTGTCATCAGAATGACTCGATTGGGAACTGACAAGCAGGAGATCGGAGGTCTGACGCCGTTGGGTGCGGCGTCACTCGGGCGAAGGCATACTACAGGACTAGTATGGCAACTTCAAGCGTTAAGTTTCGCTGGCTCAACAGAAAAGGGGTTTTTGAGGCGAAAAGTGGGGAGGAAATTCAGCAATTCCTGGAATTTTCTGGCGACCGTTCCGGCATCTGAAGTGGTTGTCATCCTCCCTCTTAGGCAGCGGCGGTTGGCCGCTCGGAGGACGCGGCAGTCCGTATACTAAACTTCCCCAGACACCTGGTTCACGACTATCCAATCACATGTGTCTCAGCAGTGTTTTCTTTTTTTCTAGTGAATGCTCTTTTCGTTTCCAAACGGCGCAGGGAAAGCGGTCAATTAAAACCGTCGTTTTCTTGACAAAGATTTTTCGCGCGAGCAAAATCCGTTCGCCGCAATCCACTTAGAAATTAAATCGTACGAATAATAGGGATCTCCAGATGACCGCTGCTGCCCTTCTACAAAGTTCTGTCAAGGAACTGCCGCTGGTTAAACGCGGAAAAGTACGCGACGTTTATGAAGTTGATAAAGACCATTTATTGATCGTTGCTACTGACCGCATTTCTGCATTTGATTGCATCCTTCCCACGGCCATACCACGCAAGGGTGAAGTCTTAACTGCTCTTTCCAGATTCTGGTTTGAAAAACTTGAGCATGTAGTTCCAAACCATCTGGTACCAGACACATCAGTAGTACCTGATTCCGTAATGCTTGGCGGAATTGATACACGAGCGATGTTGGTGCGAAAGACGACCGTATTCCCGGTCGAATGCGTTGTCCGAGGCTACTTGGCGGGCTCCGGTTGGAAGGACTATCTGCGAACCGGTTCAGTGTGCGGCCACAAGTTACCGGAAAACCTGTCAGAATCAGCAGAGTTGCCCCAACCAATTTTTACTCCGTCGACAAAGGCTGAAGAAGGACACGACGAAAACATTAGTGAAGAAGACGTACGAAGCATGCTGGGCGACGCCACGGCAAATCGACTTCGAGATATCTCGCTGGAGCTTTACAAAGAAGCGCGAGAATACGCTCGGCAACGCGGGATAATCATCGCTGATACAAAGTTTGAGTTCGGCGTTGATTCGAGCGGCGAGACAATCTTAATTGACGAGGCCCTGACTCCCGACTCTTCGCGTTTTTGGCCGGCTGAAACTTATAGTCCCGGTAAATCTCAACCCTCATTCGATAAGCAGTTTGTCCGGGACTATTTGGAAACGCTCGACTGGAATAAGCAGCCGCCCGCGCCACCTCTTCCAGAAGAGATTTCGAAGGCCACGACCGAGCGGTACCTCGAAGCCTACCGTCTTCTAACCGGCGAAAGCTTGTAATCACCCCAATTATGCGAGCTCGACTGGAAGCGCTGATCGATGAAATGCTTGATGGTCACATATTGTTGGCCGAAGCACTTAACGAATTTGAAAAGGTCTACATTAAGAAAGCCCTGGTCAGAAATAAGTCCAACCTTTCCAAGACCGCAAGTGCTTTGGGTGTTCATCGAAACACCATCGCCAAGCGCGTTGCTTTTTACCAGAAACAGGAACGACCCGTAGCGCGCGCCGCTAAAGCAGGCCGTTAATCAAGTGATTTCCGGCCTCCGCCCCGGTTGACAAAGGAGTTGCTCCGCAATATTCTTAGCACTCATCCACATAGAGTGCTAGGCCTCACTCAGCACCTGGATTCAATAATTTACGTATTTTTTTGACGGAAATCTGAAAGGAGAAATCGACAGAAATGGCGACAAACATAATACCTCTTCATGACCGCGTTATCGTTCGACGTATCGAAGAGGGAGAACAAGTACGTGGCGGGATAATTATCCCCGACAGTGCGAAGGAAAAGCCCCAGGAGGGAGAGGTTGTGGCTGCCGGCGCAGGCAAATACAAAGAGGACGGCTCACGCCAATCGCTCGATGTAAAGCAGGGCGATCGGGTCCTGTTTGGCAAATATAGTGGTTCTGAAATCAAGATCGATGGTGAGGAACTTCTCATTATGCGCGAAGATGAAATCCTCGGAATCATCCAACGCGCAGGAGCCGCGTCGGGCAAGAAAAGCTCAAAGTAACTTAACCGCCGCTTATTAAAGATTCACATCAATAGGAGAGAGACAGATGGCAAAGCAAGTTGTACATGGCGAGGATTCACGCGCTGCGATTTTGCGCGGAATCAACCAACTCGCCGATGCGGTAAAGATCACCCTCGGCCCCAAAGGCCGAAACGTCGTAATTGACAAGAAGTTTGGCTCGCCGACTATCACAAAAGACGGCGTCACTGTTGCCAAAGAGATTGAATTAAAAGATGCGCTCGAAAATATGGGCGCGCAGATGGTGCGCGAGGTCGCTTCAAAGACATCGGACGTTGCGGGCGACGGCACCACTACGGCCACAGTTTTAGCGCAGGCGATTTTTCGCGAAGGTGTCAAAACAGTGGCAGCCGGTGCAAATCCGATGGCACTAAAGCGCGGTATTGATAAGTCAGTTGAGCGCGCTACAGAAGAAATTCGCCGTCTGGCTAAACCGGTAAAGGGCGACATGATAGCTCAAGTCGGTACGGTTTCAGCGAATGGCGATCAGACGATCGGGAACATCATTGCCGAAGCGATGAACAAAGTGGGCAAAGACGGTGTGATCACAGTTGAAGAGTCGAAGACCATGGACACCTCGCTCGAGGTTGTCGAGGGGATGCAATTTGATCGCGGCTATCTCAGCCCCTATTTCGTAACTGATCCTGAGCGCATGGAAGCCGTACTTGAGAATCCATTGATTCTCATTCACGAAAAGAAGATCAGTTCGATGAAAGACTTGCTGCCCTTGCTTGAGCAAGTTGCGAAGATGGGTAAGCCGATGCTGATCATTGCTGAAGATGTTGAAGGTGAAGCACTGGCCACCCTGGTCGTCAACAAGCTGAGAGGCACACTCAACATCGCGGCTGTCAAAGCACCGGGTTTCGGCGATCGACGTAAAGCCATGCTGGAAGACATTGCGATTCTTACCGGCGGTAAAGTAATCAGCGAAGATTTGGGCATCAAACTGGAGAACGTCAAACTTGAAGATCTCGGTCGCGCTAAGAAGGTTACTATCGACAAGGACAACACCACCATCGTCGAAGGTGCTGGCAAACAGGCCGACATTGAGGCCCGCGTCAAGACTTTGCGAGCGCAGATTGAAGAAACCTCGTCAGATTACGACCGGGAAAAGATGCAAGAGCGTCTCGCAAAGCTGGTCGGTGGTGTGGCCGTAATCAAAGTTGGCGCCGCAACCGAAACTGAGATGAAGGAAAAGAAAGCCAGAGTCGAAGACGCAATGCACGCTACCCGCGCGGCTGTCGAAGAAGGCATTGTTCCGGGCGGTGGTGTTGCTCTGGTTCGCGCTGGAAAAGCGCTCGAGAAGTTTCAAACCAACCCTGACGGCGAGGGTGATCCCGATGAGCAAATCGGGGTCAACATCGTTCGACGCGCGTTGGAAGAGCCGCTGCGCCAGATCGTACAGAACGCAGGCAAGGAA
>DATEPF010000269.1:0-16082 GCA_035273325.1 Pyrinomonadaceae bacterium | reverse complement strand
GGCACATTCGTCGCCGTTGAACGTCCCGAGGTGAGAATGTAACCAATCTCATCCATATCGAGCTGCCCTTTAAAGAGATCGGTATTCGGCTTGTGTCCAATCGCGACGAACACGCCGGCGCACGCGAGCACCGACTCGTCTCCGGTCTTCAGGTTCCGCAGCCGCACTGCGGTTACACCTTCTTCGGGCTTCCCTACGATCTCTTCTACCCCCGTGTCCCAGATAAACTCGATCTTTTCATTATTCATCGCTTTGTCCTGCATGATCTTAGAAGCACGCAGTTTGTCGCGACGGTGGACCACATAAACTTTTGACGCGTAGCGTGTGAGGAACGTAGCTTCTTCCATCGCAGTGTCGCCGCCACCAACGACCACGAGCGGTCTGTTACGGAACGCTGGTAACGGCCCATCGCAAGTCGCGCAGGCTGAAACGCCGTTCCCCCCGAAGCCGTCCGGGACTTTCGCTTCGCCGGGAATGCCCAGCCACTTCGCTGACGCTCCGGTGGCAATGATCAAGGTTTGAGTTTTTATTCGATGTTCGTCCGTCTCCAGGATAAAGGGACGGTCGCTCAAATCTACCGAGTTAATCCAGGCGTCGAGGAAGTCCGTACCAAACCGTTCTGCTTGTTTGCGAAACTCGATCATCAAGTCCGGACCCTGAATGCCATCTGCAAAGCCGGGGTAATTTTCCACCTCAGTCGTAATCATCAGTTGGCCACCCGGTGTGGTCTGCTTTTCCGCGTCGGCCGGTGCGTCAATAAGGAGAGGACGCAGGTTTGCGCGCGCGGAATAAATTGCTGCCGTCAGTCCCGCAGGACCGGAACCGATGATGACGACTTCTCTTTCGATTGTTTGCTTGGGATTCACCGTCTTATCCATTCGTTGGAGCAACTGGAACGACCCGTTTGAGTTCAGTTTCGGATGCGTCCCGGCTCAGGCATTGGTGTAAAATAGGCATACAAAATGGCCGAAAGTATAGCCTTTTCCGTTAGGTCATAGTATAACTACCGATACTAGCGTAGTCGAACGCGAGAGTCGGAAAGCCTTACTGAGATCGACTCCACTGATGGGCTTTTGAACAAGAGATTGAAACGTCCGCAAACGATCGAGACTATAGGTGTGATCGGCGCCGGCACCATGGGTCATGGTATCGCCCAGGTAGCGGCGGGTGCGGGCTTTCGAGTGGTCCTTCGCGATGTCGATCGGGATAGCCTGGCGCGCGGGGTGAAAGCCATCGAACGCAATCTTGCTAAAGGTATCGAACTCGGCAAACTCACCGAAGCTGACTGCGATTCGACGCTTCAACATATTCACGGGACGACACACCTCGAAGAATTAGCAAAGGCGGACCTGGTCATTGAAGCTGCGCCGGAGGTTCTAAATCTGAAACAGGATTTACTTCGGGAAGTTGAAGCAATTGCTAAAGAAGATTTTATCTTCGCGACTAACACTTCGTCGCTTTCAATATCCGAGATCGCGCGGGCATCGCAACGCCCTGCGAATGTGGTCGGTCTCCACTTCTTTAACCCGGTTCACCTGATGCGGTTGGTGGAAATTGTGGTGGGCAAGGCCACGAGTGATGATACAGTGGCAATTGTTCGTGAAGTCAGCCGCAAGTTGCGGAAGGAACCGATAGTAGTAAATGACGTTCCTGGTTTTGCTTCGAGTCGTTTGGGCGTCGCCCTGGGACTGGAAGCAATGCGCATGCTTGAACAAGGCGTGGCCAGCGCTCGCGACATAGATACCGCGATGGAATTGGGGTACAACCACCCCATGGGCCCGCTAAAACTCACGGACCATGTTGGTCTGGACATTCGCCTTAACATTGCCGAGTATTTGTTTCGCGAACTTGGCTCCGAGACTTTTAGACCACCAGAGATACTGCGCCGCATGGTGGCAGAAGGAAAGCTTGGCAAGAAATCCGGCCAGGGCTTTTACGATTGGACTGAAGAGAAACAAAAGTCAGCCAGGACGGCCTAACCTGTGAACTGATGAACGTACCCAATAATAATGAAGAGCGCCGGTTTGCGTTACGCATGGCGCTGCGTCTGCCGATCGTGATCTCGGGACGCGCCGAAGATGGATCAGCCTGGAGTGAACCGACCGAAACAGACGACATTTCCACGTCCGGCGCACTGTTTCATTTAAACCAGAAGGTCAGCCGGGGCGACCGACTGTACCTGCGAGCACATCGTCCCGACGGTTCCCCGATCGAAGTTACCGCAGTGGTAATTCGAATTGCACCGGCAATATATGGAACCGCCCGCGTTGGTGTACAGATTGCGGAGTCTGCCGAAAACTGGCTGAGACTTTTCGTCTCATGGGTTGCCGACGACCAGCCGGGCTCGGAAACCGCCGCTGACACTGAATCCACTCCCGAGTAGGTCATTCGTAAAAATGGCTGAGACGAGGCTGCGTTTTTCGCAGCCTTTTTTTTATTTTTGCTCTCTCCGGGAGATTATATGTTTACGGTCAGTCACTGAAGCAGTATCCTGTAAACACTCACCTAAAGACGCGCGCCCCAAAACACGACAACTCGATTCCAGACCGACCAGCTTCTCGATCTGTCTCCAGGAGGCCCGCGATGAAACGCTGTCCACAATGTGAATTCATTTACGAAGACGAGCAAACAATGTGCGACATGGATGGCGCCATGCTGGCATTCGACAAAAGCGGCGTGGCTGCAGATGGCCGGTCGGCGAAGTCGTTTGCGGTTCCCGCTATCGTGGGCACAGCACTGGCTGTCGTGATATTCCTGGCCTTCTATACATCGCCTCTGTTGATTGCGAAGCCAGATGCACGCGAGTTGTCACCTGTACAAGCGCCGTCCACAAACCCCGAGTCGGCGCCCGCTATGATACCGATTGCGACGCCTGTGCCTTCGCCGGATGCTGCGTCGAAGCAAGCCCGTATCGACCAAATGACCAAAGGCGAACGAACTGCTGACTCGAATCACGTCGAGGCGAAGTCCGACCGCCGGTTGACGATTAGCCGCGGCTTGCCTCCTTTGCCGCGAGTGCCGTCACTGCCACGTCTTCCACCGGCGCGGATAAGAAAGAGCTCAACTGAGAGCACGGGCACGCAACCCAGGAAACGATCGAAAGTCGAAACGTTTCTGAAAAAGACCGGACGGGTGATCCGTAAGCCCTTCAAGTTCTAAAAACATTGGCTTTGCCTCAAAAGTCGAACAAGAGGACGTTCGTGTTATTTCGTGTGTTTCGTGTATTTCGTGGATCGTACTCTGCTCTCTAAAAAACGGATCCACGAATAACACGAATTACGCGAAACGCGTTGAATTTCGACTTTTGGGGCAAAGCCAAAAACATTGGCGCCGGAATCCTTTTCGAACATCACCGTCGCACTTCCCTACGTTTCTTTCCTTGAATCCTCGGTAATTGCGTGCCGCCAGTTCGGCACTTTTGTTGCTGCGTCCAACGTGGAATCTCCAATTAAATAACAAGGAGGCACGACAATGGACGAACGCCAGCGGGATAAAGGCCAGCGTGAAGAGGGTTGGGAATCAAATACGGCAACCAGCGGTGAAGAAGCTCTAAGAACGGAAGAACGTTCACTGGACGTCGGAGAATCCGGACAGCATGCGCCGGGCGGTTATTACAATCAGCAAGGTGTGAACGCCCCGGATCGTTCTACGCTGAACAACGACGATCTCTAGAGGGATCGTCTCCACATTCGTGTGTTTCGTGGATCGTCCTGATGCAGTTAAACAACGATCCACGAATTACACCAAAGTGAACACCTGAGCCTCCCGCTTCCGTGTTGCACCGAACCCGCACATTAATTTAATCTTCCGGCCATGCGTACCCTACTCCTGCTCGCGGCAGCGTTTGTCTTGTTCCTGCCAGCCGCAACTTTCGCGCAACGTCATCCTCCAATGACCGAACAGCAGCGCGACATTGAAAAAGAGCGCTACTACGCAAACTTTAATGAGCTACGCCGAATACCCCTGGCCGACAATCAACGGCGCGCTTATGAAGCAGCCATCGAATATCTAAAACGATTTGAAGGCGATAAGGATCCGGACGCTCGCACGGTGCGCCAGTTTGTGAACGAGTACGAACGCGGCGGCATTCAAGCCAAACTACTCAGCACTTACAACACGAAAGACTACGCCAGGACTTTTGCCATGGGCCAGCCCATGCTTGAGCGTAATCCGGAAAACTTTTTTGTCTTATCAATCCTGACTGAAGCCGGCTTCGATAGCGCGCAGGCTGGTAAGCCGGAGTTTGTTGAGGACGCGCTCAGTTACGCCAGGCGAGCAATCGAACAACTGGAATCAGGAAAAGTGACTGGGGCCGAGCCCTTCAAGGACGTAGGAACTGCGCACGGCTATCTGAATATGGTGGTGGGTACGTTAACTCGCGATAAAGCTCCGGTCGAGGCGGCGCGTGCTTTTCGAAAAGCTGCGCAGTCGGAAAGTTTTTATTGTCAGGATCCCATTGTCTACCATCGTATGGGCATAGCTATTCTGAAGGGGGAATTTGCGCAGTTATCGGAGGAATACAACGACAAGTATGGCAGTCTGCAATCATCACCGGCCCAGCAGGCGATGCTGGAACGCATTCAAAAACTCGGTTTGCAAGCAATCGATGCTTATGCGCGGGCGGTGGCGTTGACCGATCCCGCCAGGGCACAAGACACTACTCAAGCACAATTCTCGCCGGTAGCAAGAAACAAAATCCTCGAACAACTAACCGCACTCTATAGGAGTTTTAACAACAACTCGGAGGCGGGACTGAACGAACTAATCGCGACCGTGCTTTCGAAGCCCCTTCCATAAGTAGGACAGACATTCCTGTCTGTCCGTGGACAGCCAAGAATGCCTGTCTGTCCTTCTACGGACAAATGCCTGTCTGTCCTTATACAGGCAAATGCCTGTCTGTCCGTGGACAGGCAAGAATGCCTGTCCCACTAGATCACTCCCGTCACTAATGTCCCTGCTGCAGACTTAAAACGAATTTCTCCCACTTCTTCTTAAACTGGTCCATATCAGCTTCACCCAAAACTTTCTGCAAAGTGGCGTACCCCGTTGGATCAGTTTTCTGATTGGCATGAAAGTCTTTATAAAACTTTATCAGCAGGCCTTCTTGTTGCAGGTAATAACAGAGATAGCGCGCCTGCGCGTAGTTGGTACCACGGTCATCGTTGTAAAACGCGTGCGAAGTCGTTGCCGTTAACGCCTTAAACGAGGGAACTGAGTTGGCTCTAATAGCCTGTTGCAAGCCCGGCAAACGCCAGTTGGTGTAACCGTGAATGTGACCGTTCTCTTCGCCACACTGTTCGTACAAAGACCCCAGCCCTTCATTCAGCCAGGCGGGACAAGCAGGGAAGTTTGCCTCAATAAAGGGATGAACAATCTCATGGACCAGCGTGCCACCTCCGGTAGATATGTTCATGATGAGTGCCTTGTGCGACGGTGAGTAGTATCCGAAAGGTGTAGTGGGCTGGTCGTTGAAAAGCAGCTGCGTGTGCTTTTCATAAGACGACTTGTCTTTGAACAGCCAGATCTCAAGAATCTGTTCCGGGTCTTGCGGGAAAAAATCCTGCTTCAGCCGATCGACTGCCCACTTCACAGTATTTTCGGCGCGTTCCTTTACGGCCGCCTCGCCCTCGTCGCCGACGACCACAAACGGCTCCTGAATAACAATTGAAAAGTCTTTGGAAGGCAGTTTTTTCTTCAGGAGCGCTACGTGATCTTCAAAGTCGGCTCTGGTTAATTTCCCTGTGGTAATAGTGGGCCGGGTAGAAATAGAACCGGGTAAAGCACGGGCTTGTGCGGCTGGGACTGAGGATCGCAGCCGGGCTTGCTGGCATCCCGAAAGAAGTGCGACAGCTAAAAGTATTAGTAGCAAACGCATAATTTGGTTGGTCCGTGGAGTTTGACTGAAACAAAGCCTCTGACGTTGCCCGCCGCTATGAGTTTGGCTGGTGCGGCCTCCGGGGTTTACGATTTTAAGAATGAGGTTGCGAGCAAATTCCTGTGTCCTACTGCTTTTGAGTCTATCCATCCTGTTCATAAGTGCGGCCTGCCGTAAGCAAAGTTCAAGAGAATTCATAATTACTGATGCACCGGTGATTGCTCTGACGCACGTGCGCGTGATTGACGGCAACGGCTCGCCGGCCGTCGACGATCAGACGATTCTCGTCGAGGGCGGACGGATTAAGTCAATCGGTAAGACTACAGAAATTGAAGTACCTCAAGGAGCAAAGATCTTCGATTTAACAAATCATACAGCGATTCCCGGACTGGTCGGAATGCACAACCACCTGTTCTATTCGACGGAGCGAGGGGAAAAGGACGTACGTGCGAGTGAGACGTTTCCCAAACTTTATCTGGCGGCGGGTGTCACCACTATTCGCACTGCCGGAACTTTCGATCTCGATGATGAGGTGAATACCAAGCGGGCGATCGATAGCGGCCGAGTGCCCGGTCCAAAGATTCATCTTTCGAGTCCTTACATCAACTACGCACACGGCAAGAGCCTGGATGTAACGCTATTCAACCAGAAGCTGGAAGAATGGACCGCGGCCGGTGTTGCGACGCTGAAGGTCTACACCAACGTTGGTCGCGACGATTTGGCGCAAGTAATTCAAACCGCACACGGTCGCGGTCTGAAAGTTACGGGACATCTTTGCGCTACCGGTTTTCGCGACGCGGCCATTGCCGGTATCGACAATCTCGAACACGGGCTGCTTGTTGACACAGAGTTCTATAGCGGTAAGCAAAACAACCAGTGTGCTGAACGCCGCGACGTGTTTCCCGAGTTGGTTCGGCTTGATGTTAACGGCCCGGAAGTCCGCGCGATGATCAAAGAACTGGTTGATCGCAAGGTGGCCATCACTTCCACGCTGGCAATCTTCGAAATCTTTACTGGCGACCAATTCCAACTTGATCCGCGGATGCAACAAGTGCTCACACCCGCTGCCTATGAAAGTTGTCTGGCACAGATGGCCCATGATCGGGCCGATCCACGCTGGGCTTCGTTCTGGCAGCCGCTCTTGAAAAAAGAGATGGAATTCGAACGCGAATTTGTGCGCGCCGGCGGCTTGCTGATGGCCGGTGTGGATCCTACGGGTTGGGGAGGCGTAGTGGCCGGGTTTGGTGACCAGCGACAACTGGAGTTGCTGGTGCAGGCCGGTTTCTCGCCCGAAGAAGCTATCCGAATCTACACGCGGAACGGCGCAGAGTTTCTTGCGCGACCGGTAGGCGCCTCAGCAAATCAAAACAACCCAGCAAACTTCGGCACTCTGGAAGTTGGGAAACAGGCCGACATCGTAATCATTCAAGGCGACCCGAGGCGTGAGATCTCGCAAATTCGGAATGTAGTAATAGTGTTCAAAGATGGAGTTGGTTTCGATCCCGCCAAGCTTATCGATTCCGTCGTGGGTGAAGTTGGTCGCCGCTAACAAAAGCCACACGCGACGCCGCTAATCTGCAAACGAGCCGCATTTTTCCCACTGGTAAGCCGGTGTCACTCCCACAAAACCTCTGTGTGGTTAATAGGGCATGGTGCTGTGGCCGCCAACATTCTGTTCGTTACTCACCGCCCCTAGCATCGGCACGTTACAAAAAAAGAAGGCGCGCCCAGGCCTTCTAACTGACTGACGGAGCTGATGACATGAACACCGTGGTAATCCACAACTTGCGAAATGTTTTTTTGGTCCTGTTTACGATCACTTCTTTTTCGACTTTCGCGGCCGCACAAACTCCTGAAGATAAAACCCTGGCGCCGTATTTCTTCGTGCAGGGCGACCCCAACGTTGATCATCTGCCGCTTAAAGACACGCGCGTCGAAATCGCCGTTTCCGGCGTGATTGCCGACGTGAAAGTGGTCCAGACGTATCGAAACGAAGGATCGCGGCCAATCAATGCGTCATATGTGTTTCCGGCCTCTACCCGCGCGGCCGTCTACGCGATGCGCATGCGCATTCGCGACCAGGTGGTGGTGGCGAAAATCAAAGAACGCGAGAAAGCGAGACAGGAATTTGATAAAGCGAAGCAGGAGGGAAAAAGCGCCTCACTTCTCGAGCAGGACAGGCCAAACGTTTTCTCGATGAGCCTGGCGAACATCATGCCGCAGGACCAGGTTGAGATTGAATTGCGTTACACGGAATTGCTGGTGCCGACGGATGGCGTGTACGAAGTCGTTTTCCCAACGGTGGTTGGTCCGAGGTACTCCTCGCAAAAGGAAGCGACTGCGGCGAAGGAAGATCAATGGGTAAAGAGTCCCTACCTGCCGATGGGTAAGCAGCCCACCAGCACACTTCATATTTCAACGAGACTATCGGCCGGCATGCCGATACAGGACCTGACCAGTCCGTCTCACAAGGTCTCTCCGCTGTGGCAGGGGGCCACGATCGCCGATGTGACGCTCGACGAAGCCAACGCGTTTCAAGGCAATCGTGATTTTGTTTTGCGTTATCGCCTGGCCGGAAATCAAATCACCTCCGGCCTGCTGCTCTTTCAGGGACAAGACGAAAACTTCTTCCTTTACATGGCCCAACCGCCGCAGCGAGTGGCCACCGAAGACATCCCGTCGCGCGAGTACATTTTCGTGGTTGATATTTCCGGTTCGATGGAAGGCTTTCCACTAAACACCTCCAAACAACTGCTCCGTGATCTGATCGGTCAACTGCGGCCGGCCGATTCCTTCAACGTGGTTCTGTTTGCTGGAGATTCTTCGGTGCTGGCGCCTAAGTCGATACCGGCGAGTCCCGAAAACGTTGCCGGAGCGATTCGCTTAATCGACGAACAGCGCGGCGGTGGTGGTACAGAGTTGCTGGCCGCGTTGCAACAGGCCATGAGCATCCCGCGCAACGATCAGATTTCGCGTAGCGTGGTGCTAGTAACAGATGGCTTCATCTCCGCGGAACACGGCGTGTTTGATTTCATCCGGCAAAACCTGGATCGGTGCAATGTCTTTTCGTTTGGAATTGGTTCGTCTGTGAACCGTTACCTGATTGAAGGTGTGGCAAAGGCAGGAATGGGTGAACCCTTCGTCGTAACGAAGCCGGAAGAAGCGGCGGCAATTGCCACGAAGTTCAGGGAGTACATTCAAACGCCGGTACTCACCGACATAAAAATACGTACGGTGGGCTTCGATACATACGACGTTCATCCGGTGCACTTCCCAGATTTGCTGGCCCAGCGGCCGGTCATCCTGTTTGGCAAATGGCGTGGACCAGTAACAGGTAGTTTCGAATTAACAGGGCTGTCAGGACGCGGCGATTACCTGACGAGTTTTGATGTCGCTTCGGCGCAGCCCGCTGAATCCAACAGGGCCTTGCGTTTCCTGTGGGCCCGTTCGCGGATCGCTGAGCTTTCTGATTACGGCGCCAGCGAGGTTGGCGACGATCAGGTCAAGGGGATCACGGCGTTAGGTTTGAAGTACAGCCTGTTGACTCAATACACCTCGTTCATCGCGGTCCTTGAGGAAGTACGCAACCCGCTTGGTCCGGCCGATGATGTGAAGCAGGCGCAACCATTGCCGTTGGGTGTGACTGATCTAGCAGTGGGTGGAGATACCCAGAACGGCACGGAACCGGAACTGGTTTGGTTGGTCAGTGTGGTGTTGCTGATGGGACTGTACATGTTCTGGCGCAATCGCAAGCGAAGGTTGGCATCGAGCGTTTAAGCGACGCGAGTCGGTTCGTGTAATTCGTGGATTGATTTTTGTAGGACGTAGTTAAAGTCGATCCACTAATTAACGCGAACAATACGAACTAAAAATGGACCGGATGGTAGCCGGGATCTCGAATGAACGTGAAATACACAAGATACAACCAGCTCGCGAAATTATTGGCCATACTCTTCATCTCGCTGGGGATGAAGACTTTTTACTCAAACGCCAGCGTCAACGAGCTGCGTTGGGTTCTGGCGCCTACCACCTTTCTGGTGGAGATTGTTACCGGTAGAACGTTCAATTTTGAAATGCACGCCGGCTACATGAGCAGTGATCGCAGCTTTCTGATCGCGACCTCGTGCGCCGGCGTCAATTTCATGATCACTGCCTTCCTGATGTTATCGATTGCGAAACTTTGGCGCGGGCAACTTACATGGAAACGAATTCCATTGGTTCTAGTGATTTCGTACGCAGCAACAATCGCGGCTAACACAGTTCGTATTTCAACCGCACTGCACCTGCAAAGTGACCGTTGGAACGCTACGGGTCTCAGTGCAAATCAACTTCACCGGTTGGAAGGAATAGTGATTTATTTCGGCTTCCTGTTGCTGCTGTTTCTGCTGCTCGAGAGAACTCAAAACCAGACCATCGGCGCGGGCAGGACAACAGGTGGTCTGGTTCGAATAAGTCAATTCATTCTTCCGCTTGTTATTTATTACGCAACGACTTTGGGGTTGCCCCTCGCGAATGCTGTCTATCGCGGGGAGTTCGCCGCTAAAGCATTCCTCGAACATTCCGCCTTTGTACTGCTGATCCCGCTACTGCTAATTCTTCCAATAGCGCTTATTCGACAAAGAGAGAGCGATCCACGAAACACACGAAATTTCGTGTAATTCGTGGATCGCTTTTTAGTCGCCCGTTTGACGATTACGACATCATCGTCTTTGATAATGAGCGCATGTGGAAGAAGCGATCGATATTGTTAGTGGTTGGTTTGCTCGCGCTGGTCGCCGGCCTCTTCCTGCTTTCGTATTCTGAAACCTTTCGCAGCCTTCTGGACTCGATCACGCTGTGGGCCAAAGGGTTGATGGCGGCTAACCCATTTCTGGGTGCAGTTGTCTTCTTTCTCTTTTCTATGCTCTCGGCGATGCTGGCCTTTGCGTCCAGCGCCGCACTGGTGCCTCCGGCCAATCTCGTATGGGGCAAGTTTGTCACCTTCTTATTGCTGTGGGGCGGATGGTTAGCCGGAGCTGTGCTGGCCTACCAAATTGGAAAACTTGCGCGACCTCTGTTGATGCGGTTGGGCTACAAAGAAAAGATTGAGAAGTATCAGGAGTACGTTGGGCGCCGCACCAGGTTCTGGATGGTCCTGTTATTTTGTTTTGCGGTTCCCTCCGAGATACCCGGCTATGTGCTGGGTGGGATTCAGTATTCGTTCTGGCGTTTCGTAGTAGCAATGGCCATCTCAGAAGGAATTTATGCCGTCCTGATCGTGCTCGCCGGTGAGAGTTTGATGTCGGACAATCCTCTCACCTTAATGTTAATCCTCGGCGCACTGATCCTCATCGGCGGCATGGCCGGTATGCTCTTTCGTAAATTCCGGAAGCGCCGCGCTCGCAAATAGGCACTTAGCCAGTGACAGGAAGTACATCCACGAAATGCACGAAACGTCACGAAGGAATTAGCGGTAATTCGTGTATTTCGTGGATCGTTTTTGTTTTGCCATAATCACACTATGAGGAGGACGGCTACACAGATTCTGGGGCTCGCAATCACTTTGGTTTACGGTGTCTTAGTCGTGTGGCTGTACGCGACAGAGCCGCGCAGTTTGAAGGAAGTGGCTACGGGCGCCCAGGTGGCGGCGGGTACTTACCAGGTGGACGAGCAGAAGTTCAACGCCGCGCTCGATCTATTTCGTCGCGATCAATTCCGCGCCGCCCGCGATGAATGGCAGCGTGCCGATCCCGCGCAATCCGATCCGAAAACACAGTTTTACATCGCCTACTCTTTTTATCGAGAAGGCTGGGGCCGCCTTTACTACGATCAGAATTTGTTTAAGCAGGGACTCGACGCGGTAAATCGCGCCATCACGCTTTCGCCAGTGCCGCTCACGGTTGATGATGCAAACCTTCAAATGCGCACAGCCGCAGAATTGAAGGCGGAATTGGAACAAGGTACGGAACGGACGTGGAGCGACCTTAGTCCAGTTGAGGTGACACGGAAAAGGAAGTAAGCAGGAGGCAGGAGGCAGGAGGCAGGCGGCAGAAGGCAGGAGGCAGGAGCACGAAAGCGAAAACCGTGATTAGAGACATTCCGCAATCCGAAATCCGCACTCCGCAATCGAAGAACCGTGCGCTGTTGGTCTACGTCCTCTTGCCGTTTATTTTTCTGACGGTCGCTTTACTGGGAGGCTTACGCGTCAGTTTGGATGACAGCGCGTTCGTGTTTTTTCCACCGCCGTTGATAACGCTGTTACTTGCAGTACTGCTGATGCTGTTGTTCCTGCGCGGAGGCTTAATCGAGCTGCGGTCTATGGTCGCTTCGGACAATCCACCTTTCGAAAACGCTTCAAACATTTGGTTACTGCTCACACTCTTCTTCGCTTCGGCCCAGGCTTTTAATTCAGTCCTTCCCGAGCGCGGTTTGCTTCACTGGTTGTTTTCATTCTTTTTCTTGTGGACCTTATGGAACAACCAATTCTCCTCGTTCGACGCCCGCCGGTTGTTGCGCAGTTTGATCGTTCTGTTTGCAACCGCCTTCATATTGAAGCACATGCTGCTCGCGAGTTTGTTTGCTACCGATGGTGGATGGATGAAACGAATCGCCGGGGCGCTGGTGCAGGGCGCCGCGCTCGGTACGCTTGACGCACCCTCGTTCGCCCCGGCGACGGGATACATCTCGTTCTTTGCGCTGGCGCTTTACGTGATTGGATTAACGCTGACCGGCACGCTTGGTGTTAAACCGCGCAGCCTGAGTCTGCGCGAAGATCATTTAGACAATGAAGTGATTAGTCAGCGCGAAGTGGCGGCCATTCCAACTCACAGCACAGCGGCCGAAAAGCAATGAACCAAACGTCCATTAATCTTCAGGAGTGGTTCGGTGGAATAGACATTTACCTGTTTGACCAATTGCTGAAGGGTCGGCTGTTGCCGGGCATGCGTGTACTCGATGCCGGCTGTGGCTCGGGAAGAAATCTTATTTTCTTTCTAAAGAGCGGGTACGAAGTGTTTGCAGTTGATGAGTCTGATCAAGCCATCACACGGGTCCGCGACCTCGCGACCAGTTTGGCTCCTCGTCTGCCGCCCGAAAACTTCAGAACTGCTCCGGTTGAGAAAATGGGGTTCGAGGAAAAGAAGTTCGATCTAGTGGTAAGCAGCGCCGTCCTTCATTTTGCCAGCAATGATCAACATTGGAGAGCGATGGTCGATGAGATGTGGCGCGTGTTGAAGCCGGGCGGAACCTTCTTCGCGCGTCTGGCATCGACAATAGGTATTGAAGATCAGGTTCGTCTTATCGAAGACAGACGTTACCGTTTACCCGATGGTTCCGATCGGTTTCTGGTTGATGCCGCAATGTTACACAGAGTTTCTGACCAGCTTCACGGCGAATTTCTAGAACCGATAAAAACTACAGTAGTAGAGAATCTGCGGGCGATGACGACGTGGGTCTTAAGAAAATGAAAAGTGCCGCGAACGTTTCCGTCAGCGACACCTTTATCAAAACTGAGTTACGAATTAAGGTTGGCCCAGGATGCTGCCGAGGATGGCTCCCAATCCACCACCGTTGCCGGAATTGTTCCGATATCCTCCGTTGCCCGCATACTGACGGTAACCCTGGTCATAACCTCTCACAAAGCCTTCGCGGAAAGCCTGTGTCGAGGCGTTTTTAAAGTGACGTGAACGTTGCGGATCGTAGCTTTGGTTACGCTGACCGTCGCTTGCGCCCGTCTGTATTCCCTGTTGGTATCCACGATTCAGTTCCTGCTGATCGTATCCACCATTGTTACCGTAGCCGCCATTATTTCCGTAGTAGCCGTCGTTACGGTAGCCGTCATTCCGGCCATAACGTCCATCGTTATAGACACCGTCATTCCGGCGATTTGCGCGTCGAGCCTCTTTGCGACGTTGCTTCCAAATGCGCTTCTGCTCCTTACGTGCTTCCCTGGAATTACGTCCGTACCTGCCATCATCATTGCGATACTGTGCCTGGGCGCTGCCGCTGGTCGCCACAACCAAACTCAGAACGAATGCGAGCGACAAGAACGCTGCGCCGATACCCTTTTTAAAATTTTTCAATGTTATCTCCTCGTAATCGTAGACGTTGCCGGTCTGCTAATGGCAACCGCTATGCCTACGCGATAATTTATAAGATCCGCTAGATTTAAAGGGTTTAGAGGTTCGACCGGAATAGCCGCACGCTCATTTCGTGCAGCCGTCCCGCAGATAAGTAGTTCGAAAGACCTTCGTGCGTGCTTCGTGTATTTCGTGGATCGCTGGTTGTGCGCTGTAAACGATCCACGAATTACACGAAATCACTCGCCTTAAACAACACGAACAATCGTTGGGGCGCTTGCGAAGTTAGCGCCAGCGCCGTTGTGCACGGTTCCGCCTTTGCAGTAGCATCGGCGCGACTTCAAACCTGATAAAACGGGACGGCAAAACCCACGCAGAATTCATGTGCACCTAAAACTATGACTACTACCGCTGAGAAGAGTGAACAAATGTCCGGCGATGAAATCGTCGAGTTGTGCCGCCGCCACACGTTGTTTGAGTGGTCCGCGCAATCGGCTGTCGATCCAATTCCCGTTGCGGGCGCAAAAGGAATCTACTTCTGGACGCCGGAAGGAAAACGCTACATCGATTTCAACAGCCAACTCATGTGCGTCAATATCGGGCACGGCGATGAGCGCGTCATTCGAGCCATACAGGAACAAGCGGCCACGCTCGCGTATGCCAATCCGTTCATGGCGACGGAGATGCGCGCGCGGTTGGCAGCCAAGCTGGCCGAGATTACTCCCGGGGACATCGACGCTTTCTTTTTCACGAATGGGGGAGCCGAGGCCAATGAAAACGCCATTCGCATTGCGCGTTTGTTCACAGGCCGTCACAAAATCGGCGCGCGCTACCGGGCCTATCATGGGGGAACGGCAGGTGCGCTGACACTCACGGGCGATCCGCGACGTTGGGCAGCCGAACCAGGCATCCCGGGCGTGTTCCGCATTCCTGATTTTTATCACGGTATTCAGAAAGGATTCGAAACAACCGAAGAGGTACTGTTTCGCACCGAAGAGGTTTTGGAACTGGAAGGTACTAAAACCATAGCGGCGATCATTGTCGAACCAGTTGTGGGAACGAATGGAATCCTGATTCCGCCTGATGGCTACATGCAAGGCCTGCGTGCGCTTTGTGACAAATATGGAATTCTTTTGATTGCCGACGAAGTGATGGCCGGTTTCGGTCGTACCGGCGAATGGTTTTCGGTGGATCATTGGAAGGTCGTGCCCGACCTCCTCTCGATGGCTAAAGGTCTGACCAGCGCCTATGTCCAACTCGGCGCGATCGGCATGCGCCGCCACATTGCGGACCATTTTCAGAACAACGTTTTCTGGGGTGGACTGACTTACAACAGCCATCCGCTGGCGTGTGCCGCAGGCCTCGCAACAATCGCCGTTTATGAAGAGGACAATTTGATCGAGAACGCGAGACGCATGGGTGAAGTGATGCGAGGCATGTTGGAAGATCTGCAGAGCCGGCATCCTTCTGTGGGCGCGACCCGCAATATCGGTCTCTTTGGACTGGTCGAACTTGTGCGAGACCGGCAAACGATGGAGCCAATGGCGCCGTTTAACGGAACGTCTCCGGAAATGAAGGAGTTAGGAAACTTCTTCCGCCAGGAAGGTTTGTATACGTTTGTGCGTTGGAACTACTTCTTCACGAATCCGCCGCTATGTATTACTGAAGCTGAGTTAAAGGACGGTTTTGCAATTATTGATCGCGCTTTGGAGATTACTGACCGCGCGGTTTCTTAGTTCGATTTGGTGTTACTCGTCTGTTTTGTGATCGGATCTAAATTGCGATCAAAACGACTGCTGCACCGTGGTTATCCTTTCCTGCATGAAGTGCCGCCACTTAAAACCAGCAATACACGTGAGCGTGTTGCTGCTGGGAGTTTGCGTCTCCTCGGTCTTCGCTCAAAATCGCGACCTTACATCCGACCACCGGTTCCATGAAAAGTTTGACTCCAAATTTGCCGAGGATCGCGATCTAGTTGTCTGGTTGCCACCCGATTACGCTAAAGAACCGAATCGACGTTATCCCACACTTTACATGCACGACGGCGATAGCACGTTCGTGAATTGGAGACTGGACGAGACCGCCGCAGCGCTTATCGGCAGCCAGGAGATCCAGCCGATAATCATTGTCTATGTACCCAACGGCGGTAG